>JBJXFY010000204.1:0-2578 GCA_046155815.1 Limisphaerales bacterium | reverse complement strand
CGGTAGGGGCGCGCGACCAACTCGGAGGCCGTGAAGACACGACGCTACGCCAGAGAGTACCAGGAGATCCTCCGTCTGGGTGGCGTGGCGTCGGAGCGGACCGCCGAGCAGTCGGAGATCGCACTCTTCTGGCTCGAGAACAGCCCCCTGGCGTGGAACCGGATCGCGCGCACTCTCGCGGCAGACCATGCATTCGGCGCGTGGCGTGCGGCGCGCCTGTTCTCCCTCATGGGCCTGGCGCAAGCGGACGCGTACATCGCGACCTTCGACAGCAAGTATCACTTCAACTTCTGGCGACCCTACTCGGCGACGCAGCTGGACGATGGCAATCCAGCCACGGCGCCGGATCTCTCATGGCAGGTGTTCGCCTTTCCCACGCCGCCGATCCCGGACTACCCGTCAGGCCACGGCACGGCGGGCGGTGCTGGAGCGGCCGTGCTCTGCCATGTGTTCAGGGGAGCTGGCCCGTTCGAGACGACGAGCACGTCGCTGGCCGGCGTGACGAGACACTTCGGATCGGTGTGGGATGCGGCCTGGGAGAACGCCGACAGCCGCATCTACGCGGGTTATCACTTTCGTCTGGCCACCGAGGCTGGCACAGTGCAGGGCGCACGCGTGGGGTTCTGGGTGGCGACGCATGCGCTGAGAAAGCGGTAGAACTGGAAGCGTGAACCGCAAAGCGTGACGGGGGCTGCTATGCCGGTGCAAGGCGGGCAGCCTCCCGCCAGCCGATATCTGTCCGGAAAATCTTGCCGTCGAAGTGAATGGCGTCGGCGCCGGCGCGGCTTCGTTCCTGGGCTTCGGCGAACGACTGGCCGAGGCCGGTGACGGCGAAGACGCGTCCGCCGTTCACGCGGAGGACGCCCTGATCATCGCGGACGGTTCCGGCGTGGAAGATGAGCACACCCTCGGGCGCTTTCGCCGGGAGCTCGATGGGCTGGCCCTTCCGCGGCGCATCGGGATAGCCCTCGGAGGCGAGCACGGTGGTGACGGCGAAGACGCCTTCCGGGACGTGCAACTCCGCGGGTGCATCGCCGCGCGCAATGGCTTCGAACGCCGCCGTGACGCCACCGGTGAGCGGAAGCACCACTTCGGCCTCCGGATCGCCCAGCCGGCAATTGAACTCCACCACCCACGGCGTCCCTGCGGCATCGACCATGAGGCCCGCGTAGAGCACGCCGCTGAACGGAGCGCCGCGCTTCTTCAGCTCGGCGAGGCAGGGGAGGAGGACTTCCTTGCGGGTGCGCTCGAGGAGCCCGGATGATGCGATGGACACCGGCGCATAGGCACCCATACCGCCGGTGTTGGGTCCCTCGTCGCCGTTCTTGAGGCGCTTGTGATCCTGTGCGGCGGGGAAGAGGGTGACGTCGGTGCCGTTTGTCAGGGCGAGAATGGAGACTTCCTCGCCCTCGAGGAAGCTCTCGATGACGACGGTCCGGCCGGCATCGCCGAAGCGCCCATCGCCCAGCATGGCGCGTACGGTGGCGGCCGCTTCCGCGCGCGTCGCGCAGACCACGGCGCCCTTGCCGGCCGCGAGACCGGACGCCTTCACCACGAGCGGCTCCGCGTGCTGATCCACCCACGCAAGCGCTGCGGCCAGGTCGGTGAAGGTGCGGCTGGACGCGGTGGGGATTCCGGCCGCGGCCATCACGTCCTTGGCGAAGGCCTTGGAGGCCTCGATCTGTGCCGCGGCGGCGCCGGGGCCCATCACCAGGCGCCCCTCAGCGCGGAGGCGGTCGGCGAGGCCGTTGGCGAGCGGCACCTCGGGCCCGATGATGACCAGGTCGATGCCGTAGGCGTCGGCCGCATCGGCGATGCGGTCGACCTCGTCGGCCTGGATGGGAAGGTTGGTGGCGAGGTCGCTGGTGCCGGGGTTGCCGGGTGCGCAGTAGATCACGGCACCCGGGTTTTCGCGGCGGAGGGCCCAGCATATGGCGTGTTCGCGTCCGCCGCTTCCGACGACGAGAAGGCGCATCAGGCGGGGAGACGGTTGGGCGGGTAGGCGGGCATGCGCTGCAAGCTAACCAACGGCTGACAGGGCCAGCGAGCGGCCTCAGGCGCGTCCGAAGGCAGTCACCCGCTCGACGAACCCGAAGTCAACGGGCGGCGGTGCCGTGGGGCCTGGCAAGGTAGACATACCCTGCGGCACGATGTACTTTGTACTGCAAAGTAACTCTTCGAGGGGCCGTGAGCATTGCCGTCGTCATCCGTCACGAAGAACTCGGTGTGCCTGAGGTCGTGCTCTTCTACCTCGGAGGCGGCGGAACCGAGCTACGGCGGGTGCTGGCGCACGTCGAGGCGGCGGGCGGGTGCGCGGGAGACCTCAGTCCAGGAAGTGGAGCTCCACTCGTCGGCGGAATGCGGCACCCTGATACCTCACCCGGCGGATGAGGGCTGTGCAGCGCGGCCGGACCACGCGTCCGTGAGCATCCACGCGGCTCTGCGTCACGGGACGCGTTATCGCCGTGGCAGGTGTTGGAGACTGGGCCAGAGACTGTCGGCCCTGCTGATGTACCCGCCGGGATCCGTGAGCCACTGCCTCTGCACGCCCTTGTCGTAGTTGAGGTAGAGCGTCCCG
>JBJXFY010000202.1:0-6785 GCA_046155815.1 Limisphaerales bacterium | reverse complement strand
TCCGGCCCCCGCTCCCGCGCCCGCCGGGCCAGTGCTGGCCCTGTCCGCGTGCGCCGGCCAGAACGCGAAGGACGCCGCCGCGGCGGAGACGCTGATGGGCCAATGGCTCACGAAGGCCATCACCGACCTGGACGGATTCGTCGGCGCGCCGGCGGACGCCGCCCACGCCAAGACCGCCGCCGCGCTCATGGTGCATTTCCACCGCAGCGACGCCGACCTCGGCGCGGCCGTCATGGACCGCCTCAAGCTGGTGCAGGCGGCGTTCGACAAGGGCAGCGGCAGCCAGTGCGCGGACGCGACGAATCCCAACTGCCAGATGGGCGCGGACGGTTTCGCCGCACCCAAGGCCGGCTCGGTCGGGCTGTGCCCGCTGTACTTCACCGAGCCGGTCGAGACGCAGGCCAACACGCTGCTGCACGAGGGCATGCACCTGCACGGCGCGGCGCACGCCATCCCGGACCGCGCCTACTCGCACGCCCGCCAGTACGCCATCCTCACGCCGGAGGAGGCCTTCGACAACGCGGACAGCTTCAGCAACCTGGTCGAGGACCTGGTTCTCGGCGCCGGCTCGGCCGTGAAAGGCGCCGCCGCGCCACCGGCGGACATGATCGTGGGCTGCGACCCGACGCAGCAGGACCAGGCCGGCCGCGCGCTCGGCTTGGTGCAGAAGTGGATGGACCCCGCCTTCGAGGCCGTGTCCGATCCCGCGCTCTCGTCGCAGGCGCTCGTGCAGGGCGAGGTGACGCGCCATCTCGGGGACGCCACGCAGCCGACGCTCGACAAGGCGAAGGTGGCCTACGCGCACATCGGCATGGCGGTGACGGCGAGCATGTCGCTCACCTGCGACGCCGCCGGTCCCGACTGCCCGTCCGGCGAGCCAGTGCGCGCGGACATGGCGAAGGGCGTCGTCCGCTTCTGCCCGGACTGGTTCGCCCTCAGCAAGGACGAGCTGCGGGCGGAGTTTCTCTTCGACGAGCTGCTGCAGGAGCGCGCGAAGATCCATGCCGTGGACAGCCCGAGCTATGTCAGCCTCGCCCGGACGCTGTTTGGCATCAGCTTCGCCGCGCCGCCGGCCATCCCCGTGCGCCCGCCGCCGCCCCCGGCCCCCGCACCGGCGACGCCGTAAGCCGCCGGGGCCCGGACGGCCCGCCCCATCCTGCGGCCCGGCCGGACCTGCCGGAGCATGGGCCTGAAGCGGCCGTCACCACGGCAGGCGGTGGCGGACGATCTCCGGCTCGTGGTCCGGCGCGAGGCCGATCTCCAGGTACCCGCCGTCCTTCAGCAACTGCGTGCCGGCAGGCGACGGGCAGAGGCGAACCTTGAAGGGCGCCCAGTCTCCCGCGCGGCGCAGCGCGCCGCTGAGCCGCCGCGCCGTCGCGCCGAGGAAGCGGATCTCCGGCATTCCCGCCAGCAGCCGGCCCGGTCGCAGCACCAGTTCGGAATGCAGGTGGCCGATGATGGTCGCGCCGAGGCGCGGCAGGGCGGCGCGCACGGATGGAAGTTCGAGCAGGAACGGCAGCGCCGTCGGGTCGTGGCAGAAGAGCAGCCAGCGCGCGTCCGGGGGCAGTGACGTCAGCTGCCGGTCAAGCTCCGCGAGATGCGCGGCGCGAAGTTCCGCCCAACGGCCAAGTTCTTCCGGCAGGGCCTCGCGCTCCAAGACGGGCAGCGCCACCAGCGACGACGTCACGCCCACGAGTGACCAACCCGGGACATCCACCCGCCAGCCTTCCGGGATCTCCAGCTCCCGCGTCGCGCGTGCATGGCTCGCGAGGCGCAGCCCACCCACGCGGCCGAAGAGGCTGAACTTGCCCAGCTCGTGGTCGCCCAGCAGCGGGTGCAGCCGGCCAGGGAAGGCGGCCCGCAGGCGGCCGAGGCATTCTGCGGCGCTGGCGCAGGCCGCGTCATCGGCCACGCCGACATACGCGCTGTCGCAGGAGTAGTCGCCGTTGGCGATGACGAGATCGGCCCCGCCAGCACGGGCGAGGAAGGCTTCGAGCCGATGATTGTGCCCAGTGGGATCGCGGAGCCAGAGGGCGTCGCGGTAGACCGCGGCGCCCGCACGCAGCAGCGGATTCCGGATGGCGCGCGACTCCCAGCCACGCCGCGCCCGCTCCGCGGCGCCGGCGTAGTGGACGTCGCTGACGACGAAGACCCGCATCAGGCGGCGGGCGTGAAGGCCGCGAGGTCGAACACGCCGACACGGTTCGCCCCAGCCTCGATGAGCGCGCGCGCCGCCTCGGGGCCGGACACGCCGCCCACCGCCTTCAGGCCCAGCTCCGGCCCGGCCGCCTCGCGGAAGAACCGGATGTCGGCAGGCGTCGCGGCGCGGCCGGAGCAGCCGGTGGCGGTGACGAGGAACTGCGCCTCCGCCTCGATCACCAGCGCGACGGCGCGCCGCAGCTCTTCCGGCGAGAACAGCCCCGACTCGACGATGACCTTGAGCGGCCGTTCCTCCGCGGCTTCGCGCAGGTCGCGCAGCTCCCGCAGCAGGGCCTTGTCCGCACCCTCCTTCAGCAGGCCGGGATGCAGGACCACGTCAAACTCCCGCGCGCCGGCATCGAGCGCGGCTTCCAGCTCGTAGCGCTTCACGTCCGCGTCCGCGGTGCCGAAGGGGAAGCCGACCAGCGCCGCCACCTTAACGCTGCTTTCTTCCAGCGCGTGGACCGCGGGGGCGACACGCGAGCCGGGCACGCATATGGCGAGGCAGCCCCCGGCGTGGGCGCGGGCGCAGAGGCCCGTGATCTCCGCGCGCGTGGCGTCGGGCCGCAGGGCGATCAGGTCCACGCGGCGGAGCAGCGGCACTTCGGCTTCGGGCACCCGCGGAGGGTGGCAGAAGGACGGGATGATGTCGAAGGCGGCGGCGCTTCCCCGTTTGCCGGCCGCACCGCGCGTCCCCCACCCTGCGGCCATGCGCCGCCTTCTTCCCACGCTGCTGGCCACCACCGCCCTCGCGCTCGCCGCCGCCGAGCCGCCGCCCATTCCGACTGAAAAGCTGTTCGGCCCGGAGACGCCCACCGGCCAGTACAAGCATCCCTCGACCCTCACCGAGCTCGACAACGGCGACCTCCTGCTCGCCTGGTTCGGCGGCGCGGGCGAGTACGCCACGGCCACCACAGTCTTCGGCTCGACGCAGAAGAAGGGGTCCGCCGCCTGGTCCGCCCCCCGGGTGCTCGCCGAGAATCCCTTCCACTCGATGGGCAACCCCGTGCTCTGGCAGTCGCCGGACGGCACGGTCTGGCACTTCTTCGTCGTGCGTCCGGGCAGGACGTGGAGCACGTCGCGCATCGCGGCGAAGATTTCCCGTGACCGCGGCGCGACCTGGAGCGACGCCTTCATCGTCGCCTGGGAGGCCGGCATGATGGTCCGCAGCCGGCCGATCCTCCTGAGCGACGGCGCGTACCTGCTGCCCATCTACCACGAGACCGGAGCGGACACGGAGAAGACCGGGGCCGACACCACCTCCCTCTTTCTCCGCTTCGATCCCGCCACACGGGAGTGGACCGGGAGCAACCGCGTCTTCTCCCGCATGGGCAACCTCCAGCCCGCGGCGGTGGAGCTGGCGCCCGGCCGGCTGCTCGCCCTCTGCCGCCGCGGCGGCGACTACGAGCCCGGCGACGACGGCAACGTGGTCCGCACCGAGTCCGCCGACGGCGGGCGGACATGGACGCCGGGCGTCGAGACGGAGTTCCCGAACCCGAACGCGAGCGTGGAGCTGATCCGGCTCCGCAACGGCCACCTGCTCTTCATCTGGAACGACAGCCACACGGAGCGCACACCGCTGCGCGCGGCGATCTCGCTCGATGGCGGAAAGACCTGGCCCCATCGCCGGAACATAGCCGCCGGCCCCGGCGACTTCGCGTACCCGACCGCGATCCAGACCAAGGACGGCCGCATCCACGTCACGTACACCAGCGACGAGCGCACCGTGATCCGTCGCGCCGTGTTCACGGAGGCCGCGATCCCCGGGCCCACGCGCGAGACGCCCTGAACGCCGGGCGCGGGACGGGCGGTCAACCCGCCCCCGTGGTCAAGTCTGGGCTGCGGGAAGGGCCGCCGGACGTCCCCGCATCCCCGCCCTTCCCGCCGGGCGGCGGCTCCGCCACAGTCCGCTCGCCGCTGATGCAGAACCTCCGTGCCATTTTCCGCTTCGCCGCGCCGTACCTGCGGCGCTACCGGCGGCGGCTGGCGTTGGGCGTGATGCTGGGGATGCTCTTCGGCGCGTCGAACGCCGCCGTGGTCTGGGGCGCGAAGGCGCTCAGCGAGCGCATCGCCCCGCCGGCGGCCGCGGCGGCCGCCGGTCCCCCGCCGCGGGCGGGCCTGGCCGCCGTGGCGGAGCGGACGGAGTCGGCGCTGACGGCCGTGCTGGACGACTGGCTGCCGCGCCACGGCCGGCCGGCGGACCTGCGACAGATGGCGGGCGGGCTGCTGCTGCTGCCGCTGCTCATGGGCCTGCGCGGCTTCATCGGTTACTTCAGCAGCTACTGCCTCGGCTGGGTGAGCGAGCGCGTGGTGAACGACCTCCGCCTCGACGTGATGCGCCAGTTCACCCGGCTCTCGGTGGACTTCTTCAACCGCGCCAAGACCGGCGACCTGCTCACGCGGATGAACGGCGACGTGGTGGCGCTCCAGCGCACGCTCGCGCTCGGAGTCTCCGACCTCGTGAAGGAGCCGATGACGATCCTCAGCGTCGGCCTGTTGCTGGTGGCCATCAACTGGCAGCTCACGCTCTTCGTGCTGGTCTTCCTGCCGCTGTGCCTGGTGCCGATGATCGTGCTGGGGCGGAAGGCGCGGCGGGCGGCCAAGGCCGCCGTCCAGGCCGGCGTGCGCCAGGCCAGCCTGCTCGTCGAGTCGCTCGCCGGGATGCGCGTGGTGAAGGCCTTCAATCTGGAGGCGCTGCAGTTCGCGCGCTTCCAGGAACTGTCGCGCCAGCTCGTGCACCACGGCATGAAGGGCCTCCAGGCCAACGAACTGGCCAACCCCCTCATCGAGGTCGCCTCCGCCCTCGGCATCGGCTTCCTGCTGCTCTACATCCACCTGAAGGAGGTGCAGTTCGCGGACATGGTGGTGTTCCTTTTCGGCGTGGTGAGCTTCTACACCCCGGTCCGCAAGCTGGCGCGCATCCACATCCAGTTCGCCCAGACCAGCGTGGGCGTCGAGCGCCTGATGCAGCTCCTGCGCCTTGAGCCCAGCGTGCAGGATCCTCCGCAACCGCGGCCGCTGCCGCCCTTTCGCGAGGCCATCCGCTTCACCCACGTCGGCTTCCGCTACGATGACGAGCCGATCCTCACGGACTTCAACGTGACCATCCGCCGCGGCGAGAAGCTCGGCCTGGCCGGCGAAAGCGGCTCCGGCAAGAGCACGCTCCTGAACCTGCTCCTGCGCTTCTACGATCCCACGGCCGGGCGGGTGACGCTGGACGGCGTGGACGTGCGGGAGTTCACGGCCGCGGAGCTGCGCGGGCAGATGGCGCTGGTGAGCCAGGAGATCGTGCTCTTTGACCAGACGGTGGCGGAGAACATCGCCTGCGGCCGGCCGGGCGCGACGTCGGCGGAAGTGGAGGCGGCGGCGCGGGCGGCGTTCGCACACGACTTCATCGCGGCGCTGCCGCAGGGCTACGCCACGCCGGTGGGTGAGCGCGGAGTGACGCTGTCGGGCGGGCAGCGGCAGCGCCTCGCCATCGCGCGGGCGTTCGTGCGCGATGCGCCGATCCTCGTCCTGGACGAGGCGACGGCGGCACTGGACTCCCAGGCGGAGCGCGAGGTGCAGGCCGCCATCGAACGGCTCGAGGAGGGGCGCACCGTCATCTGCGTGGCGCACCGCTTGAGCACGCTGGCGAACCTCGACCGCATCCTCGTGCTGGCGCGCGGGCGGATCGTGGAGGAGGGCACCTTTGCCGACCTGCTGCGTGCCGGCGGCGTGTTCGCCGCGATGGCCCGGATGCAGGGCATCGCCGCCGCGTGAAGCG
Organism: Limisphaerales bacterium; assembly: GCA_046155815.1. Lineage (GTDB taxonomy): Bacteria > Verrucomicrobiota > Verrucomicrobiia > Limisphaerales > CAIMTB01 > JBJXFY01. The sequence goes on along the minus strand of JBJXFY010000202.1, from coordinate 820 downwards.
CGCCCATGCGCCTCCTCTTCCTCAAGACCAAGAACATCGGCGACGCGCTGCTGATGACGCCGGCGCTGACGGCGGTGCGCGAGCAATACCCGCGGGCGGAGATTTGGGTGGTCGTGCGCGCGAGCTGCGAGGGCATCCTGGCGGGCTGTCCGGCCATTGACCGGCTGCTGACCACCGCCGAGCCGGAGACGGACCGCCGCGGGCCGGGCGCGTTCCGCCGCGACCTCGCGCTGGTGCGCGAGCTGCGCCGCGCCCGCTTCGACATGGCCTTCGAGCTCGGCGACTGCGACCGCGGCCGGTGGCTGGCGTGGCTGAGCGGCGCGCGCGTGCGCTGTGGGGCGCGGCGGTACGTGAGGCTCGGGCCTGTGGCGCGGCGGCTGCTGAACCGCTGGTCCGATGTGGACTGGGTCTGGTGCCACCGCGCGGAAAAGGACTTCCACGTCGTGGGCGCCGGGCTGCCGCTCCGCGCGGAGGCACCGCCGCTGGCCTTCGTCCGCGAACGCGCGCAGCACTGGCCGGGGGCGCCCTTGGACGACAGCTTCGCAGTGCTGCATCCGGTGGCCCGGTGGCCTGTGAAGCGCTGGCCGGCCGAACGTTGGGCGACGGTGGGCCGCCATCTGCTCGGACGCGTGGGCCGGCTGGTGGTCAGCAGCGGGCCGGACGCGGAGGAGCGCGCGCTGAACGCCGAGCTGGTGCGCTCGCTGGGACCGCGGGCGGTGAGCACGGACGGCACGGCCTCGTGGGCGGAGCTTGCGGGCCTGCTGTGGCGGGCGCGGCTGTTCGTCGGCGTGGACACCGCGGCGATGCACCTCGCGGCGGC
>JBJXFY010000414.1:0-13175 GCA_046155815.1 Limisphaerales bacterium | reverse complement strand
CGCGGCCGAAGAGGAGGCGCACCTGGCCGTCGAAAAGCCGCTGCGCCCAGTACACGTCTCGGACGGCCCAGTAGCGGTCGTTGAAGCCGCCGGTGTGGGACAGCAGGGCGCCGGTCGAGCGGAAGAGCGCCGAGGCCGGCTGCGAGCCGATGCGGTATCGGTACTCCGTGCCCGCGACGAGCCGGCCGGTGTTCTCCGTGCCCCGGCCGACGAGCGTCCACGAGGCCATGAGGTCGAGATCGCCCGAGCCGCCGTACAGGTCGCCGTCGCCCTCGGTGGCCTGCTGGAAGACCATCGTGTACGCGACGCCCAGCCGGAGGCCGGTCTGTTCATTCAGCGCGCCGGTCTGCCCCGAAGCCCAGTCGAGCGGCCGTTCAAACCACCGGGCGTCAAACGTGCCCTCCTTGGGCAGGTCGGCCTCGAGCGTGGCGGGCAGGGATTCCGGGGAATCGCCCGGGCCCAGCGCGGGCTCGAGGCTGTCGAATTCCTTGGGTTCATCCGCGGCGGGCGCGGACGGGGCCGCGACGGTGAGGCCAAAGGCGGCGAGGGCGGCGAGGCGGCGGCACCAAGCGGGTGCCGCGCGCCCGGGAAGGCATGGGCCGGTGGAGCGGTCGGTGGGACGGGGCTTCATGGGCGGATGGGGAATGGGTTGCCTTCGCAGCCGCCGGCACGCCGGCCGGCCGCGCTCAAACTCAGCGGAAAGGGGCGAACGCCGCGGCCACGGCATCGCGGCCCGCGCCGCCGCGCACGGCCAGGCCGAGCAGCAGTCGCGCCTTGAGGCCGGAAAGGCAGCCGGACGGGATCAGCCCGCGCTTCAGCAGGTCAATCTCGGCGCCATCGTAACCGTAGGTCTCCTCGAAGACGTGGCCGGTCATGGCCCGCGACGAAAGCACGACGGGAATCCTTGAAGCGAGATCCCCGAGGAGCGGCGCGACGCTGGCCAGCACATGGCCCGCGCCCATGCCCTCGATCACCGCACCGGCGTAGCCCAGGCCGGGCAGGCCGGCCAGCAGCCGGCCGTCGTCGCCCATGAAGGCCTTGAGCAGCGCGACGGGCACGGGCGGCCCGCCGGCGACCGGCAGGCGCGGCGTGGGCGCGACGCGGACGTAGAAGCGCGGCCGGCCCTCGATCACGGTGCCGAGCGGCCCGACGAGCGGCGACAGGAACGCCGAGGGCAGCGCGGTGTGCGACTTCTGCACGAAGCGCGCGGCGTGGATGTCGTAGTTCAGCACGGCGAGCGTGCCGAGCCCGCGGGCGTCGGGCGACACGGCGACGCGCGCGGCGGCGAGCAGGTTGGCCGGGCCGTCCGCGCCGGGGGCGTCCGCGCCGCGCATCGCGCCGGTGATCACCACCGGCTTGTCCGCGGGCACGAGCAGGTCGAGCAGGAAGGCGGACTCTTCGATGGTGTCCGTGCCCTGCACGACCAGCGCGCCGTCGAAACCCTGGCCGAACGCCTCGATGATCCGCTGCGCGACACCGACGAGCTTGTCGGGCGTGAGCGACGGGCTGGGCAGGCGGAAGGGCGTCTCGGCGGTGATTTCCGCGACGTCGGCGAGCGGGGGCACTGAGGCCACCAACTCCGCGGCGCCGAGCTTCGGCGTGATGCCGCCCTCGGCGGCGGGGATCATGGTGATCGTGCCGCCGAGGGAGAGGATGAGGAGCTTGGGCTTGGCCATGAGGCGTCGTGGGGTCAGGCCTTCTTGGGCACGGCACCGGGCGGGATGTCGCCGGGCTTGAAGCCGGGCAGCCAGCCGCAGGGGACGAGGGCGAGGACGGAGAGGGCGGCGAGGAAGACGAAGCCGGTCTTGAGCGCGCGGAGGCGGGTCTCGGAATTGATGCGCACGGCCTCGGCCACCTGCTCGGTCGTGGCGCCGGTGTTCTCGAAGCGTTCCTTGAGACGGTCGTTGTTGAGGAAGTTGATCCGGTCGAAGTCCACCAGCTCCTTCATCTCGGCGGTGATCTTCGGGTTGTCATACACCTTGCCGAGCACGCCGGCGCTGAGCACCGCGACCATCAGGGTGCCCATGACGGCGGTGCCGACGGCGGCGGCGAGGTTCTGCGTGACGCCGCGGAGCGAGCCGACGTCGCCGGCCAGTTCGCGGGGCGACTCGGTGACGAGGACGTTGAAGAGCAGCGTGACCAGCGCGCCCTGGCCGAGGCCGACGATGATCAGACCGAGGATGACGGGGGCGACGCTCCAGTTGTTGCTCGCGACGAAGGCCAGCCAGAGCGTGCCGATGATGACCAGGGCGAACGCCCAGCGGGCGATGAACCGCGGGGAGAACTTGTCGTACAGCCGCACGACGAGCAGGGCGGTGAAGAACACCGTGAGCATGAACGGCATCATCGCGATGGAGGTCGCCCCCGGCGCCCGGCCCTGCACGATCTGGATGTAGAGCGGGACGGCAAAATTGATGGCCGCCTCGGTGCCGACGATGATGAAGAGCGCAAAGGCCGTGGCCCATTCCCGCGGGGAATCCACCACCCGCAGGTCAATCAGCGGAGTGCCGCCGCGCTTCGCGACCCGGTGCGACCAGCCGAAGAAGGCCATGACGATGGCCGCGCCCACGACGATCAGCAGCGGCGCCGGCGAGACGCCCATCACGTTGAACGGCGCCGCCGCGCTGGCCAGCACGGCACCCCAGCCACGGAGGTTGTTGAACCCGAAAGTGATGGCAATGATGCCCAGCGCGGCGAGCACGACGCCCATGCCGTCAATCTTCACGTCGGGGTTCCCGGGCGTGGGCTTGAGCTTGAGGCTCATCAACAGGATGGCCGCCGCGTGGACGATCAGCAGTCCAAAGCCGAGGCGGTAATCGATCGCCGCGAGGAAGCCCACGGTGACGAAGGCCAGCACGCCCGCGATGGCGCGCGCGGAGCCGAGGAGGCCGACGGCCTTGGCCTGCTGCTTGCCGCGGTAGTGGTTGGCGATCAGCGCCACGAGCGTCGGCACGAGCGACGCGCCGGCCAGGCCCGCGAGGCCTTGCGCCGCGAGCATGAGGGACGCCGTGGGCGCAAGGACCATGAGCACCATCGCACAGAGGAACATCGCCACGGCGATCTGGAAGAACGTCTTCACGCCGAGGCGCTGGCCGAGCTTCGCGCCCAGCATCACGAAGCCCGAGACGCCGAGGGAATACATCACGATGGCCGTGCCCACGGTGGTGGGCGCGGTCTGGAAGCGCTCCACCATGCCGCTCATCGAGACGGGGATGGCGGCGACGTTGAACGACATCAGCATCTGGCCCATCGCGATGACGACCATCGGCAGCCAGGACTCGTGCGTTTCGGCGTCGGGGGCGGTTTTCGTGCTCATAAAAGGGAAAGGGAGTGGAACGGGCGGGAGGGCGGCGGCGGGTCAGGCTTCGGGCCGGGAGACGAAGAGGTCCATGCCGAGGGACTCGGAAAGGAACTTGGCCACGAGCTGGCCCTTCACGCTGTTTCCCGCGGAATCAAGCAGCGGGGCGAACGTGCCCAGCCCGCCCTTGCCGGGCGACACGGTGACGATGCCGCCGCCGATGCCGCTCTTGCCGGGCAGGCCGATGTCGAAGAGCCAGTCGCCCGAGGTTTCGTACAGGCCGGCCGTGGCCATCACGGCGAGCGTGTAGTGGCAGACCTCGGGGCCGACGACGCGCTGCTTGGTGACCGGGTTCACGCCGCCGTCGGCGAGCGTCGCGCCCATCGTGGCGAGATCCTTCGCCGTCAGTTCGAGGCAGCACTGCTTGGTGTAGAGGTCCACGGCCTCGGCGGGGTCGGAGTAGATCTTGCCGAAGCCCTGCAGCACGCGGGCGATGCCCTGGTTGCGGAAATTGGTGGCGCGGGCGGAGGCCAGCACGTCCTCGTTCACCTTCAGCGGCCGGCCGGCGAAGGCCGCCAGGCCCTCGGCGATGAAGTTCCAGCGTGCCGCCACGGTGTCGCCGGGCACGAGGCTGCTGGTGGCGATGGCGCCGGGGTTGACCATCGGGTTGGTGAGGCCGTTGCCGCTGGCCTCGACCGCCGCGACGGAGTTGAAGGCCCGGCCGGTGGCGTTCACTCCGATCTTCTCCTTCACCGCGGCGATGCCGATCGCCTGGCACACGAGCGCGAAGACGAAGGGCTTGCTCACACTCTGGATCGTGAACGGATGGTCCACGTCGCCGACGGCGAAAACATTGCCGCGCACGCCGACGACGCAGATGCCGAAGAGCGCGGGGTCCACCCGCTCCAGCGCGGGGTACACCTTGGAGAGCGCACCGTCGGAGTCGTCCCGGAAGGTGGCGTGGGCTTCGGCCACCAGCGCGCGGACCTCCTCCGCCTCGGGCAGATGGCCGGTGGAGACGTAGGCGGTTCTCGGGGGACGGGATGGGGCGCTCATGGGCAATACTGGTTTCCATCCTCATTCAACTCGTGCCTACGACTCGGGGTCAAGCCGCAAGTGCCCTGGGCGGTGCCCGCCGTGCCGCCTCCGGCGTTTCGTGAATGCGCAACGCGGTCCATGCGGGCTACTCCTTCCACCCGCCGCCGAGGGCGCGGTAGGCATCCACGACGGACCCGAGGAGCTGGCGCCGGGCCTCGGTCAGGGCCAGCTCGCCCGAGAAAAGGTTGCGCTCGGCGTCGAGCACCTCGAGGTGCCCGGAGAGGCCGTTGTCGTAGCGCTCCTGCGCCAGGCCCGCCACCCGGTCGAGCGCGGCCACGAGCAGGCTCTGGCTGTCCACCACCCGGCCGCCGGTCTCGTGGCTGACCAGCGCGTCGAACACCTCGCGGAAGGCGGTCTGGATGACGGCCTCGTACCCGGCCACAGCCTGCTGCTGGCGGGCCTCCGCCCCGCGGACGTTGGACCGGATGCGGCCGGCATTGAAGATCGGCACGGTGAGCTGCGGGCTGAAGGCCCAGGCGGTCGCCCCGCCGGTGAAGAGGTCGCTCAGCTCCGCGCTGGCCACCCCGCCCTGGCCGGTGAGGATGACGGTGGGGAAGTACGCGGCGCGGGCGACGCCGATCTCGGCGTTGAAGGCCGCGAGCTGCTGCTCGGCGGCGAGGATGTCCGGCCGGCGCTCGATCAGCGCGGCGGGCAGGCCGGCGGCGACCGCCACGTCGGCCTGCAGGGCGTCCAGCGGCCCGCCGCGCGGGATCGGGCCGGGATTGCGGCCCAGCAGCACGCTCAGCGCGTGCTCCTGCAGCGCGATCACCCGCTCGAAGCGCGGCACCGCCACCTCCGCCTCGCGCAGCAGCACCTCGGACTGGCCCAGCTCGAGTTCGGAGATGTCGCCCAGCTCCGCCCGGAGCTTCATCAGCTCGTGGCTCTCGAGGCGCGAGGTCACGGTCTTGCGCGCGACGGCGAGCTGGTCGTCGAAGGCGCGCAGGTCGAGGTAGCCGGCGGCCACGGCGGCGATGAGGCTGGTGCGGAGGGCGTCACGGTCGAACTCGGACGCGAGCAGCCGCGCGCGGGCGGCCTCGTTGCCACGACGGATGCGGCCCCACAGGTCCAGCTCCCACTGGGCCACCCCGGACAAGGCGGTGACGCTGGAGTAGGGGTTGGCCCCGGGCGGCAGGAAGCCGGTCTCCTCCGACGCGCGCAGGCGCGTGAACGACGCCCCGCCGTCCAGCGTGGGGAAGTACTGCGAGCGCGTGACGCCGAGCAGCGCGGCGGCCTCCTCGATCCGGTAGGTGGCCCGCACCAGGTCGCGGTTCGCCACCAGCGACTCCGTGATCAGCGCCTGCAGCACGGCGTCGCGGAAGACGCTCCGCCAGCCCACGTCGCCCAGCGACTCGCCGGCGACCATCCCCACACGGTCCGGCAGCAGCACCGGCGGCCGGGCGTAATCCGGACCGAGGGTGCAGCCAGCCAGGGCGAGGCCGGCGGCGGCGGCCACGAGGGCGAGGCGGCGGGCGGGCGGGCGGGGTTCAGGGCGGCGGTTCATGCCTGCTTCGGACGGATGCGAAAGAACGCCACGTACAGCACCGGCACGATGAACAGCGTGAGCACCGTGGCGAAGAGCATGCCCACCACGATGGTCACCGCCATCGCGTCGAAGAACGGGTCGAACATCAGCGGGATCAGGCCGAAGGTGGTGGTGAGCGCGGCCATCGAGACCGGGCGCACGCGGCTCACGGCGGCGTCGGCCACGGCCTGCCAAGGCTCGAGGCCGGAGCCGAGCTGGAGCCGGATCTCGTCAATCAGCACGATGGCGTTCTTGATCAGCATGCCGGAGAGGCTGAGCGCGCCGAGCAGGGCGAGGAAGCCGAAGGGCTTCTGGAACATCAGCAGGCCGGCGGTGATGCCGATGACCGAGAGCGGCACGGTGAGCCAGATGATGGCGGTGACGCGCAGGTTGTTGAAGAGCGCCACCACGATCAGGACCATCAGCAGCACGAAGGGCGGCACCTGGCTGGCCAGCGCGGCCTGGGCGGTGCGCGAGTCGTCGTACTCACCGCCCCACTCGAGCCGCGCACCTGGCGGCAGCGGGATGGCCTCCATCTCCGCCCTCACCCGCCCGAACACCACCGACGCCAGTTCGCCCGCGGGATCGGCGTGGACGGTGACCAGCCGCTGGCGGTCCCGGCGGAAGATGATCGGATCCTCGAGGCCGACCTCGAAGCCGGACACCACCTGCCGCACGGGCACGCTCTGGCCCGCCACGGGGCTGAAGACCTGGACGTCGTTGAGGTACTCCGGATCGCTGCGCTCCGCCGCCGGTGCCCGGGAGACGATGGGCAGCAGCTCCTCGCCCTCGCGGAAGATGCCCACGCGGCGGCCCACGGTGGCGGACTCGAGCGCGGCGCCCAGGTCCATCCGCGTGATGCCCGTGAGCCGGGCCTGCGTCTCGGAGAACTGCGGCTGCAGCACCGGCACCTGGTCGCGCGACTCGATACGGATGCCCTTGGCCCCGCCGTCGGCGCGGAGGATCTCCATGGCCGCGGTCGCCGCGCGCCGGGCGGCATCGTAGTCGTCGGCGAAGAAGCGGGCCTGGATGCGGCCGCCCTCGCCCGGCCCCTGGAGGAAGCGGCGGGCGTTGACCTCGACCGACGGGTTCATCGCCGCGAGCCGCTCCTGCGTCTCGGCGATGAGGCCGCCGATCTGGCTGATGTCAGGCACGTCCACGATGAGCTGCGCGAAGCCGGTGTCGAAGCGCTCCGGCGCGTACGTGAGCAGGAAGCGGAGCGTGCCCTGGCCGACGCTGGTCGTGACGTGCTCGACGCCGGGCAGCCCGCGGACCACCTCCGCCATCTCCGCGGCGATGCGCTCGGTCTCCGCGAGCCGCGTGCCGGTGGGGGCCCAGAGGTCCACGAGGTACTGCGGCCGCGTGGAGTCCGGGAAGAAGCTGCGGTCCACGAAGCGGAATCCGAAGACCGCCGCCGCCAGCACCCCGGCCAGCCCCAGCAGGGTGACCGGCCACCCGCGCATGGCCGTCACCAGCAGCCGGCGGTAGGTGCGGTAGATGGGGGTGTCGTATGGATCCTTGGCCGCCTCGCCGGGTTTGGCCGGCTTGGCCTTGAGGAAGAGATAGCAGAAGAGCGGCGTGACAGTGACGCCCGTGACCCAGCTCCAGGACAGCGAGATGAACAGCACCAGCAGCAGCGAGCGGGTGTACTCGCCGGTCGAGTTCGGCGAGAAGCCGATCGGCGCGAAGGCCAGGATGGCGATGATCGTCGATCCGAGCAGCGGCCAGAAGGTCTGCGTGACGACCTGCGCGGCGGCCTTCAGCGCGTCCATCCCGCGCTCGATGGACACCAGCATGCCCTCGACGATGACGATGGCGTTATCCACCAGCATGACGAGCGCGATGATCATGGCGCCGAGGGAGACGCGCTCGAAAGGCATCTGGAAGATCCACATCACGAGCATCGTGCCGCAGATGTTGACGAAGAGGATGACGCCGATGATGAGGCCGCTGCGCAGGCCCATCGCCACCAGGAGCGTGACGAAGACAATCGCGATCGAGGTGGCCAGGTTGACCATGAAGTCGTTGACCGCGGCGACGACGAGGGTGGCCTGGAAGGAGACGGGATTGAGCTGGATGCCCGGCGGCAGCGTGGGCAGCAGCTCCGCCACCCGCCGCTCCACCGCGGCGCCCATCGTCACCACGTTGCCGCCGCTGATGGTCGAAATGCCAAGGCCGATCGCGGGCTGGCCGTCATGGCGCAGCAGGGTGGTGGGTGGTTCGACGTAGCCGCGCGTCACCTCGGCCACGTCGCGCAGGAAGATCAGCTCGGCCGAGCCCGGCGTGGCGCCGCGGATGACCAGGTTCTCGAAGTCCTCGAGGCTGCCCCAGTCGCCGGTGGGTCGGATGACGACGGCCTGCGCCCCCACGTCCACCTCACCGGCCGGGGCCACCAGGTTGTGCTCGCGGAGCACGGCGAAGATCTGCTCCGGCCGGACGCCGAGCAGGGCGGCGCGGTCGCGGGCGAGCTCGACGTAGATGACCTCCTGCTGCCGGCCGAAGAACTCGATCCGCATCACGTCCGGCACCAGCATCAGCTCGTTGCGCAGGCCCTTGGCCACGTCGTGGAGCAGGGCGTCCGAGTAGCCCGGGCCGGTGATGGCGTAGAAGATGCCGTACACGTCACCGAAGTCGTCCAGCACCACCGGCTCGCCGGCACCGGGCGGGAGGCGGCGCCGGGCGTCGCCCACCTTGCGGCGCAGTTCATCCCACACCTGGGGCAGCTCGGTGGTGTGGTACTGGTCCTTGATGGTGACGGTGACGATGCTGCGGCCGCGCTCGGAGCGGGAGACGACGCGGTCGACCTGGCCCATCTGCTGGACGGCCAGCTCGATGACATTGCTGACCTCCTCCTCGACCTCCTGCGCGGAGGCGCCGGGGTACGGCGTGATGACCAGCGCCTCCTTGATGGTGAACTCGGGATCCTCAAGGCGGGGCAGGTCCACGTAGGCCACGATCCCGAGCACGACCGTCAGCACGGTCAGCACCCAGGTCGTCGTCTTGTTGCGGATGGAGAGCTCGGCGAGGTTCATGCGCTTCAGCGCGACGCCGCGTTCACGCGTTCCACGGCGTCGCCGTCGGCGAGGAACCGCCCGCCCGCGCCCACCAGCTCATCGCCCGCCTTGAGGCCGGGGGCGCGTACCCGCACGAGGTCGCGGGTGAAGCCCTCCTGGATGACCGGCACCCGGCGGGCCTTTGGCGGCGCCCCCTCCACCCGCCACACCCAGGCCTGCGCGTCCGCCGTCGCCACCGCCGCCAGCGGCACCTCGAAATAGTCGCGCACCGCTGCCGGGTCCGGCCGCAAACGGACGAGCACGGTGCAGGTCATGCCGGGCAGGACGTGCTTGTCCGGCGGCGGCGCGAACCGGAAGCGCACGCGGAAGGTGCGGGTGGTGGTGCGCGCCTGCGCGGCGAAGGACACCAGCTCGAGCGGGAACTGCTCGCCCGGCCGGGTGGCGAACTCCACCCGCGCGTCCAGCCGTCCCTGCACCGCCGTCGCGGTGGCCGCCTGCCCCCCCACCAGCGTCATGTCCGTCTCGGGCACATGGATGTCCACCTCCAGGGTCCGCACGTCGTGGAAGACGAGCACGGGCTGCGCGGGCTGCACGGTGTCAAAGTTCTCCACCAGTGTCTCGGCGACCTGCCCGTCGAAAGGGGCCCGCATCACGCTGTTCGTCAGCGCCTGCCCCGCCGTGCGCAGGGCCGCCTCCGTGACCGCAGCGGCTTCGCGCGCCTGCTCCAGTTCCCGGCGGGAGATGGCCCGCCGTTCCTCGAGCACCCGGCGCCGGGCGTACTCGTCCCGCGCCGTGTTGAACCGCGCCACCGCCGCGTCCAGCGCGGCCACGAAATCCGTCTGGTCCAGCTGCGCCAGCAGCCCGCCCTCGGGAAGGAACCGCCCGCGCTCCGCCGGGAACTCCTGAAGCTGCCCCGGCACACGGAAGGACATCGTGGAAACCCGGCTTGGCGCCACCTCGCCCGGGAACCGCCGGAAGGGCGGCTCGCCCGGCGCCGCCAGCCGGAAGGTCTCCACCCGCGGCGTCCCCGCCACGGGCGGTTCCGGCTTCCGGCAGCCCGTGGCCGGCCCGCAGGCCGCGCCCGCCAGCAGGATCGCCGCCAGAGCTTTTCGGATGGCATGACACGTCACGTAGGTATGCTTTGCCGAGTTCAAGGGTGTTGCCAAACAGAAAACGGCGGCGTGAGGAAAGACTGCATCGCGCCACACGCCATCACGCGCTCAGCCCCATGCCGCCCGCAGGAGGCGCACGAAGTTCCCGTGCGCCACGCCGGCCGTGTCTTCCCCGCTGAAACCCCGCCCGTGCAGCAGCTCCGGCAGCCGCGCCAGGTCGGCGATCGAATCCACGTCGCCCGGCGTCTGTTCCGTGCCGAACGCGCCGTCGAGATCCGAGCCGATCCCGGCGTGCCGGGCGCTGCCGGCAATCTGGCAGACGTGGTCGAGGTGTTCGACGACCTGCCCCAGCGTCACGCCGGCCGACGCGGGCGTGGTCTGTCCGCGCACCCAGCCGGGCACGAGCATCCAGGCGTCGAGCGCCGTCCCGATCACCGCGCCGCGCCGCACCAGCGCGCGGATCATGTCGTCGCCGAGCTGGCGCTGGTGCGGGACGAGCGCGCGACAGTTGTGATGGCTCGCCCAGACCGGCCCGCGGAACAGGTCCAGCGCCTCCCAGAAGCACTCGTCGCTCAGGTGGGTGACATCGAGGATCATCCCCAGCCGGTCCATTTCCCGGAGCAGCTCCCGGCCGCGCGCGTGGAAGCCGCCCGTGGCGTTCGTGCCGTTCGCGTAGAGGCCGGGTCCGTAGTGCGCGGGGCCGAGCACGCGCAGGCCGTCGGCCCATGCGCGCTCAAGGTGCCCCGGTGTAAGGATCGAGTCCGCGCCCTCGAGCGAGAGGATGAAACCGACGGCTGGTTGGGCGTTCGATGTTCGATGTTCGGTGTTCGACGTTTCTCCACCCGCCTTCAAATGCCTCTCCAGCCCGGCCAGGTCCGTGACGAGGGTCATCTCGCCCGCCTCCTCCATCGCGCGGTACCAGGCGCGCTGCGCCTGCGTCATGGCCCACGCCTGCGCGGGCGAGTTCCAGCCGGCCACGGGGCTGTACGCCTCGTGCTGCACGCGCGCGATCAGCGTCGCCACCACGAGCCGCACGCCGCCGCGGCGCAGTTCCGGCAGGCACACCGTGCCCCGGCCGCGGTCGGGCTTGTCCGTGAGCCGCGCCTCGGCCGCGCGGATTTCGGCGAGCGGCCGGGTGAGGTCGCGGTTCCACTCGACCGCGTTCATCGCCAGGTCGAGATGCGCGTCGAAGATCCAGGGGGCGTTCATCAGCGGAGCAGTTGATCGGCCAGCAGCACGCCGCCCAGCGCGGCCACGGAGGCGACGGTGATCATCACCGTCCACGTCCGCAGCGTCTGCAGCACGGTGAGGCCGAACCATTCCTTCACCAGCCAGAAGCCGCCGTCGTTGACGTGCGAGAGCGCGAGCGTGCCCGCGCCGAGCGCCACCACGAGCAGCTCGCGGTTCACGCCGGGCTGCGCCTCCGCCAGCGGCGCGGCGATCGCCGCGGCCATCGTGATCGCCACCGTGGCCGAGCCGACCGCCACCCGCAGCAGCGCCGCCATCAGCCACGCGGCCAGCAGCGGGGATACCCGCCAGTCCCGGCCCCACGCGGCGATGGCGTCGTCCACGCCCGCGAGGTCGAGTACCCGGCTGAACCCGCCGCCCGCGCCGACCACGAGGAAGATCGTCGCCGCCGGACCGGCGCATTCCTCGGTGAAGCGCAGCAGCTCCGCCGCGCTGAAGCCGCAGCGGCGGCCCAGCGTGAACAGCGCCAGCAGCGTCGCCGCGAGCATCGCCACCAGCGGCGATCCCGCGAACGCCGCCCAGCCGGCGCGGGGATCGTCCTTCGCCCACGCCAGGCTGGCGATCACCGCCAGCACCATCAGCAGGACCGGCGTCAGGATCGTCAGCAGGCTCACGGAGAATCCCGGCGGCCGGGGCGCGGGCCGGGTCGGCTGCAGCTGCGCGCCCAGCCCGCCCGGCTCGATCCGCACCCGCCGCGCCAGCCGCGCCGCCAGCACCGGCCCGGCCAACGCCGCGGTCGGCAGTCCGATCAGCACGGACCAGAGAATCGTCCGGCCCATGTCCGCCCCGAGGCTGCCGACGGCCACGACCGGCCCGGGATGGGGCGGCACGAGGCTGTGGCAAACCGCCAGCCCGGCCGTCAGCGGCAGCATGAGCCGGAGCATCGGCAGCGGCGTCCGGCCCGCGAGCGCGAAAACCACCGGCGCCAGCAGCACCAGGCCCACGCCGAAAAACACCGGCAGCCCCACCACGAACGCCGCCAGCAGCACGCCCCAGTCCAGCCGCCGCGCGCCAAAGACTTCCGCAAAACGGCCCGCGATCACCCCGGCGCCGCCGGATTCGGCGAGCAGCCGGCCCAGCATCGTGCCGAGGCCCACCACCACGGCGATCAGCCCGAGCGTCCCGCCCACGCCCTCCTGAAATGCCCGCGCCGCCGCCAGCGGCTCGAGGCCCGCCGCCAGGCCCACGCCCAGCGAAACCACCGCCAGCGCGAGGAACGCGTGCAGCCGCAGCCGCGCCACCAGCACCAGCAGCACGGCCACCCCGGCGGCGGCGATCAGCAGCAGCTCGGTCTCGTGGCGCATGGGCGGCTCCGCGGCGCTACACCGTCAGGCGGCGCGCCCGCGCGGTCACGGCCCAGCGCTCCCGCGCCACGCCGCCTTCCACCACCCACGCCTCCGCGTGCACCGCCACCGTCGGGCAGACGTGCCACGGCAGCGCGTACGCTTCCTTGCCGACGGCGAAGCGGGCCGCGTGCGGCGTCTCCACGACGAGATGCTCCTCGTTGTGCATCACCGGCACCGCGTCCGGCAGGTCCAGGAACACCGCGCGCGGCGGCGGCATCTCGCTCGCGACGGCCTTGTGCCCGAGGTCGAGGCAGAGGCGGTTTGCCGCCGGCCGGCTCACGACCCGCATGAGCAGCACCGCCGCGGGCAGGAAGTCCAGGTCGGGAAGCGTTTTCGCGTAGCCCGCGTCCCACAGCACGGTCGTGCCGGGGCTGAGTTCGGTGAGTTCGCTCCAACGCCCGCGCCGTGCGTGCGTGGGAAACGTCGGCGAGCCGCCCGCGACGATCGGCAGGCCGCCCAGGCCCAGGGCATCCAGCCGGTCCTGCAGCGCGAGCACGGGCGCGAACGCCGCCTCACACTGCGCCACGCGTGCGGCCG
>JBJXFY010000168.1:0-7650 GCA_046155815.1 Limisphaerales bacterium | reverse complement strand
CGCGCCGTGCAGCCAGTCCTTTTCGAGCAGCCGGGCGAAGAAGCCCTGCGCGAGATCCTGCGCGTCCGCCGCGGTGTGGCCGCGGCGGCGCAGGAACGCGTACACCGGAAACCAATAGGTCCGGCACAGCTCCTCCAGCGCCGCGGAGCTGGCGGCCGTGGGCGCGTCCCGGGCGGCGAGCACGAGGCTCCAGTGCGTGGTCCGGAAGTCCCTTCCCGGCGCCACGCCCGGCGGCAGCGATTCGTCCTTTGGCACCCGGCCGGGATAACCGACGCGGCCGCGGCGGCCAAGGGCCGGGTGCGTCCGGGTCACCGCCCCCGGTTTGCGCGCCGCCTCTCCCCGGTTCTATTCTCCCCGCGATGAACACCCGCGACGCGCAGCTCCGCCTCATCACCCGGCGGCATTTCTTCCGCGACTGCGGCGTCGGCCTCGGCGTTGCCGGCCTTGCCTCGCTGCTCGATGCGCGGCTCCTGGCCGGCGAGGCGCCCACCGACCCGCTCGCCCCGCGGGCGCCGCATTTTCCGGCCAGGGCGAAACGCGTCATCTACCTGCACATGGCCGGCGCGCCGTCGCAGCTCGACCTCTTCGACGACAAGCCGAAGCTGCGGGAGCTGAACAACCGGCCGGTGCCCGAGTCGGTCATCGCCAACGAGCGCTTCGCCTTCATCAAGGGCGTGCCGCGCCTGCTCGGCTCGCCCCACGCGTTCCGCCGGCACGGGAAATCCGGGCAGCTCATCTCCGATGCGCTTCCGCACCTGCACAAGGTCGCGGACGACCTCTGCATCGTGCGCTCGATGCACACGGACCAGTTCAACCACGCGCCGGCGCAGCTCTTCGTCCACACCGGCGCGCCGCGGCTCGGCCGGCCGGGCATGGGTGCGTGGGTCAGCTACGGCCTCGGCAGCGAGGCGCGCGATTTGCCGGGCTTCGTCGTGATGCTGTCCGGCCCGAACGGCCCCGACGGCGGTGCCTCCCTCTGGGGAGCGGGATTCCTGCCGACCGTCCATCAGGGCGTCACGCTGCGGTCCAAGGGCGACCCGGTGCTTTTCCTGTCCAACCCGCCCGGACTGGACGCCGGCCTCCGCCGCACGTCGCTCGACGCGCTCGAGGAGCTGAACCGCCTCCAGCTCGGCCGCGTGGGCGATCCCGAAATCCTCACGCGCATCAACCAGTTCGAGATGGCCTACCGGATGCAGACCAGCGTGCCGGAGCTGGCGGACATCTCGCGGGAGTCCGCCGCCACGCTCGAGCTGTACGGTGTGAAGCCCGGGGACTCGGGCTTCGCGCGGAACTGCCTGCTCGCGCGGCGGCTCGTCGAGAAGGGCGTGCGTTTCGTGCAGCTTTATCACTGGGGCTGGGACAGCCACGGCGACTTCAAGGGCAACGACATCCGCTACGGCATGGTGGACCGCTGCCGCGAGACCGACCAGGCCAGCGCGGCGCTCATCCTCGACCTGAAGCAGCGGGGGATGCTCGACGACACGCTCGTGGTCTGGGGCGGCGAGTTTGGCCGCACGCCGATGAACGAGGCGCGCAACCGCGACGGCTGGCTCGGCCGCGACCACCATCCCCACGCCTTCTCCATCTGGATGGCCGGCGGCGGCATCAAGGGCGGCCACAGCCGCGGCGCGACCGACGACCTCGGCTACCGCGTCACGGAGAATCCGGTCCACGTCCACGATCTCCAGGCCACGATCCTCCATTGCCTCGGTCTCGACCACGAACGGCTCACGTACCGTTCGCAGGGCCGCGACTTCCGGCTGACGGACGTGCATGGGCATGTGGTGAAGGAACTGTTGGCCTGACGGCGTTCGTGCTCGTCCTCGTCCTTGGAACCCGATGCCCGCCCCGGCGCTTGCCCCTGTTTCCTGGTCGCGGATGATCCGTGCCGTGGAAAAGGTGCGCGAACGGCTGCTGCGAGCTGCGGCGGCACTGGATGCGGCGGGTGTGCCTTACGCTGTCGCCGGTGGAAACGCCGTCGCCGCCTGGGTCTCCCGCGTGGACGAGGCCGCTGTCCGCAACACGCGCGACGTGGACATCGTGCTGCGTCGCGCCGACCTGCCCGCCGCGGCGGCGGCGCTGGCGAAGGCCGGATTCATCCACCGTCGCGTCGCGAGTCTCGGCCAGCCGGGCGGCCTCGAGATGTTTCTCGACGGCCCTGGGGCCAGCCCGCGCGACGCCGTGCATGTCGTGCTGGCCGGGGAGAAGGTTCGCCCGGACAGCCCGCTGCCGACGCCGGATGTCACGGAGTCCGGGCCGGCCGAGGGTTTTCTTCTGCTCAACCTCGACGCGTTGGTCGTGATGAAGCTCACCGCCTTTCGCGACAAGGACCGCACGCACCTGCGCGACCTGATCGAGCTGGGGCTGGTGGACGAAGGCTGGCTGGCGCGGGTGCCCGAAGTGCTGTGCGGCCGGCTGGCCGAACTCCTCAGAAATCCTGAGTAGGCCCGATGGCCGCGACGCCGCGTCGCTGGCGCGGTTCCTCCCTGCCCGCCCGGCGGCCCAGATCCGTCACAGCCCGGTCGGATGATCGAGGAAGACCCAGGGCAGACGGAACTTCTTCGCCAGTTCCGCGGCCAGCGCCTTGACGCCGAAGGTCTCGGTCGCGTAGTGGCCGGCGTAGAAGACGTTGATTCCGGCGTCTTCGGCCAGGGCGTAGGTACAGTGCGGGCCCTCGCCGGTGATGAAGGTGTCCACGCCCTCGGCCGCGGCCTGCCGCAGTTCCGCGCCCGCGCCGCCGGTGACCACGCCGATCTTCACGCACCGCTCGCCGCCGCCGGGCAGGAGCTTCGGCGGCGCGCCGGTCGCGAGCGTGAGGAGGGCGGCGAGTTCGTCGCGCGTGCACCGCAGCTCGCCACGCATGCCAATGGGCCGGCCTTTCGTCTCGAAGAACAGGCGCTTCCGCCGCAGCCCGAGGGCGGCGGCGAGCTGCGCGCTGTTGCCCAGCTTCGGGTGGGCGTCGAGGGGGAGGTGCGAGCTGTACACGGCGAGGTCGGTGTCCAGCAGTGAGCGCAGCAGCGTGTAACGATTGCCGGTCCACGGGTGCTGCGGCGACCAGAAGAGGCCGTGGTGGACGAGCAGGAGGTTGGCCCCCGCGGCGGCGGCGAGGCGCACGGTGGCCAGCGAGGCGTCCACGGTGGCGGCGATCCGCGTGACGCGCCCGGAGTTCTCGGCCTGCAGGCCGTTGTGCGCGCCGTCCCAGTCCGTGAACTCGGCGGTGCGCAGCGTGCGGTCGCAGTGGCGGACGAGGGCGGCGAGCGGGGCGGTGGGCATGTGGGAGGCTCCAAGCTGAGGGCGCAAAGCTCAAGGGGTACGCGGAAGCTCCAGGACGACGACGCTCCAAGGCCCGGGGTGTTCCAGGGGCCGATCGCCCAGGCCGCGGCTCCGGGTTTCGCCCGCCGGCGTCTGGAGCTGGGAGCTGTGCTGGAACCTGAAGCCTGAGTCTTGGAGCCGTGCTCGGGCTTTGGGCTTGGTCCCTGGCGCTCCTGCCGCCGCGCGCCGTGACGCGGATTTCGCGAAGCGCCGCTTGTGCGCTGTTCGCGCGTTTCTATAGTCGCCCGTCATCCGTCTGACGAAATGAGCGAGGCTTCACCCGCGGCTCCCGCCTGGAGCATCCAGGCCGCCCGATCCCTGTACAACATTGACCGCTGGGGCTCCGGCTACTTCGACATCAACGACGCGGGGCATGTCACCGCCCGGCCGCTGCAGGACAAGGGCGCGAGCGTGGACCTTACGGACGTGATCGGGGAAGCCCGTGGCCGCGGGTTGAAAATGCCGCTCCTGATCCGCTTCCAGGACATCCTCCGTCACCGCGTGCAGGCGATCAACGGGGCTTTCCGCACGGCGATCGGGGAGTTCGGGTACCAGGGGCGCTACCGCGGCGTTTTCCCCATCAAGGTCAACCAGCTCCGCGAGGTGGTGGAGGAGATCCTCGAGGCGGGGAAGCCCTTCGAGTTCGGCCTCGAGGTCGGCAGCAAGCCGGAGATGTTCGCCGGGCTGGCGCTTCAGAACGAGATCGGCGGCCTGATCATTTGCAACGGCTACAAGGACACGGCGTTCATCCGCATGGCGCTTGCCGGCATCAAGCTCGGCAAGCAGGTCATCATGGTCGTCGAGAAGCTCGAGGAACTGCGCCAGATCCTCACCGTCGCGAAGCAGATGGGCGTCGAGCCGCAGGTCGGCATCCGCGCGCGCCTGCTGGCCAAGGGCGCCGGCAAGTGGGCCGAGAGCGGCGGCGAGAACGCCAAGTTCGGCCTCAGCACCGTCGAGATCCTCGCCGCCTGCCAGATGCTGCGCGAGGAGGGGATGCCGCAGGCCTTCAGGCTCCTGCATTTCCACATCGGCTCGCAGGTGCCGGACATCCTCACCGTGAAGAAGGCCGTCCAGGAGGCCGCGCGCTACTACGCCAAGCTGCGCAAAATGGGCTTCGAGCTGCAGTACCTCGACGTCGGAGGCGGCCTCGGCGTGGACTACGACGGCAGCCACTCCGCCTTCGACAGCTCCACCAACTACTCGCTCCAGGAGTACGCGAACGACGTCGTCTACTACATCGCCGATGTGTGCAACGCCGAGAAGGTGCCGCACCCGGACATCGTGAGCGAAAGCGGCCGGGCCATCGTCGCGCACCACAGCGTGCTCGTCGTCGAGGTCTTCGGCTCGATCCACAAGACCGGCCTGGCGGACACGCTCACCTACGGCGACAACGAGCACCCGCTGGTGAAGGAGCTGCTCGACATGCGGAGGAACCTCTCCCGGCTGAACCAGCTCGAGGCCTACCACGATGCCTCCGAGCGCCGCGAGGACGCCCACAACATGTTCGTCCTTGGCCTCATGGAGCTGCCGGCCAAGGCCCGGATCGAGAGCCTCTACTATCAGATTGCCAGCGCCGTCGTGCAGAGCTTCCGCGGCCAGGCCTACATCCCCGAGGAGATCCGCAAGCTCGAGGACAGCCTCGGCGACCAGTACCTCTGCAACTTCTCCGTCTTCCAGTCCCTCCTCGACCATTGGGCGCTGGGCCAGCTCTTCCCCATCATGCCGATTGACCGGCTGGAAGAGCGCCCCGACCGCGAGACGACGCTGGTGGACATCACCTGCGACTCGGACGGGCAGATCAACAAGTTCACCGACCTGCGCGATGTGCGCGACACGCTGCCGGTCCATTCGCTCCGGACCAACAGCCAGGGACCGGAACCGTACCACCTCGGGTTCTTCCTGATGGGTGCCTACCAGGACATCATGGGCGACCTGCACAACCTCTTCGGCCGCGTGAACGAGGTGCATGTCTTCCTCGAGCCCGACGAGCCGTGCGGCTACTACATCGAGGAGGTCATCGAGGGCGATACCATCGCCGACACGCTCACCGAGGTGCAGTACGACGTGAACGAGCTCAAGCGCCAGATGAAGGCCCAGGTGGACGCCGCGATCAAGAGCGACCGCCTCAAGCCGAGCGAGGCCATGCGCTTGCTGGACGAGTACGAGCTCGGGTTGAAGGACTACACGTACCTCGGCCGCTGAGGCCGAGCGCGGCCGTGCCCACCGCCCCCCCCGC
Source organism: Limisphaerales bacterium (assembly GCA_046155815.1). Lineage (GTDB taxonomy): Bacteria > Verrucomicrobiota > Verrucomicrobiia > Limisphaerales > CAIMTB01 > JBJXFY01. The sequence goes on along the minus strand of JBJXFY010000168.1, from coordinate 2,102 downwards.
GCCGCCGTCCGTGGACGATCCCGCCCGCCTGCGGCCGGCACTGGGCCGGGTGGCAAGGGGCCTCTCCGCCGTGTTCTGGGGACTGCCGGCCGCCTTCCTTTTCACCGCCCGCACGCTGCTCGCCGACTGGCATCATCTGGCGGAGATGATCCCCCTGGGCCTCGCGCCGCTCGTGGTCGCGCACGGGCTGGGCCGCCTGGCGGAGTACCAGCCGCAGGAGCGCATCTGGCGGCGGACGGTGGTGCCGGCGCAACGCCTCATGCTGGTGCTCGCGGGGCTGCTGCCGTGCGTGGTGCTGTGGGGCCTGCTGCCGCAGGAGCCGTTTTTCGCGCGGGCCACTGCGCTCACGCTGGCGCTGGCGCTGGCCGGCGTGGCGGTTCTGGCGTGGGTGATGCGCCGGCTGGCGGCCATGCTGCCCGACCCGGCGCTGCGCGGCGATGCCCGCCTCTTCGCCGGCCTCTGCACCTGGCTGGCCGGCGTGTTCGTCGCCTTCTTCGTCGCGCTGTTCTTCAGGGCGCAGCCGATGGCGCTCGGGGAGTTCGTCCAGTTCATCCGGCGCGCGCCCGGTGCGGCGCAGCAGGGTGTGCTCCTGCTCATCTGCCTCGCGCCGGTGGCCATGGTGATGTCCGTCGCCTGGAAGCTGAAGGAACTGGCCCTTGCGCTGGCCCTCGCGTCGGCGCGGGAGGACTGAGCGCCGCGATCTGCCTCCGGCGGCCCGGGCTTGTCCCGCCGCCCGGCCGCGTCCTTGGTCTCCCCAACTGAAGCCCCTCCGCCTGCTCGCCTGCGCCGCGTAGGTGCTGCTTTTCGGGATCACGGCGCGCGCGGTGGAGCCGTGGGCCGACCCACGCCTCCCGGCCACGAATGGGCTCGCGCTGTGGTTCGACAGGTCGGGCTTCCGCCGCGACGCGCGCCAGCCGCGCCTCGACGCCCGGCCCGCGCTCCTCCAGCGGAACGTCGCCACGCTCCGCTTCGACGGCACGAACGACTTCCTCGCCGTGGCCGCGCCCGGCTGGGAGGTGTCGGCGGCGACGGGCTGGAACACGCGGCGGCGCTGTTCCACGACGGCCGCAGCACGATCCGCGCGCCCATCGGCGCGGCGCTCACGCCGCCGGGCTACGCGCGCGGGGACGGCCGCTTCCTCGCCGCCAAGGACCGGCTCGTGCTGGTGGTGGACACGAACCGCGACGACCATGCCGACGCCGAGATCACCGCGGCGACGTGGACCGAACGCAGCGAACAGCAGGGCGTGGACGCGCTGGGCGTCGCGCTGGCGCCGGACGGCAGCGTGTACTTCAGCCTTGGCGCGGCGAGCTTCACCGAGCCGTTCCTAATCGAGAAGGCCACCGGGCGGGCGCGCTACCGGACCACGATGGAGCGCGGCACGATCCAGCGCGTTTCGCCGGATTTCGCGACACGCGGGACGGTGGCGAGCGGCATGCGCAAGAAATCCTCGGTGCGCGCCTCAGCCCGGACGGCCGCCAGCTCACGCTGCTCACGCGCCCGCGCACCGGGGCGGTGAACTACGCGGTGAAGCTGCCCTCCGCGGTGGAGACGGACCTGCTCACCACGCGGCACGGCCTCGAGGCCGAATGGGCTCCTGCCGGCGGCGGCGCCGCAACGAAGCTCTGGCTGCCCCATCTCGACCTCGGCGTGACGCGCGCCTTCACGGCCGCCGGCGCGGCGCATTCCTGGACGCCCTCCGGTCCGGGCACGCTCACGTTCCGCGGCCAGCTCGACCTCTTCCAGATGCTCCCGCCGGCGATCCAGCCCGGCGGGGCGATTGACTGGGAACGGCCGCCAGGGGACATGACCGTCACGTTCGGGTCGTCGCGCACGTTCAGCGGCGACCCCGGGGGCGCGGGGGTCGCCTCGCAGCCGGCGGGGGATGGGCGGCGCCGCGCGTCCCTCACGCTGCCCGCGCCGGGCCGGGTGTGGCGGCCCTTCGCGCTGCGCATTGCCGGCGAGGGCGGCCCGCTTGACTTCACGGCATCGTGGCACACGGAGGGCGACCCGCGTCCGCGCGAGTTTCCGTTGCGGCGCTTCTTCCGGCCGTGGGCGCAGCCGGCGGAGGCCGCGCCCGCGCCGGCCGGGCTGACGGCGCC
>JBJXFY010000167.1:0-8093 GCA_046155815.1 Limisphaerales bacterium | reverse complement strand
CGCGAGGATCCGGGCAATCCGGCCAGCCGGCTGGCGGACATTCCCAAGGTCGTCGGCGGCCTCACGCCGGCCTGCTGCGACCGGGCCGTGGAACTCTACTTGCGCGTGGTGAAGCAGATGGTGCCCGTCTCGTCGTGCCGCGTGGCGGAGGCGGCGAAGCTGCTCGAGAACATCTTCCGCGGCGTGAACATCGCCCTCGTGAACGAGCTGAAGGTGGTGTACGCGGCGCTGGGGATTGACATCTGGGAGGTGATCGCCGCCGCGCGCACGAAGCCCTTCGGCTTCATGCCGTTCACACCGGGACCGGGCCTCGGCGGGCACTGCCTCCCGATTGACCCGTTCTACCTGACGTGGAAGGCGCGTGAGGCGGGCGTCGAGACCCGCTTCATCGAGCTGGCCGGCGAGGTGAACACCGCCATGCCGCGGTACGTCGTCGCGCGCGTGGCCGAGGCGCTGAACGCGGCGGGCAGGCCCGTCCGCGGCAGCCACGTGCTCATGCTGGGCGTGGCCTACAAGGCCGACGTGGACGACGACCGCGAATCGCCGAGCTACGTGCTCATGGACCGGCTGGCGGAGCAGGGGGCGGAAGTCACCTACCACGATCCGCACGTTCCGGTGATCCGCGCGGGCCGGCGCAGCGGGCGCTGGGCCGGACAGGCGTCACGGTCGTGGTGCCGCGAAACCGTGGCGGCGGTGGACGTGGTGCTCATCGCCACCGCGCACCGCGCGGTGAACTACGCGGAGCTGGCCGCGTGGGCACGGTGCATCGTGGACACCCGGAACGTCATGGCTGGCCACGCCACAAAGCCGGGGCAGGTGTGGAAGGCGTGAAGATGAAACCGCAGATGGAGGAAGATCAACGCAGATGGGAATGCCGCCGGCATCGTTCCGGCAAGATTCCGGCAGCGCGGTGGCGCGGATGCCTGAGTGAGTCGGGCGGGCAGGCCTGCGACCGGACTTTGGCAGTCACGCCGCCGGCCCTTGGAAGGTTATCAGCGTTCATCTGCGTTCATCTGCGGATTCATTCCTCTGATTTTCCCTTGGCCCAATCATGAAGATCCTCCTTACCGGCGCGGCCGGGTTCATCGGGATGCACGTCGCGGAGCGCCTGCTGGCGCGTGGCGAGGAGGTGCTGGGCCTCGACAACCTCAATGATTACTACGACCCACACCTGAAGGAGGCGCGGCTGGCGCGGCTCACGCCGCAGGCGGGCTTCCGCTTCGCGCGGGTGGCGCTGCATGACCGGGCGGCGATGGAGCGGGCCTTCAGTGAGTTCCAGCCCGAACGCGTCGTGCATCTCGCCGCGCAGGCCGGCGTGCGCTATTCGCTCCAGAACCCCCACGCCTACGCGGACAGCAACCTGACCGGCTTCCTGAACATCCTCGAGGGCTGCCGCCACGCGAAGGCGGGCCACCTTGTGTTCGCCTCGTCCAGCTCGGTGTACGGGCTGAACACGAAGCAGCCCTTCAGCGTGGAGGATTCCGTGGACCATCCGATCAGCCTGTACGCCGCGACCAAGAAGGCCAACGAGCTGATGGCCCATACTTACGCGCATCTCTACTCCATGCCTTGTACCGGGCTGCGGTTCTTCACCGTGTACGGGCCGTGGGGCCGGCCGGACATGGCGACCTTCCTGTTCACCAGGGCCATCCTGGAAGGCCGGCCCATCGAGCTGTTCAACCACGGCCGGATGCGGCGGGACTTCACCTACGTGGACGACATCGCCGAGGGCGTGGTGCGCGTGCTGGACCGGCCGGCGGCGGGCGATCCGGCATGGGATCCGGCCGCGCCGCATCCGGGCCGCAGCCGCGCGCCGTACCGCCTCTACAACATCGGCAACCACCAGCCGGTGGAGCTGCTGGAGTTTGTGAGCACGCTGGAGTCCGCCCTGGGGAGGAAGGCGGAGATCAACTCACTCCCGATGCAGCCGGGCGACGTGGAGGCCACTTACGCAGACGTGCATGACTTGGAGCAGGACACGGGCTTCAAGCCCGCCACGCCTCTGGCCGAGGGGCTGCGGCGGTTCGTGGCGTGGTACCGGGAGTACTACCGGTGAAGTGAATGGGCCTGCGTCCGGCCTCCTGCCGGCGTGATCCCCATGGCCCGGCCTCAAACCCGTGCCGCCGGCCGCCTCCCAGGCGCGAGCACGTGCAGCCTTTCGCCCGGATCGCAGCCAAAGCGCGCGGGCAGCGCGCCGACCAATTCGCCATCCAGATGCACGGGCACCGAGGCGTCGCCGGTAAGCCCGAATTCGCCCGCCCCCAGCCGCCGGACTTCCGAAGGCGGGTGCCACGGCCGCCGGGCGAAGTACGCCCAGACGGAGGAAGCAATGAGCGGGGCGGTCACGCGCGGAAAAAGGCAGGCATGCACCAGCCCGCTGCACACGTCGCCGCCGGGAAACACCTCGAGGCGCCCGCCGTAGAAGCGTCCGTTGCCCAGCGCGGCATAGGTCGCCACGCCACGCTCCCCCGCCGCCGCCCAGCTGAACGGGTGCGGCGGCTCACGCCACGCCTGCATCGCCGCGAAAAGGTAGGCCAGCCGGCCGAAGCGCCGCTTGAGCCCCCAGCTCGTGAGCTGCACCGCGCGGGCGTCCAGCCCCGCGCCGGCCAGCGAGATGAAGCGCATGCGACGCAGGCCGCCGGCCGTGGCCACCTCCGCCCACGGCAGGTCCACCTCGCGGACCGCGCCCTCCCGGATGACCTCCCATGCGCGTGGCGGCGACATCGGCAGGCCCAGCTCCAGCGCAAACACGTTCACCGTGCCCAGTGGCAGGATGCCGAGCGTCACCGAATTCAGAGCGCCCGGAACGTCGGCGAGGCCGTTCACGACCTCATGCAGCGTGCCGTCGCCGCCCGCCGCCACGACCACGTCGTAGCCCTCGCGGGCGGCCTCCGCGGCCAGCTCGCGTCCGGCGCCGGGGCCGGTAGTGGGCTTGAGCGCGGTGCCGGGCGCCACCGCGGCCAGGAAGCGGCGGAAGCGCAGCGCGCGCTCGCCGCGCGCCGCGGGGTTGAAGATCACGCACGGCCGCATGGGTCGCGCTTCAGCCGCCCGCCGGGCGTGGCGGCAGGTCACGGGCAGGCTTCTTCGGGCGCATGCCGCGCAGCCTGTGGAGTGCCGCCCCCGCCGGCAATGCCCGGTCCCGACTTGCCGCTCGCCACCCGGCCGCTTCCGATGCTTCGCTCCCCCCATGAAACTCCGACTGCTGCCCGTGCTCGTCGTGCTGCTCGCGTCCGCCGCCCACGCCGCGGATTCCCCGCCCAACCTCCTCACGGCGGACGAGCAGGCCGCCGGCTGGCGATTGCTTTTCGATGGCAGCTCCTTCAGCGGCTGGCGCGGCTACCGCCAGGCCGGCATGCCCGCCCTGGGCTGGCGGGTGAAGGACGGCCAGATCGAGAAGATTGGCGGCGAGCGCGGCGGCGACATCGTCACGGCCGGAACCTTCGGCGATTTCGAGTTCACCTGGGAGTGGCGGCTCGGGCCGGCCGGGAACAATGGCGTGAAGTACTTCGTCACCGAGGGACGACCGGGCGCGCCCGGCCACGAATACCAGATGATCGACGATGCCGGCCATGCCGACGCCAAGGCCGGCGCCCAGCGCACCACCGCGGCGTTTTACGATGTGCTGGCGCCCGCCCCGGACAAGCCGGTGAAGGCGGCCGGCGAGTGGAACCAGTCGCGCCTCGTTGTCCGCGGCGGCCAGGTCGAGCACTGGCTGAACGGCGTGGCCGTGCTGAAGTACGAGCTGGGCAGCGACGCCGTGAAGGCCGCGCTGGCACGGAGCAAGTTCAAGGACCAGCCGCGCTTCGGCGAAAAGATCCGCGGCCACCTCATGCTCACCGACCACGCCGACGCCTGCTGGTTCCGCAACCTCAAGGTACGCGAGCTCGGACCGCACTGATCGGCGACGGGGCGCATCCCCGCCGCAGGCCGGCCTGCCCGCCGGCCGCCGGTCCCACGCCGCCACGCTTGCGCCACAGGCCGCGGTTCCGTTCCTTGCATCTGCTTGAAACTCCCCGGCCACCGCCTCGTCTGCCTCGGCCTCGCCCTCCTGCTTCCGGCGTTCAGCGTTCTGGCCGCGCCGCGTGAGGCCGTGCGGCCGAATTTCGTCGTCATCCTCAGCGACGATCACCGGCCGGACGCGCTGGGCGTGCTCAACCGCCAGCTTCGCACGCCGAACCTCGACCGGCTCGTCAACGCCGGCGTGCTCTTCCGCGGCGCACACATCGCGGGCAGTGACAGCGGTGCGGTCTGCATCCCGTCGCGCGCGATGTTCCTCAGCGGCCGCAGCTTCTTCCGCGTGGGCCATGACCTCACGGGTGCGGAGACCTGGCCCGAGGCGCTGCGCCGTTCGGGCTACCAGACCTTCGCGACGGGCAAGTGGCACAACGGCGCGGAGGCCTGCGGCCGGGTTTTTCCCGGCGCGCGGAGCATCTTCCTCGGCGGCATGTCGGACCAGTTCCGCGTCAAGGTGCAGGACTTCGACGCCACGGGCCGGCCCGGGCCGGCCCGCGAGGAGGCGCGCAACGCGACTGAGCTCTTCACCGACACCGCGCTGGAAATGCTCCGCGCCCGCGACACGAAACGGCCCTTCGCGCTCTACGTCGCGCTGACCTCGCCGCACGATCCGCGCACCGCTCCGCCCGAGTACCACGCGCGCTACGACCCGGCGTGGATGACCGTGCCGGGGAACTTCCTGCCCGAGCATCCCTTCGACAACGGCGAGCTGGCCGTGCGCGACGAGAAGCTCGTTCCCGCACCGCGCACGCGGGCGGCGGTGCAGCACGAGATTGCCGACTACTACGCGATGATCACGCACCTCGACACGCAGGTCGGCCGCCTCCTGGACGAGCTCAACACCACCGGACTCGCGGAACGCACGGTCGTGATCTTTGCCGGCGACAACGGCCTAGCCCTCGGCAGCCACGGGCTGCTGGGCAAGCAGAACCTCTACCAGCATTCCGTCGGCGTGCCGCTGATCATCGCCGGGGCGGCGTTCCAGGGCGTGCGCGCGGTGGACGCGCTGTGCTACCTGCACGACATCGCGCCCACGATTTGCGGACTGGCCGGCGTGCCGGCGCCCGCCGGCATCGAGGGCCGCAGCCTCGTCCGCCTGCTCGAGGGCCGCGGCCGGCGGCACCGCGACGAGCTGTACTTCGCCTACCGCGACGTGCAGCGCGGCTGGCGCGACGAGCGGTGGAAGATCATCCACTACCCCGTGATCGGGCGGACGCAGCTTTTCGACCTGAAGGAGGATCCCTCCGAGGTGAACGACCTTGCGGAGGATCCCCGCGAGGCCGGCCGCGTCGCGCAGCTGCTGAAGAAGCTGTCGGCCGCCGGGCGCGCGTCCGGCGACGCGCTGACGTGGTGAGTTGGGCGCCCCCGACTTCCCGCTTCCCCGCCCCGGTGGCCGGCGTCACGCTCGCTCCATGTTCCGCCTCCGCCTCGCCGGCCTCCTGCTGGCCCTGCTTGTCCCGGTCCAGGCCCGCGCCGCGGACGACTACCAGCTTGGCCCTGATTCGCTCGAACGTGCGCCCGGGGTGCCCAAGGGGCGGGTGGAACACTTCCAGTTCAATGTGTCGAAGGTCTTCCCCGAAACCTCGCGCGACGGTTGGATCTACATTCCCGCACAGTACGATGGCACGAAGCCGGCCGCGCTCATGGTCTTCCAGGACGGTCACGCCTACCTGGACGAGAAGGGCCAGCAGCGTGTGCCCATTGTGTTCGACAACCTGGTCGCCAAGGGCGAAATGCCCGTGACCATCGGCGTCTTCATCAACCCCGGCCACCGCGGTACCAACGCGCCCGCCGCCTCCGGCTGGGGCAACCGCAGCAACCGCAGCTTCGAGTACGATTCTCTCGGCGGCGACTATGCGCAGTTCCTCGTGGACGAACTGCTGCCCTTCGTCGCGCAGAAATTCGGCGTGAAGTTCACCGACGATCCGGATCAGCGCGCCATCGCGGGCATGAGCAGCGGCGGCATCTGCGCGTTCACCGTTGCGTGGGAGCGGCCGGACCAGTTCCGCCGGGTGCTTTCGCAGATCGGCAGCTTCACCAACATCCGCGGCGGCCACGCCTACCCGGCGCTGATCCGCAAGACGGAGCGCAAGCCCATCCGCGTCTTCCTGCAGGACGGCAGCAACGACCTGAACAACCTCCACGGCAACTGGCCGCTCGCGAACCAGACCATGGCCAGCGCCCTCGCCTTCGCCGGCTACGATCACCGGTTCGTCTTGGGCGACGGCGCGCACAACGGGAAGCACGGCGGCGCCATCCTGCCCGACTCGCTGCGCTGGCTCTGGCGTCCCGCGCTCGCGCAGCTCCCGGCCCCGCTCACCCAGGACAACCTCCGGGGCGACGAGGCGCTCTCGAAGGTGCTGGCGGGCGGCGGCCAGCCCGGAGACTGGGAACTCGTGGGCGAAGGCTACGGCTTCACCGACGCCGCCTGCGGTGACACCGAGGGGAACTTTTACTTCAGCGACCTCGGCAAAAATGTCCTGTACCGCGTCGGCGTCGGCGAAACCAAGCCCGTCGCCTGGCTTGAGGGCGGCCCCAAGGTCAGCGGCATGAAGTTCGGACCCGACGGGAAACTCTACGCCGCCACGCAGGGCGACGCGAAGGAGAAGCGCATCGTCGTCATTGACCCCGTAACGAAGCCGGTCGAGACGGTCGCCACCGACGTGAATCCAAACGACTTGGTCGTCTCCGCCGCAGGGCACGTCTATTTCACCGACACCGGAGCCGGCGCGGTCGTCCGCGTGCCCATCAGCGCCCGCGGAATGTCCCGCCCCGCACCCGTAGCCGGCGGCATCAACAAGCCGAACGGCATCACGCTCAGCACGGACCAGAGCCAGCTCTGGGTGAGCGAGTATGGCGGCACCAACGTCTGGAACTTCCTCGTCGCTGCCGACGGCTCCCTCAGCGGCGGCGAACGCCTCGCCACCCTCGTCACGCCTGTGGGCAGGCCCGACAGCGGGGGCGACGGCGCGACCACCGATGCCGCCGGCCGCATCTACGTCACTTCGCACGCGGGCCTCCAGATGTTCGACGCGGGCGGGCGGCTGGGCGGCGTGATCGCCCGCCCGCAGGAGAAGGGCACCGTGAGCTGCGCCTTTGCCGGTCCCGGCCGCGCCTGGCTGTACGCGTGCAGCAGCGACAAGGTGTTCCGCCGCAGGACGCTGACCGCAGGGGCAAAGGCGCCGTGAGCGCACGGCCGCGGGAAGGCAGGAGGCCTTTGGTCGTTCCGATGCGGAATCCCGGTTGAAGGGTAGGCCGCCGTCTTGGCCCGGTCCCGGGAGGCGCGCTGGAGGACCGCCGAACCGGCCGGCCTTGCCAAGTATTCTCCCCTTCCCTTGGCAGGGCCGGAGCGGAGCGGCGGCCCGATTCGAGGCCGCCTGACTGCGCCCCGGGTGTCACCCTCTACGCCGGATGGCCAGAATTGGCCACGGTGCATTCGTTGGCCTCTTCAGTGAGTCGAGCGGGTTTCGAGACAAGTGGCGGCCAGGGTTCGCTTTGGGGGCGAATCCAATGCTCCGCGGCCGCTGGCATCACGGGTGCTAACAGGTCCCGGTGTTGGGCGTTGTCCTGATGTGTTGGTGGAGGCCGGGTCTGGCGAATCCCTGTGGTGGTGGGTTCGCCGGACCCGGCTGACCGTCAGGGAAACGAACACACGGCGGCCGGCCTCCCCAGGAGACGCCGCCGATGCCCAAGAAAAACGCCCGCACCGGCAACCCATCATCATGAAGAAAATCGAAGCGATCATCAAACCGTTCAAACTGGAGGAAGTGAAGGATGCCCTGAGCGAGGCCGGGATCGAGGGCATGACCGTCAGCGAGGTCAAGGGATTCGGCCGGCAGAAGGGCCACACCGAAATCTACCGCGGCAGCGAGTACACCGTGGACTTCCTGCCCAAGATCAAGCTGGAGCTCGTCCTGCCCGATGAACGCATCGAGGCCGCCGTCAACGCGATCGTGGGCGCGGCCAAGACCGGCAAGATCGGCGACGGCAAGGTCTTCGTCTCACCGGTCGAAGAAGCGGTCAGGATCCGCACCGAAGAAACCGGCGAAAAAGCCGTCTAGATCCGTTACGCCTCCTAG
>JBJXFY010000157.1:0-28309 GCA_046155815.1 Limisphaerales bacterium | reverse complement strand
CGTGCAGGCGGCGATCGTCGAGGTGCTGGTGACGAAGCTCGTGCAGGCCGCGCGTCGGCTGCGCGTGCCGTGCGTGACCGCCTCCGGCGGGGTCACGGTGAACCGCGGCTTCCGCGCCCGCCTCGCGGCCGACGCCGGGGCGGCGGGCCTCGCAGTGCGCCTCGCGGAGCCGGCCCTCTGCACCGACAACGCCGCCATGATCGGCCTGCTCGCGGAGCGGAAGCTGCGCCTCGGCGCGCCCCCGACGTCGCCGGACGCCGAGCCGCGGCCGGGCTGGAAACTCAGCGCGGCGTGCGGCTGATCCCGCCACGAGAAGCGCCGTAACGGTCAGTTCATGGCCAGGGTGCGCGGCCGGTGCCGCAGCGCTTCGCGGAGCGTGGGTGTCATCGTCACTTCCCGTTCGTGCAGGTGCTCGCAGAGGGGATGTGGCCCTCCAGCCCCTCCGGGCCGCGGGGTGAACAGTTCGAGGCCGGAGCCGGCCGCGAGCTGTCGGAGGGGCCGCACGCGGTCCGAGTCCGCCGTGTCGAAGCTGCCCGGCCGGCCGAACAGCAGGAGAAGGGCCGCGCCGGATCCGCGCTTCAGCTCGATCCAGCGGGCGACCCGGTCCAGCCCCGCGCTGGGCAGCGGGGCATTGCCGAACGTCGAGAGGATCAGCAGATCGGCGGCGTCGGTGGCCGCGGCCGTGGCGGGCCGGCCCTGGGGCTCCTCCAGCAGGGCAAACGAACTGAAGGACGGGTGAATGACGACTTCCGCGGAGAAGTCGCGCCCCAGCGCCGCCAACGCCTGCGAGGCCTGCTCGCAGGCGGCCGGGCCGTCGTGGAGGATGGCCACGAGGAGCGGCGCGGCTTCATCGCCCGCGGCGGGCGCGCGGCGAGGCACCGCGGCGGGATGGAGGGGGATGGGAGGCAGGCCCCACAGGCCGGGGGCGGGCGGGCAATCGTTGTTCATGGTCTTGCGGCAGGGAGGGTGGACCGGGTGCGGCCCGGCGGATGGATCCATGGTGAAGGTCACACGGCGGCGCGCACCCGCCATCCCGGGGTTGGCCACTTCCAACCCTGGTTTGCCCAAAACTGCGGCGCGCCCGGCGGCGGAATCCATTTGCCAGCGCCTGCGCGGTTCAGGCGGCATTCGCCTCGCATGAATCCGACCCATCGTGCGCGCCTGTTTCGCCTTGCCCTCGTCATGCTGCCGGCCCTCGCCGCCGGTCCGATTCCGGCGCAGGAGATCGTGGACATCACCCTCATCAAGTCCGCGACCTACCGGCAGACGGCCGATGCGCCGCCGGCGCCGATTCCCCAGACGCCGGACGAAAGCCCCTTCCTCTTCGTCGCCTTCGCCCTGCTGGACGCGGAGTTCCTCTCCGACCCGGACAACCTGATCTTCCTCCAGGGCATGACGCTGCGGACGCCGCCGGGCGACACGCGGGCGATGGAGCTGCTGCCCGACTCCGGGGAGTTCTACTTCAACGAAGGCTTCACCTCCGAGTCGGGGCTGCACAGCCGCTATCCGCCGGGCACGTACAGCTTCACCCTCAGCAGCTTCATCACCGGCAACACGGCCTACAATGTGTCCTTGCCGACGGCCAGCCTGCCGCCCGCGCCGCGGCTGCTGAACTTCACAGCGGCGCAGGCCGTCAACCCCGCGGCGCCCTTCGTGCTGGAACTGGTACCGTTCACCGGCGGCGGCCTCTTCCGCGGCTACGATGTGGCGATCACCGCGCGCGGCACCGGTGAGGTGGTGTTCGAGGACAGCGGCCTCGCCGACGGCGCCACGGTGATCATCCCGGCGGGCGCGCTCACGGCCGGCACGGCGTATGACATGGATCTCCTCTACACGCGCCTCGTGGTGGGGGACGACACCTCGGTCCCCGCCCTGTACGTGGGTTACTCCTCGGGGAACCGCGTGCCGCTCCGGGCCGCCGGCGGCCCGGGGCCGGATCCGTCGGCCTTCACGGGCTTCCGCCGGCTGCCGGACGGCGGGCTGGAGCTCACGCTCGCCTGCATGCCTGGCCGCGTGCTCACGCTCGAACGCGCCGCCGCCCCCGGCGGCCCATGGTCCGTCCAGCAGACCCTCACACCCGGCACCAGCCCCGCCATGCTCGTCGTGCCTGCGGCGGAGCTGGGTGGCGGCCCGGCCTTCTTCCGTGCCATGCAATGACATGGCGGCGACGCGGAGGAGCGGGCTGTTTCGACCAGGCCTGAATCTTCATTGGTTCGCCCACGGGCAGCGTCACTGCGCCACCATTTCGGTGACCTCGGGCGGGGGGCGGCGGTGTTGAGGACGGCGTCGCAGGCGGTCGAGGCGTTGTGTTCCGGCCCGACGGTGACCTGCACGGGGACGCTTCCGGTGAAGCCCTCGCCACGCGGGGCGGCGGCCTGCGTCGCGGGGGCGTGCCGGTGGGCAGCCCGAAGCTGACGCCGGCGGGCGCGCCGACGGGGGAGAAGCCGCCGTAGGCGGAGAGGTTGCCGTTGACGGTGATGCGCCGTGTTCGAGGCGATGAGGATGGCCCCGACGCTGCCGGGGCCGGGGTCTCCCTCCGTGCCCGCTGCGCCGGAGCCGCCGATGAGCGGCACGATCGGCACGTTGCCGCAGGTCCGGTTGGCGGCTTGGCCTGCTGCGGCGCATGCGCCAGGCCGCGGATTGTTGGCGGCGAAGCCGCGGCCCGCGCCATGGCCGTCACAGCTGCGGATTGGCGGGCAGCGCCGGCACGCCGCCGCCGAAGCCGCCGTCAAACCTGCCGGCCCGCCCGCGCCCGGGACGGCCCCGACAGGGGCGCCGCCGGCCACGCCACCGGCACGCGGCCGTCGGGCAGGTGCGCGGCCTCGAGCGCGAGGACGTGGGAGACGAAGGGCTCCGGAGCCCGACGGCACCCTCCCTCCGCATAGAACCGAGGCGTCACTGTGAAACCGCAGGGCCTTCGATCCTGCGTCGCATTCCGGCCGGTGGGCGGGCGGACTTTGCACAGGCAAAAAAAAGCGGGCCGCCCGAAGGCGGCCCGCGCGGAATCAGTCAGGAAACGTCAGGATCAGTATACCTGCGTGCTTTCCATCTCCTCGATCGGATCCCTGTTGCCCGGCGTGTTGCGGGTCGTGTCACCGATGGTGGTGGTGCGGGTGCGGCTGTCGCCGACGGCCACGCCCTTGACCACGACCTTGTACTCGACGGTCTGCTTCGGACGGAGGACCGGGATGTTCGGGAACGTGATGCTGCGGCCGTTCGCGGTGCCGGCGGTGGTGCTCACAATTTCCATCTCATTGTCCACCGTGAGGACGTTCTGGATGTTCGTGTCGTCCACGTTGCCCTGGTTGGTCACGCGGAACGTGAGCGTGGTGGTCTGGCCGATGAGGATCGGGTCAGGATCGTCCACCAGCTCGACAAGGATGCCGGTGATGCCGCGCCACACGCCGCAGGCCTCGGCGGAGTCCGTCGGGCCCTCGGCCGTGGTCACGGAGGCGGTGTTGCACCAGCGGCCAGGAGTCGCGCTGACTTCCGTGACCTTGAACGTGCGGCTCTGGCCGACGCCCAGGTTGCCAACCGACCAGCGGGCGCTGCTGCCGGAAACCGTGGCGCCCTCGGCGGTGACGATGCGAACCTCGTTCGGCACGCCGTCAGTCACGACCACGTTGGAGAGCGGCACGTCACCGTTGTTGGTGACCACGATCTCGAAGTCCACGTTGCGGCCGATGAAGTTCTCACCCGGCGCGACAACCTTCTTGGTGATGTCCACGGAAGGCTGCTGGACGAGCGTGCAGGCGTCGTCCTGGACCTGGTCGGTGTTCGTGCCCTTGGCCGAGGCGACGTTGCAGTGGCGACCCTTCTCGGCGGCTTTCAGGCCGACCGGAATGCTGCGGGAGGCCCCGGGGGCAAGGTCGCCCACGTCGAAGGTCAGGGTCTTCGGCCCGCCCAGTCCAGGCGGCACGGTGTCGGTCACGACCACGCTGCGGGCGATGGCGGTGCCGACGTTGCGGACCACGACATTGTAGCCGACATCGGCGCCGAGGCGGGCGGTCTCAGGCCCGGTCTTCTCGATCTCGAGACGGGGCTTGCCGACGACGAAGGTGGCGCAGACGAGCGGATCGGCCGAGCCGGTGGCGCAGGAGGTGAAGGATCCCTCACGGCCGGGCTTGACGGTGACTTTGATCTCCTTCGTCTCGCCGTTCATCATCTTGGGGAACATCCAGTTCAACTTGCTCCCGGAGCGTTCGGCGGCGGGATCGCTGCTGACGAAGTCGGCCCCCTCGGGGATCTCGTCGGAAACCCTCACGTTCGCCACGTCGCAGGAGGCGGTGACGCGGAGCGTGTAGGTGACGTTCTCGCCCAGGATGGCCTCACCCGGGGACATGATGGCCAGACGGAGGCAGTTGCCGCCGGACTCGGCGGTGGACATCGAACGGGTGGGCGCGGGGGTGCGGTTGATCTGGATGTCGCGCGAGGGCGGGGGTGTGGTGGCCGCGGGCGGCGGGGTGGCGCGCTCGGCGCGGGGCACCGCCTCCTGGAAGGTGGAAGAGCGGCGGGTGCGGGCGTTGTAAGTTTCGCCCAGTCGGGTGTCGTTGTACCAGCGATAGTCGTCCACCCGTCGGCGGGGGGCGTCGGCCGGGTCAGGTTCAGCCATGACCAGCGGCGCGGCCACAGCGGCCAGAATGGCCAGTGCGATGGATTTAAGGAGTTTGGTGGGGTTGTTCATGGCTATGATTGCTGGTGGGGATGAGCCTGTTCCCAGCGTGTTGACGAAGCAACGGGACCGAGAGTGGAAAGTGCCTTCACCGGGTGCAAGACAATTTCCACGGTCCCGAAACCCCCAACATGCTGCGAGCAAGACGTCTCCAAGCACGGTCGGAATAGCACCGCTTGGGCGCCGCGCAAGTGTGCGGCGGGAGATTTTAGATTAGCGGCGGCTGGCCGCCGGCCGGAAGCGCGGCGGGCCGGTTCCCGGCCGCCGGGGCGGCGATGAGTTCGGGCGCACCTCCGTTGCCCGCCGGGCTACCTTCACCGTCCGTGGAATCCCCCGGGGCCGCCGCGCCGTTGCCCTCGTGGCGCATCTCCTCCAGCAGGGCGGAGCCGCGCCGCGGGCGGGCCAGGTGCGCGCCGGGGGCGAGGGTGCTTCGCTTCACGCGCTGGCCATCCTCGTTGTAGGTGTAATTCGAGTAGTAGTAGGCAGTGTAGTAGTAGTCCGGGCTGCGCAGGGAGATGCCGTTGAGGATGAGGCCGATGATCTGCGCGCCGCGCTGGCGGATGCCGGCAACGGCGTGCTTGGCGATCTTGAGGGAGGTCTCGCCCACGCGGAACACGAAGAGGAAGCCGTCGCCGTGGCTGACGAGGGAGAAGGCGTCGTCCATGCCGATGACGGGCGGGCAGTCGAAGATGACGTAGTCGAATTCCTTGCGGGCCTCGGCGACCAGCTCGGCGGCGGCGCGGGAGAGCAGCAGCTCGCCCGGGTTCTGGACGCGGGAGCCGCGCGGCACGATCATGAGGCTGCGGGTCGGACCGCGGTGCATGACCTCCGACCAGTGCTGCACTCCGGCGAGCACGTCGGAGAGGCCGGGCTCGGACTTGATGCCGAAGTAATCGGTGACGGTGCCGCGGCGCATGTCGGCGTCGAGGAGCAGCACCTTGTGGCCGGCCTTGGCGAGGGTGATGGCGAAATTGACGGTGAAAGTGGTCTTGCCGTCGCCGGGCACGGAACTGGTGACCAGCAGCACCTGCTTGCGGAGGTCCGGCGCGGCGAACATGACCGAAGAGCGCACGCCTCGGAGGGATTCGGAAAAAATGTGGTCCTCGGGCAGCTGGGCCACGCTGACAAGGCCCTTGAAGGCCTTGACCTCGCGGGAAGCCACGAGAGGAAGCTGGCCCAGCACCGGCTCCTGAAGCTGCTTCTCCAGCTCCTCGGCGGACTCGACGCGGTCGTCGAGCTTGGCCAGCAGGAAGACAAACAGGAGGCCGGCGACGAGGCTGCCGAAGATGCCGAGGACAATGATCTGCGGGCGGTTCGGGGCGACGGGCTTGTCCGAGCCGACGCCCTGCTCGAGGATCTGGATCAGCTCGTCGTCCGGCTGCATCTGGGACAGCGCGGAGAGTTTCTTGCTGAGGTCCAAGTAGATAGCCTGCTCCTTGTCGAGGTCCTCACGGAGGCGGCTGAACTCGCGGGCGACGCCGCGGAGGCGGACGACTTCCTCGCGCTGGCGGTTGATCTGCTCCTCGAGGAACTTCTCCTCCTGCTTCATGGAGGAGACGCGGGCCTGGCGCATTTCCTCGATGAGCTTCAGCTGCTCGCGAATCTGCCGCTCGGTGTCGGCGATGTACCGCTGGAAGCGCTGCATGTACGGGTGCTGGTCCCGCAGAAACGCCCGGTGCCGCTCGACCTCGGCCTGGTAGTCGCTGAGCCGGCGTTTCAGGTCGGTATAGTTCGAGCCGGCACCATACTTCTCGAACGGGTCGGTGGCGGCGTCCCCGGACTGACGGGCGGCCGGAAACTCGCCAGGCGTGCCGGCATCCCCTGTCGCGAGGGCGGCGCCCTTGTCATCCGCCAACTCCTCGACCGACTTGCTTTCGAGGCGCTGGCGCTCGATGACGACGCCCTGCAGCCGGCGCTGGAGGTCGCTGAGAAGGGACTGGGCGTCATTGCCGACATCATCGCTGGTGCCGATGCGGTTTTCCTGGAAGAACTCCTCCATGCGCTGGCGGGACTCGGCCACGCGCTCCTCCTGGCGGGCGAGGTCGGTGCGGGTGCGGTCGGTTTCCTTCCGGGCCAGCACGTTGCGTTGCTCGTCCTTGAAGGCGAGGAATTCCTGGGCCCAGGTCCGCGCGGCGCGGCGGGCAAACTCCGCGCTGTCGCTGTTGACGGTCAGGATGAAGGTGGAGCCGCGCCCTTGGCCGGCCTGAGGCAAGAACAGCGGCGCGCGGCCGTCGGGCAGGCGGAAGTCCTGCATCTTTTCATAGACCTTGCCCAGCACTTCGTTGCCCTCCATGTACTGGATCTGGTTGGCGGCGAAATTGTTCATCTCCTCGATGACGTTCGCCTTGTCCGTGTAGCGCTCGGTGAAGGCGATGCGCGGGGCGATGCCGAGCTTGGAGTAGGCCTGGAAGGAGTCCGGGGTCGTCAGCGCCCAGTACACGGCACCGCCGCTTCCCAGCAGCGTCAGCAGGACCGGAATCCACCACCGCTGGCGGAACATGCGGAGATACTTCCGCAGGATGACGGACACGTTGACGCGGTCCACCAGCGTCGTCCGGTAGCGTCCGGGGCGGTAGAAGCGGGAGATGACGGAAGGACGCATGGAGGGGCTTAATTGATCCACTTCGCCGGCACTTCAATGCGGTCGCCATCCTGCAGCTCGACGTCCTCCTCGCGCATGTTCTCCTTGATGATGCGGCGGACATCAATGATCCGGGTCTCCGTCGCCTTGGTCTGGGCATCCTCGCGGTGCAGCTTCACGCGCTTGAGGTCGGCGTAATCCGACGGCCTCAGGGACATGACGGTCTCGGCGAGCATCTTGGCCGGCTCGTCGGGCACGATCGCCACGATGCCCTGGACTTCGCCGAGGAAGATCGCCTTGCCGGGGCTGAACTTCTTGTCGTCCAGCATCAGCGTGATGGTCGCTTGGTGGTAAAACTCCTGCTGGAGCTGGCGCTTCAGCTCGTCCCGCACCTCGGCAAGGGTCTTCCCGCGCACGCGCAGGTTGACGCGGATATCCGAGTCCCGGCTGACGGGGAAGCTGGCCTCGCCCACGCTGTTCACGACCACGCTGATCGGGTTTCGGTCGGGGATGGGATCCTCGGCGATGCGGAACTGGAGGCGGTCCTCGGAACGAAGGACATAATCGTCGGTCTGGGCGTGGACGGCGGGGGCTGTCCAGGCCAGAAGGGAAAGAAGCAGGATGGTGAGCCGGAAAGCGTTCATGGGCGGGGGATGATGCGGGTCAGAACTGATAGCCGAGCCGGAGCGAAATGATGTTCTCGGTGTAGCTGCGGCCAGACTGGTTGGAATCGCGGGTGTTGATGTTCCAGTCGAGGCCGGTGGACACGCGGCGGATGAACCTCCAGCCGAGGCCCAGGCCGCCGTTCCAGATGTCGGCCACCTCGCCGTTGGAGATGTCGGCGTGCGTGTAGCCCGCCCGGGCGGTGAGCGCGGCGCGGGCGTTCAGGGCCCAGGACGCGGAATAACTGCCGCCGAGCTCCTCCGTGAAGTCGTTGCCAAAGCCCGGGTTCACGCTGCGGAACACGCCGATCGTGTGCGTCAGGCTCCGGTTCATCCGGTAGGAGACGTCCCCGGAAAAGGTGAACCCATTGAAGTCGTCGGCCGCCTGCTGGGTGCCGTTGTCGTCCGGGATGAAGCTGGTGTAGCCCGCCTGCAGGCCAACGGTCAGGAAGCCGTTCGGCCGCCACTCGACGTTCGGCCCGACAAACAGCGACTGGGCGTCGCTCTGGATTTGCTCGACGTAGTTGATCAGGGAGTACGAGGCGCCCAGCCCGTAGCTGAGGATCTCGGACTGGATAAGCGTCGTGCCGACGTTGAACGAATGCGTGTCGCGGTCCTGCGCGCTGAAGCTGTCGCTCAGCCCGCGCTCCAGGCTGAAGGAATAACCGCCGTTGAAGGCCAGCCGCCGCGTGGGCCGCCACCCGGCCGACAGCGCGGTCACGTTGCTGAGCCGGTCGAAGTTGAACTCGTCCCCGCCGTCCCCGCCGGCCAGCTCCACCCGGTCCGAGGGCTGGACGGACGTGGCCGCCGTGTTGCTCAGGGTCAGGTCCACCTCGCCGACCCGTTGGCGGAAACTCAGGTGCGACCGCGGGGCGATGGCCAAGCCGTTCTGGTCCGTGTTTTCGTTCCACCACGTGTAGCCGACGCCCACGTCCAGTTGCAGGGTCTGCTCCTCGCGGATCGGATAGAAAAAGCCGACGTTCAGCATCGGCGTCAGCCCCCAGTCGCTCGTCTTGTCGTTCTCCGTCAGGAATGTGTTGTCCCGATAGGTCACGGACATCGAGGCGTCCAGCCGCACCGTCAGGTCGCCCCACTTGAGATTGTAGTGGTCCTGCGTGACCGGCATCCATTCCGGGAAGGGCAGCTCATTCGTCAGGAAATTCGCGGCGTCCTGCCCGGACGTGGCCAGGCCGGCCAGCCCGGCAAGGCAGCCCCACGCCGCCTTGCATCGGGAATGATGGCGCAACTTCAACGGAGTCATATTGATTGGCACCTGCAGCGCCCGGCGGCCCGCCCCGTGATCTCCCCGCCGCCGCCTGCCGCTGAGGACCGCCATAGTCCGCTGCAACCCCGCTGCGGGCAACCGCATTTTTTGGCGGCTTGGTGCACGGTTCGAGCGGGTCACAGCCCCCAATGGCGGAGAAAGTTGCGGCACAGGCCTTCGCTTCTACTCTCTCCGAGACAACTGGCAGCCGTCGCCCGTTCAATGCCCGCCATGCCCGCCAAGTCCAAGACCGCGACCCCCAAACCCGCCGCCCTGCCCGCACCGGTCACCCCCCTGCCGCAGCCCGGCGACCTCGCCCCGCCCTTCACCGCCGACACCACGGACGGCTCCCGCCTCGGACTCGCCGACTTCAGGGGCCAGCACGTCGTCCTTTACTTCTATCCCAAGGACGACACCCCCGGCTGCACCAAGGAGGCCTGCGCCTTCCGCGACGCGTACGCCGAAATCCAAAAGCTCGATGCCGTCGTCCTTGGCGTCTCCACCGACCCGGTAAAGTCGCACCGCAAGTTCACTGAAAAGTTCCAGCTCCCCTTTCCGCTGCTCGCCGACGCGGACAGGCAGATTGTCGCGGCCTACGGCGTCTGGGGGGAAAAGACCTTCATGGGCCGCAAGTACTTGGGCACGAATCGCGTCACCTTCCTCATCGGCCCGGATGGCCGCATCCTCCGGGTCTGGCCCAAGGTGAAGGCCGAGGAGCACGCCGCCGAGGTGCTCGCCGCCCTGCGCGCCGTTTGACACTCCCTCGCCGCCCCGCTAAGCAGCCCTCCCGTTCGTTCAACCACCCAACCATCCCCGCCATGCCCCTCTCCGTTGGAAGCAAAGCCCCTGACTTCACCCTCAAGTCCAAGACCGCCGCCGGCCTCGTGGACGTGAAGCTCAGCGCGAACTTCGGCCAGAAGAACACCGTCCTGCTCTTCTTCCCCCTCGCCTTCACCAGTGTCTGCACCACCGAGTTTTGCGACATCTCCCAGGGGCTGAACGCCTACCGCGACCTCGGCGCCGAGGTCATCGGCCTCAGCGTGGACAGCCCCTTTGCGCAGGAGGCCTGGGCCCAGAAGGAAAAGATCGGCGTCACCCTCGTCAGCGACCTCAACAAGGAGATCACCAACGCCTACGGCGTCCTCTTCAAGAGCCTCGCCGGCATCGGCGACAGCTCCGCCCGCGCCGCCTTCGTGATTGATAAGGCCGGCGTCATCCAATACGCCGAGCAGACCCCCACGCCCAAGGACCTGCCCAACTTCGCAGCCATCAAGGAAGCGCTGGCGAAGCTGAAGTAGCCCCTGGCGGGATCCTACTGGGCACGGACGCGGAAGAACTCCGCGTCCGTTTTCGTTTCCACCCCGATCTGGAAGACCAACTCGCCGCCGGGGGTGGACTGCGTTTCAACGATCCGCCATTTAAGAAGGTCGTGGCTGGCCTCCAGCGTCACCGTGCCGGCAAAATTTGACCGCGCCCGCAGCGTCAGCGCGGTTCCGGCGAGGTCCGGCCGTGTCAGCGCCAGAACCTGCGGCGGCGGCAGGCCGCGCAGGTCAATCGAGACCTGCGCCACGGGGCTGTAGGCAAACCCGTCCCAGACCTTCCAGGTGAACTGGTCCGTGCCGCCGAACCCGGGATTCGGCACGTAGGTCAGGCCAATGCCGGAGCCGATGAGCCGCCCGAACTGGGGCCCCCTGAGGATCGCCACCGCGAGCGGATGGCCGTCCGGGTCCACGGCGGGCAACGGCACCGCCACCGGCCGCCCGGCGAGGCCCTGGACATGGCTGTTCGTGGATTGCGGGGCCTGATTGGGCCAGGCCACGCGGAGGGTCACCACCGCCGGTTCGCTCGCCAGCCGGCCGTCGTGGGCCGAGTAGCTGAAGTGGTCGAAGCCCGTAAAATTGGGGCGTGGCTCGTAGGTGGCCCCGGCGCCGTCGAGGCGGAGCGTGCCGCGCCCGGGCGGCGTGGTGACGGCGTAGGTGAGCGGGTTGTTCTCCGCGTCGCGGCCGCGCAGCCGGAACGTGAAGGGCTGGTTGCGGAAAGCCGTGAGGAAGAAGCTTTCCACCGCCGGGGCGGTGTTCCCGCGGGTGACGCGCACCCTCGCGCCCGCGGGGATGCTGGTGTCCGTGCCGTCCGTGGCGCGGAGTTCGACGAAGTCCTCGCCGTCAAAATCCGCCGCCGGCCGGTACACGACGTTGGTGCCGTCCAGCTCGATCATGCCGTGCGCGGGCGGGCGGCTGACGAGCAGGCGGAGCGCGTCGCCGTCCGCGTCTTCGAGCGTGGCGGTCAGGGTCACGGGCTGATCCACGGCGGTCACGGAGTCGCGAAGCTGGAGTCGCGGCGGGTTGTTCACCGGGAGCACGGCCAGGCTGACCTCGCCCGGCCCGCTCTCGACGATGCCGTCGGAGGCGCGGTAGGTGAACCGGTCCGCACCCGAGTACCCGCGGTGTGGCAGGTAGGTGGCCAGCGTGGGATAGGCCAGCAGCTCCCCGGCGAGCGGCCCATCCACGATGGTGAAGGTGAGCTGGTTGCCGTCCGGGTCATGGGCCTCGAGCGCGACATCCAGGCTGGCGTTGCGGTTCAGGGTGAACTCCCGGGCGGCGACGCGCGGCGGGTCGTTCACCGGCCGCACCAGCACCGACACCGTGCCGGTCGAGAGCAGCGTGCCGTCGGTGATCACGTAGCCAAACTGGTCCGCGCCGAAGAAATCCGCCTTTGGCGCGTAATGCACCGACCCGCCCGCCTGCAGCGTGACGACGGCATTGGTCGAGGGCAGCAGGCTGACGAGCGAAACGGCGTCGTGGTCGGGATCATCGTCATTGGCCAGCACGTCCACCCTGGCGGCCGTGTCCTCGTCCAGGGCGAGCTGGTCCGGCGCCGCCCGCGGTGGATCGGGCAGGGAAGCCACCGCGACCGTGACCTCCGCCGCCGCGCTGCCGCCGCGGCGGTCGGTGATGACGTACTCGAAGCTGTCCGTGCCGGAGAAATCCATCGCCGGCGCATAGCGGATCCGGCCGTCGGGCAGCAGCCGCGTGACGCCGTGCGCGGGCCGGCTGACCTGCACCACGCGCGGGGCGGAGCCGTCGGGCGACGAGTCGTTGGCCGTCACGGTCAGCTCCGTGGGCGTGTCCTCGTCCGTCGCCGCGAAATCCGGCATCGCCATCGGCGGCACGAAGCCCGGCTCCACTGCAAACACGACGCTGGCGGACGCCTCGTTCCCCGCGCGGTCGCGCACGATGAAGCGCACGTCCGCCTGCCCGGTCCACGAAGCCGTCGCCGGCTCAACGGTGACAACCCTCGCCGCGTCCAGACGCACGACGAGGTCGGCCGGCGCGTCTGCCGACCAGACGAGGCTGGCCGCCGCGTCATCCGGATCGTCCACATAACGGTCCAGCACCACCGGCCGGAAACGTCCGCCGGGGGCGAGCTTCTGGCCGGGAATCGCGGCGATGACCGGCGGCTGGTTCACCGTCGGCGGCACGGACAGGCGGCCCGTCCGCGCGGGCCCGCCGTGGCGCGCCGGCCACGGGGCCGAGGCCGGGGAAATCCCTCCGCCCAGAGCCCAGGCGTAGAGCGTCGCCCGGTCCTTGCGGCGGCGTAGCGTGCGTTCGGGCGCGTACGCCGTGTCCTCGACCGAGGCCGCCACGAGGTCGAGCCGGCCGTCGCCGTCGAGATCCGCGGCGGCGGCGGCCGGGGCCTTGAACCACGCCCCGCTGCTGCCTTCGAACACCAGCCCGCTGAGCCGCGGATGTGGCTGCAGGTCCAGCTCCACACCGTCCGCCTGCCACGCGCGCAGGCCCGCCGCGCGCGGGAGGTCCT
Source organism: Limisphaerales bacterium (assembly GCA_046155815.1). Classification (GTDB taxonomy): domain Bacteria; phylum Verrucomicrobiota; class Verrucomicrobiia; order Limisphaerales; family CAIMTB01; genus JBJXFY01. The sequence goes on along the minus strand of JBJXFY010000157.1, from coordinate 15,314 downwards.
CCGTCGACTGCACCACGTTCCACTGCCCGGCCATGGCCAGCAGCACCTCGGGCCGGCCGTCCCCATCGGCATCCGCCAGGATTGGCGGCGTGCGGAGGCTGCCGTCCACCAGGATGCCGGTGGGCCAGCCCGGCAGCGGAAAACCGCCGCGGTCGAGCAGGTAGAGCTGCTTCGTGTCGTCCGCGACCACGGCCAGCTCGGGCCGGCCGTCACCGTCCACGTCGCCAACGGCCGGCGGCATGGAGAACGAGCGTTCCAGGAGCGTGGGCCAACCACCGAGCCGGCCGCCGTGCCGGTCGTAGGCCTGCACGCCGCCCGGCAGCCCCGCGCCGGCTGCCGCGGCCGTGGCCACGACTTCATCCCGCCCGTCCGCGTTGAGGTCCACCGTCACGGGCGAAGACAGGAGGCGTCCGTCGGCCGACGCGGTCCAGAGCGCCTCGGTCTGCCCGGACTTGAAGGCGCGCAGGGTCCGGCAGTCGTTGACGGCCACGAGTTCGAGGTCCGGCGTGTCATCGAGCTGCGCCACGGCGGGCAGCAGGCGCAGGCCCTCGACGCCGCGCCCGGCACAGTCCCCGAGCGGCCAGCGGTCGCGCACATTCCCGGCGGCGTCCAACACGACGAGGCTGCGAGGTGCCTCGCCCGCGACCGCGATCAGCTCGCTGCGCCCGTCGCCGTCGAGGTCGGCGATGGACTTGGCCCAGCGCCGGCCCGCGGGACGCGCCGGCCAGCCCGGGCCGAAGTCCGTCCCGTCGGCGCGGAACGCGTAAATGGCCCCGTCCGGCCCGGCCTCGACCGCAATTTCCGGCGAGCCGTCGCCGTCGAGGTCACCAATGGTCGGGTCATCCGGCACGTCCAGCCCGGCCGGCAGGGGGCGCGACCACCGGACCCGGCCATCCCCCCGGCGCACGGTGAGCTGCGGTCCGGCCGCGGCCGGCCCGGCGAAGTCCACGGCCACGATCTCGGCCGTGCCGTCGCCGTCGAGATCGGCGACGTTGAACTCGCGCCAGCTTTCGCGCGGCGTCTCGCCCGGCGCCCACAGCGGCTGCGGGTATCCAGGACGCAGCGTGCCGTCCACGAAGAGCATCTGCGCGCGTGAGTCGCCGACGAGGCGGCCGCCTGCGAACGCGGTGAGCCGGAGCGTCACGAACTGGTTTTCGCCGGCCGCCGCGGGATCCCAACGGCCCAGCGGCGCGTCCACCACGCCGCCCTCGCCGGACGGCGACGAGAAGCCGTTGGTCCGCCACTGCGCGGGCCGCGCGCCGAAGCCCCATTCGAGGCGGAAGGCGCGGCCTTCGCCGAAGACCGTGCCGCGCAGCTCGACCGGCGTGCTGGCGGCCAGCACGTCGTTATGCAGGGGTGCGGCGAGGTGCACGTTGCGCAGGCGCAGGGGGGCGACGGCCTGCGCGTGGAAGCCGGCGTGGTTCACCGCCGTCACGCGCAGCTCGTAAGGGCCGTCGTCGAAGCCTGCGGAGTTCCAGCCGGCGAGGAGCGGGCCGTCCGTCACGGGCGTGGTGAACGTGCCCAGCGTGGTCCAGTTGGTGGCCAGGTCGCCGGTCCCGAGCTCGACGGTGTAGGAGGCCAGGTCCGGCGCGGCGGCGGTGCCGCGCAGGTCCGCCACGCCCGCCAGCACCGCGGGCACCTCGAGGCGCACGCGTGGCAGCGGCGAAGGCACGGCCACCGCCCGCGCCGCGTTCACCCGGCCGCTGCCAAGGAAGCGGTCGGCGCGCAGCGGGTCGGCGGTGTGGCGCAGGATGTCGGCGACCTCGCCGGCGCTGAACTCAGGGTGCAGCGACCAGACCAGCGCGGCCACGCCGGCGGCGTGCGGGGCGGCCATCGAGGTGCCGCTGAGCTCGGCCGTGCCGGCGTTGGGCACGGTGGAAACGATGATGTCGCCCGGGGCGGCGAGGGCGACGTAGCGGCCGTGGTTGGAGAACCGCGCCGGCTGGTCGCGCGCGTCGGTCGCCGCGACGGCCAGGGCCCCCGGCGAGGCCGCCGGGTAGAACGCCGTGTCGCTGCCGTTGTTGCCCGCCGCGGCGACAAACAGCGCGCCCCGCCGGCCGCATTCCGCGACCACGTCGTCGAGCGCCCGGCTGCGCGTGGTGCCGCCCCAGCTCGCGTTGATGACGTGCGCGCCGTTGTCGAGCGCGTAACGGACGGCGGCCAGGGTGTCCTCGACCGCCGCGGAGCCGGTGTCATCGAAGGCCTTCAACGCCATCAACTGCACGTTCCACGCCACGCCGGCGGCGCCCAGCCCGTTGTCCGCGAGCGCGCCGATGATGCCCGCGACGTGCGTGCCATGGGCATTGTCGTCGAGCGGGTCGCGGTCGCCGGACACGAAGTCATACCCGCGCTGGTCGTCCACCCAGCCGTTGCCGTCGTCGTCCGCGCCGTTGGCGGGGACTTCACCGGGATTGGCCCAGACGTTCGTGCCGAGGTCGGGGTGGAAGTAGTCAATGCCCGTGTCAATCACCGCGACCACCACGCGGCGGCTGCCGGTGGTCACGGCCCAGGCGTCCGGCGCGCGGATGTCGGCGCCGGGCGTGCCGCCGGTCTGGCCGGTGTTGTGCAGCGCCCACTGGCGGGAAAACTCGAAGTCGTTGGGGCCGCGCATCGCCGCGGACGGCTCGACGGCCAGCCGGAGGCGCAGGTTGGGTTCCGCGTAGAGCACGCCGGGCCGCGCCGCGAAATCCCTCGCCGCCGCGCCGACGTCCGTGCCGGGCGGCAGGGTGATCAACGCCAGTTCGGAAAAGAGGTCGCCGCCGGCCTGCTGGAGCGCGCGGGCCCGGCTGCGGCCGATTTCACGGCGGCCCACGGTGCCTGCCAGCGCGGCCTGCCGCGCCGCGCGGCCCGCACCGGGCTGGAAGCGCACGATCAGTTCATCGCGCACGCCCTCGACGGCCGCCCGCCCGGCCTCCGCGTCGGCGGGAAGGATTTCCACAAAGGTCCGGCCCGGCGCGGCGGCGGCCGATGAGGCCAGCAGGCCGGCGAGCAGGCCGGGGAGCGACCGCCGCCAGGACCGGCGCCACCACCACGGCGACGCCGTGGTGGCAGGGGCGATGGCGGCGGGCGGGCGAATGCGCGGACTATGCCACACGCGGCCGGCTTTGCACGGCGCGGCGGGGGCGAAAAGTCGTTGCGGCCCGCGGCCCGCGGCTCGCAGGCTGGCGGCAAGTCCCCCGTGAAAGCGTCCTTCAGCCCCCTCCTCGCCGCCGGGCTCCTCCTGCTCCCCCCCGCTTCCGCGGAGGCCGCCCCCGAGCCCTTTCGCCACACGCTCACCAGCATCGCGCGCGGCGTGCAGGTGGACCAGTGGGCGCTCACCGCCCGCGACCTCGGCCTGCCCGGCGGCTGGAGCATCCGGAAGATGACGCTCCGCGGCGGCCGGCAGGAGGGGGTGGACGTGATCCTTGTGGACAATGGGAAGCTCACCTTCACGGTGGTGCCCACGCGCGGCATGAGCCTGCTGGAGGCGACGTGCGAGGACGTCCGGCTCGGGTGGGATTCGCCGGTGAAGGAGGTCGTGCATCCGCAGTTCATCGAACTGGGCAGCCGCGGCGGGCTGGGCTGGCTGGAGGGTTTCAACGAATTCATGGTGCGCTGCGGCATGGAATGGGCCGGCCATCCCGGCCGCGACGAGTTCATCAACAACGTGGGCGACAAGGCGGAGATGGACCTCACGCTCCACGGCAAGATCGGGAACATCCCCGCCAGCGAGGTCGAGGTGGTGGTGGACCTCGAGCCGCCGCACCGGCTCCGGGTGCGCGGGCGGGTGGATGAGCGGATGTTCCACGGTCCGCAGCTCGTGCTGTGGACGGAGGTCTCCACCGAGCCGGGCAGCGTGCAGTTCCGGGTCAACGACTCGCTGAAGAATGAAGGCACGCGCGAGCAGGAGTTCCAGGTGATCTACCACGCCAACTTCGGCCCGCCGCTGCTGGGCGCGGGGGCCCGCTTCATCGGCGCGCTCGAGCGCATCACGCCCTTCAACGCCCACGCTGCGAAATCCGTCGGCGCCTTCCACGAGTTCGCCCCGCCCGTGTCGGGCTTCGTCGAGCAGGTGTACTGCCTCCGTCCGCTCGCCGATCCGGCCGGGAACACGATGATGATGCTCGTCAACGCGCGCGGCGACCGTGCGGCCTCGATGGTCTACAAGGTCACGCAGCTCCCGTACTTCACGCTCTGGAAGAACACCGGGGCGCTGCCGGACGGCTACGTCACCGGCCTCGAGCCGGGCACGGGCTTCCCGTACAACCGCCGGCTGGAGCGGCGGGCCGGCCGCGTGCCGCGGCTGAAGCCCGGCGAGACGCGGGAATTTCAGGTGGACTTCGCCATCCACCTCGGCGCGGACATGGTGAAGACCGGCACGGACAGCATCGCCCGCATCGCCGACCGCCGGCCGGTGCAGGTGGACCGTGAGCCGGCGCGCTTCGAGTGAGCCGGCATCCTGCACGGACAGCAGCGGCCGGGAGTCCGGCCGCACCGGCTTGGGCGCGGGCTCGGCGGGGCACTCCGGCGCGGCCGCCTGGCCGGGAGGCGGCTCCGAGGGCGGCCAGATTTCCAGTCGTGGCCACGCTTCCGCCATGCCCCGGATCTTTCGTGAGTCCTCGCTTGGGGATGCGCGTGGCAACCCATTTCATCCGTGTCCCAGTTGGAACGCGCGCGTTTCGTATCGGGAATGGATCTTCCCTTTGGCTGCCACCAGCCACGGAAGGGCCTTCCGCCCCAAGATTTGCTCCATGCGGTCCACTGAAAACCTTCCCAGACAACGGGTGGGAGGGCTTTGCGGGACTGCTGCAGCCTGGCCGGGCTGGGGAAAAAACCAGCCGGCGGGGGTTGTTCCGGGTGGTGAAGCACAAAGAAAACCGTTGCCTCGGGGGGGGCAGTGGCCTACAACTGCGCCCGTTGCGGCATTAAGTTTTACCACACAACCAGTACTAGGAGCAGCAAACATGAACATCAAATCAGTTTCGGCCATCGCGGCGGTGCTAACGGCAGCCGCGACTTCTCACGCTTACGTCCTCATCGGCGCGGCACCTACGGTGACGGGATCTGGGCCCTACACCTATACCTACGCCCTCGCCATCGATTCAGGTTCGCTGGTGGGTGCCGCGAATCCTGCTGCCAGCCAGTTCGCACTGTGGGATATCCACGGGTACATCCTCGGCAGCGGCGGAATTGTTACCCCGGCTTCCTCCCCAGCCTTCGATGCCCTTTTCACTACGGTAGAGGCTCTGTCTTTGCCCCCGGCAAGCCCGTCGATCATTGACGATCCCCTCCTGTACGATCTCGGCTTTCTTTACACCGGTGCTCCGATCACCGATCCTTTCGGTGGCGCTGCGCTTCCGTTTGGAGACCTCGTTTTCAAGTCCACCTTTGGACCGGGAGTGTACAACGACGGGAGCAATTTCCAGTCACTGACTGAGAAGCCCCCGGCCGGGAACATTGAGTATAACACGCTCACCGCGTTGGTTCCTACGCCCATCCCTGAAACCAGCACGGTGGTTTCCGGCATCGCCATTGGCCTTCTCGGTGCCGGCTACGTGCTGCGCCGCCGGATGACGGCTTGATCCAAGCAGGTATTTCAGAACGCTCCCGCCTCGGCGGGAGCGTTTTTTTTTGATCTCGGTCCGCACTCGGCGGACACTTCGTCACGATTCTGACACCCGCGATGTCCACTTCCTTCGCCACCTCGCCCAGTATCCCGGCCAACATCCTCGACCGCACCTTCCGGCTGAATCCGCCGAAGACCCTGCGCGCGAAAATTGGTGCCGGCATCGCCGACCGCTTTGAGGCCCGCTTGGCGGCCGCCTCCGTGGTGCCGGACAAGCCGGTCTATGACCGCGCCGAGTTCCCCTGGGTGCCCGAGGTGGAGGCCGACTGGCACAAGGTGCGTGCGGAGCTCGACCAAGTGATGAAGTTCCGCGACCGGATGCCCAGCTTTCAGGACATCATCAAGGAGGTCGGCGCCATCCAGAAGGACGACCAGTGGAAGACCTTTTTCCTGAGCGGGATCGGGATGGACTGTGAGGCCAACGCGGCGAAGTGCCCCGAGACGATGAAGGTGCTGCGGAAGATCCCCGGGATGAAAACGGCCTTCTTTTCGATCCTCTCCCCGGGAAAGCACATTCCGCCGCATCGTGGTCCGTATGTGGGCGTGCTGCGCCTGCACCTGGGCCTGCTGGTGCCGGAACCGCGGGAGAAGTGCCGCATCCGGATCGCGAACCAGTACCATTCGTGGGGGGCAGGGCGGTGCCTCGTGTTTGACGATACCTTCAACCACGAGGTCTGGAACGATACCGAAGGTTACCGCGTGGTGCTTTTCGTGGATTTTGCCCGTCCGATGCGCGCGCCGTGGAACCGGCTGAACGAGTGGGTGCTCAACGCCGCCTCGTTGGCCCCCTTTATCCGCGAGGCCAAGGGCAAGCAGGCCAAGTGGGAAAAGAAGTTCTACGACCAGGCCAAGGCCTGACGGCCTACCGCGCCGCGGGCACAAACACCACGCAGACCGGCGTGCCCACGCCGACATGGCGGCCCGTTTCGCTGAGCGTGCCGCCGCCGGCGTCCACGGCATGAACCTCGAGGCGATCGCTGTTTTGCCCAGCCGCCACGAGCCACCGTGCCGAAGGGCTGAGCGCGAAGTTCCGCGGCGTCTTTACCCCCAGTTTCTGATGCTGGATCGGCGTCAAACGTCCCGCCGCCCACTCCAGGACCGCAATGCTGTCGTGACCGCGGTTTGAGCCATACACGAAGCGCCCGCCGGGGTGCGCCACGATCTCCGCGGTGCCGTTCTGCCCTTGGAAATCCCCCGGCAGCGTCGAAACGGTCATGCCCGCCGTCGCCTTGCCCGTCGCGTCGTCGTAGGCAAACGCAGTCACGGTGGAGAGCAGCTCGTTGAGCACGAAGAAGTGCCTGCCGTCGGCGGAAAAAGCCAGATGTCGCGGGCCGGACCCGGGAGCCAGCTTTGCGTCGCCGGCCGGCGACGGGGCCAGCCCGCCCGTCCGCGGGTCGAAGCGGTAAATGACCACCCGGTCCAGCCCGAGGTCCGGCACCAGCACATGGCGTTCCGCCGCGTCGAGGTAGATGCCGTGCGCGTGCGGCGCCTTCTGCCGCGACTCGTTCACGCTGGCGCCGGTGTGCTGCACGAAGGCCGTCCGGCGGCCCAGCCGGCCGTCCGGCTCGAGCGCGATCACCGCCACCGAGCCGCCGCCGTAATTGGCCACGAAGACATGTTTCCCGGCGCGGTCCACCGCGAGGTGGCATGGTCCGCCGCCGCCGCTGGAGACCTGATTCAAGGCGGTGAGCCGGCCGGTTTTCGCGTCCAGGCTGAACGCGCTCACCGCCCCGCCCGGCTGGCCGGCGAATTCGCCGACCTCGTTGACGGCGTAGAGCGCGAGGCCGTCCCGGCGCGCCGCGAGGAACGACGGGCTGACGCTCTCCGCCGCGAGCCGGGGGGCCGCCAAGGTGCCGGCCTCGTCGTCGAAGCGGCTCACGTAGATCCCCTGGCTCTTCTCTCCGGTGTAGGTGCCGATGAAGGCCCAGTGCTCCGCCCCGCCCACGCTCCAGCCCAGCAGACAGCCGGCGAGCACAAGGGGCAGGGGAAGGTTGCAGGCCGTGCGGCGTGTTGGCATGGGGGCAGTACACCGGGACGGCTTCAGTCCGGCAAGGCGACAGTCCGCGCCGCCCGAATTTTTCCGCCCGCGCCGCGTCCACCCGTGATGTTGAAGGCCAGTGGAGTCAGTCCTATCCTGCCGTCGAACTCATGAAGCGCGCCTCTGCCTCCCTCACCCTCTGCCTGCTGGGCGCCGCCGCCCTTGCGGCCCGCGCCGCGGACCGCGTGGATTTCAACCGCGAGGTGCGCCCCATCCTTTCGGATAACTGCTTCACCTGCCACGGGCCCGACGAGAAAACACTCAAGGCCCGCCTGCGCCTCGACCTTCGCGAGTCCGCCCTCGCCCCCGCGAAGTCCGGCGAGACGGCCATCGTTCCCGGCAACCCGGACGCCAGCGAGCTGATCAAGCGCCTTGTCACCGCGGACGAAGATGACCACATGCCGCCCGCCGAGACCGGCAAGAAGGTCACGCCGGCGCAGATTGAGACGCTCCGGCGCTGGATCGCCGAAGGGGCCGAATACCGAGCCCACTGGTCGCTCGTCCCGCCGGTTCGTCCGCCGGATCCGAAGATCGAGAACCGGAAACTGGAGATCCGGAACCCGATCGACGCCTTCGTTTTCTCCCGGCTCGAGAAGGGGGGCCTGCAACCTTCGGCCGAAGCCGACCGCGCCACGCTCGTCCGCCGAGCCGCCCTCGACCTCACCGGGCTGCCGCCTTCCATCGAGGAAGTGGACGCCTTCATCAATGACGCCTCACCCAAGGCCTACGAAGGGCTCGTAGACCGGCTGCTCGACTCGCCGCGCTACGGCGAGCGGATGGCCGTGGACTGGCTGGACGCGGCGCGCTTTGCGGACACCCATGGCTACCATCTGGATTCCGGCCGCGACATGACGGCCTGGCGGGACTGGGTGATCCGCGCCTTCAACGAGAACAAGCCCTTCGACCAGTTCACCGTGGAGCAGCTGGCCGGCGACCTGCTGCCCGGAGCAACGCGCGACCAGCGGATCGCCAGCGGCTTCAACCGCAACCACATGATCAACTACGAGGGCGGTGCCATCGCCGAGGAGTACCACTACGCCTACCTCGTTGACCGGGTGAACACGACCACCACGGTCTGGCTCGGGCTCACGATGGCCTGCGCGCAGTGCCACGATCACAAGTACGACCCCCTCTCGAAGCAGGATTACTACCGCTTCCTCGCCTTTTTCAACCAGGTCCCCGAGAGCGGCCTTGACGGCAACCGGGGCAACGCCTCCCCGACGCTCAAGCTGACGACGCCGGAGCAGGATGCCGAGCTGGCCCGGCTCAACGGTGAGCTTGAGCCGCTTGATCGCCGCCTGCGCGAGCCGGACGCCGTCTGGGACGCCGCCCAGCAGTCGTGGGAGGCCGCCGCCTCCGCAGCCCTGACCGAGTGGGCCTCGCCGGCCATCGCCGCGGCTGACTCTGAAGGCGGCTCGCACCTGGTCCTGCGCGATGACGGCGTGATCGCTGCCGAGGGCGGAAATCCTGCGCAGGACACCTATGTCCTCCGCCTGCGCCCGAAGTCATCGAGGCTCACCGCCGTCCGCCTCGAAGCACTGGCCGACGACGCGCTGAAAGCCAAGGGCCCGGGCCGCTCGGAGAATGGCAACTTCCTCCTGTCACGCGCCGCATTGCGTGCCGGCAGCGGCCCCGAACTCCCTCTGGCCCACGCGTCCGCCAGCCACAGCCAGGGAGAGTTTCCGGTCGCCGGCGTCCTGGATTCCGACCCCGGTACCGGCTGGGGCATCCTGCCCGCCGCCGGCCGGACGCACACCGCGGTCCTCGAGCTGGTCCAGCCCCTGGACCTTCCGGCCGGCGCCGAGGTGACGCTGCGCCTCGAGTTCCGTTCCGCCTTCGCGCAGCACGCGATCGGCCGCCTCCGCGTTGCCACCACCGACTCCCCGGCCGGGCCCGCCCTCCGACCGCTTCCTGCGGCGGTGCGCGAGCTGCTGGCCGTGGCCCCGGACCAGCGCAATGACGAACAGCGCGACCAGCTGCGCCGTCACTTTCGCGAGGAGGTGCTGGACGAAAGCCGCGCGTTGACCGCGCAGCGCGGCGCCCTGCGCCGACAGCGCGACGAGCTCGACGCCGCCATCCCCACCACGATGGTGATGGGGGAGATGGAAAAGCCGCGCGACACCTTCGTCCGGATGCGCGGCGAGTACGACAAGCTGGGCGACAAGGTCACGGCCGGAGTACCCGCCGCGCTGCCGCCCTTGCCCGCCGACATGCCCGCCAACCGCCTCGCGCTCGCGCGCTGGCTCGTCGCGCCGGATCACCCGCTCACCGCCCGCGTCATCGTGAACCGCATGTGGCAGCTCCACTTTGGCACCGGCCTCGTGAAGTCGGCCGAGGACTTCGGCTCGCAGGGCGACTGGCCCAGCCACCCGGAACTGCTCGACTGGCTGGCCCGCGAGTTCATCGAAAGCGGCTGGGACCTGAAGCACCTGCACCGCCTCATGATGACCAGCGCCACCTACCGGCAGTCCTCCCGCGTCTCGGAGGACCTGCACGAGCAGGATCCGGAGAACCGCCTGCTGGCCCGCGGCCCGCGCTTCCGCCTGCAGGCCGAGTTCATCCGCGACCAGGCCCTCGCGATCAGCGGCCTGCTCAACGGCGACATCGGCGGCAAGTCCGTCTCCCCCTACCAGCCGCCCGGCTTATGGGAGGAGCTCTCCATGCGCGAGGACTCGAGGAATTTCTCCGCGCAATTCTTCGTGCAGAGCACCGGCCGCGACCTCTACCGGCGTTCGATGTACACCTTCATCAAGCGCAGCTCGCCGCCGCCGCAGATGAGCACCTTCGACGCGCCCGACCGCGAAACCTGCTCGGTCCGGCGTCCACGTACCAACACGCCGCTGCAGGCCCTCATCCTGCTGAACGATCCCACCTACATCGAGGCTTCCCGCAAGCTGGCCGAGCGCCTGCTGCGCGAGCGGGGGACCGACGCCGACCGCATCGCCTACGCCTTCCGCCTCGCCACCGCGCGCCTGCCCCGCAGCGCCGAGGCCGCCGCGCTCGCCGAGTTGCTGGAAGCCCAGCGCCGCCACTACTCCGCCGACCGCGCCTCCGCGCTCAAGCTGCTCGCCGTGGGTGAGTCGCCGCGTGACGAGGCGCTCGAACCCGCCGAACTCGCAGCCTGGACGATGGTCGCCAGCGCGATCCTGAACCTCGACGAGACGGTCACGAAGGGTTGAGCCTACCGCCATGAGTTTCTCCCGGTTCCACCTGGCCGCCGCTTCCGCCCTGATCATGGCGTGCGCGTTCGCCGCCGAGCCGGAGCCGCGCGCCGTCACTCCGGGTGCCACCGTGGGAGCGCCGCCTTCCGACGCCATCGTCCTGTTTGACGGCCGCGACCTCTCTGCGTGGAAGGGCGAGGGCGGCGGCGGTCCGGGATGGAAAGTGGAGGATGGACATGCCGAGGTCCGTGGCGGCGGCATCGTGACGAAGGAGGAGTTCGGCGCCGTTCAGCTCCATCTTGAATGGGCCGCGCCCGCCGAGGTGAAGGGCGAGGGCCAGGGCCGCGGCAACAGCGGCGTCTATCTCCAGGGCCGGTACGAGATCCAGGTGCTCGATTCCTTCCAGAACAAGACCTATCCGAACGGCCAGGCCGGCGCGTTCTACGGCCACGCCGCACCGCTCGCGAACGCCAGCCGCAGGCCCGGCGAATGGCAGGCCTACGACATCATCTTCCATCCGCCGAAGCCCGGCGCGGACGGCAAGGTCATGCCCGGATCGTTCACCGTCTTCCACAACGGCGTGCTCGTGCAGGACCGCACGCCCGTCCCCGGTGACGCCACCGCGGCCGCCAAGTTCGCCGGCGTTTCGCCCACCGGCCCCATCTTCCTGCAGGACCACGGCAATCCCGTCCGCTACCGCAACATCTGGGTGCGCCGCCTGGATTGATCGGGGAGCGCGCCTCCGGCGTGCCGGGTCCGGCGTCGCGACGGGACCGTCGTTCCTCCATCCCTCCCACGGCGGAGCGCTTCAAGTCTTACAGCGTCCGCAGATGGAATCCGCCGTCCACGTGGATCACCTCGCCCGTGCTGAAGGGGAAGGCGCCCTCTGCGATGGCCGCGACCGCCCGGCCCACGTCCTCCGGCGTGCCCCAGCGGCGGATCGGCGTCAGGCCGCCGGCGATCAGGCCATCGTACTTCTCCTTCACCGGCCCGGTCATGTCCGTGGCGATGACGCCCGGCCGGACCTCGAAGACGCCGATGCCGTGCTCCGCCAGCCGCGCGGCGAAGAGCTTCACCAGCATCGCCACGCCCGCCTTCGAGACGCAGTAGTCGCCGCGGTTCACCGACGCGGTGAAGGCGCTGATCGAGGAGATGAACACGATCTTCTCGCGCGGGTGCGCCAGCTTCTCCGGTTCGAGCCAGGCGCGGTCTTCGAGCATCCCTTTTGCGATGCGCTGCGTGAGCAGGAACGGCCCCTTGAGATTCGTCGCCAGCAGCCGGTCAAAGCTCTCTTCCGTGGCGTCGAGCAGGTCCGCGCGGACGGCCGGGGCGATGCCGGCGTTGTTCACCAGCAGGTCCACGTGGCCGAAGGCCGCCTTCGCGAAGCCCGCCAGATCCTCGCGCTCCGCCGCGATGGAAATGTCCGCACGATGCGTCACCACGCGGATCGCGCGGCCGGCCGCGCGGGCGGCGGCGTCGCAATCGGCGGCGGTCTGCGCCGCGGCGTCGGCGTTGCGGGCGTAGTTCAGCAGCAGGTTCCAGCCCAGCGGGGCCAGCGACAGCGCAATGCCGCGGCCGATGCCGCGTGACGCGCCGGTGATCAGGGCGTTGCGTTCCACGCTGGCAGGTTGGCGGGAAACACGGCGCACCTCAACGGGCCGCTGCCCTCCGGTCGCGCGCTCGGGCTCGGCCCGGCGCCTGCCCCGCCGGACCGGACGACGGCGCCCGCGCGCGGCGCGGTTCCCACCGCATCCATCCTCACCTTCGAGGCGTACTGACAGACGACACGATGATCACCCGCCTGTTCCCAACCCTCATCGCTCCATGGGATTGCCCGCGCCCGCCCGCTGCGGCCATCGTCCCGTCCATGCTGCGTCGTCCGTTCACTCTGTTGGTGCTCCTCGCCGCCGTGCTCACCGCGCGCGGGCACGACTTCTGGATCGAGGCGGACCGTTTCGCGGTGCCGGTAGGACAGCCGGTGCAGCTCAACCTGTACGTCGGCCAGATGCTGGGCGTGGAGGAGGAGCGGCCGTTCGGTGGCGACAGCCTGCGGCGCTGGCAGCTCGTGACCGCCGCCGGCCCGACCGATATGCGCCTTGCCGCCCGCCCCGGCCTGCGCCCGGCCCCGCGCCTCGCCCTGCGGCAGTCCGGCACGCACCTGCTGTTGCAGGAGCGCGGCCCGCTTTACGTGGTGCTCGAGCCGGAGAAGTTCGAGACCTACCTCGGCGAAGAGGGTCTGGAGGCCATTCGGGACGAGCGCCGGCGCACCGGCGAGGCGGCGCGCCCCGGACGCGAGCGCTACCGCCGCTACCTCAAGGCCATCCTCCACGCCGGCGAGGCGGCCGGAAGCCCGGATGACCTCGCGACGCGGCCGCAGGGCCAGCGCTTCGAGATCGTGCCGGATACGTCGCCCGCGCAGCTGAAGCCCGGCGCGACGCTGTCCGCCCGCGTGCTGCTGGACGGCCGTCCGCAGCCGGGCGTCCTGGTCACACTCGCGCAGCGCCCCGAGGCGCGTGTCGCGCGGCAGTCCGCCCGCAGCGACGAACGGGGCGAGGTCACGTTCACCGTGCAGGAACGCGGCCTCTCGCTCCTCCGGGGCGTGCACATGCAGCGCGTCGAGGGCGCGGAGGATGCGGACTGGGACAGCTTCTGGGCCGCCTGCACGTTCGCCGTGCCGTAAGGCCGGAATCCGGCCTTCCGCCGGCCGGCATCACTTGGACTTCGGGTAGCGGATGGCGACGCCGCGGAAGGCCTGCCCGCGGATTTCGAGCTGCGGGAGGATGGCGGTGAAGTTGGTCACGCCCTTCAGCCAGTCGGCCGTGCCGAGGAAGGCCGAGGTGTCGCCGACGGTCTCGCCGGAGGCGGCGTTGGCCTGCGCCTCGAGCGTCAGCGTGCGCGGCGTGCCTCCGGCCGGCTCGACCACGAGGTCGAAGGATTTCAGCGGCACGCGCACGAAGTTTTCGACGTGCGCGTCCATGATGAAGGCCTTGATCTGCCCGGTCTCCGGCACGGCAAGCAGGTCGAGCTGAAACTGGTGGTCGCCCAGCTCGACGGCCACGCCGCCCTGGAGCGAGTCATGGCTGTGGCCGCCGCCGTGGTCGTGGCCGGCGTGGTCGTGTTCGCCGCAGCCGGCGAGGAGCAGGGCGGTGGCGGCGGCGAGCGGGGCGGCGAAGAGGCGGGTTCTCATGGCTGGTCCTTCAGGATGGCTTCCGTCTTGTAGAACCGGCGGGGATGATCCGCAACCGGGTCCGCATCAATCAGGAGGACCTGGCGCAGCCCGCCCACCGGCGTCGTGTCCGGCGGCCCAAGGATGGGCTCGGCAGGGCGCGGACTCCAAGGCCCCGTCAGGTCGTCCGCCGTCCAGAGGCAGAAGGCGACGTCCGGCGGCAGGCCCAACGTGGGGAAGACGACCACCGCGAGGACCGGTGCCGTGGACGACACGACGATCTGAGGCTGAGGACCGAAGGTGGGGAAAGCGTTGGTGGGCGGCGTGCCCTGCACGTACTCCCAGAGGTTGGGCGTGGCGTCGCCGTCGGGGTCGGCGGCCGGGCCGATGACCGTGACGTTCGTCTCGCCCGGCCAGTGCCGCGCCTGCCACTGCTGGAAGGGCGACGGCGGCAGCGGGCGGACGTGGAAGGTGAACACCGTGGGCTCGCTGACCATGTTCGTCGTCTCGCCGACGCGCCGGCCCCCGGCCTGGAAGGTGAGCCGGTAGATGCCGTTCGTGGTGAAGCCCCAGTTGTAGTGGATGTGGCCGCCGACGGGGATTTCGACCGCGTCGTCCGGGCCGAGGCCGTCGCGGGTGTTCATCTGGAAGAGGAAGTCACCGGACGGCGTGTTCTGCCAGAGGAAGAAGTGGCCCGGCGCGTCCAACCCGACGAGGCGGACCGTGAGCGGGCCGTCAAAGACCCCGGCCGGATTCCGCTCCGCGGAGAAGCCAAGGTAGAGGAGGTTCGGATCCTGCGTGGCGGGCAGCACCCAGAGGGCATCGCCCGCCTGCCCGAGCGGCGGGATGTCGGCGGGCAGCGTGACCTCCGCCTCCGCCTCCGCCACCAGCACCGCCACGGCGGCGGGGTGGTCCATGCGGTGGTCCTCGTCGCGGGCGAGGAGGGTGAGGGCGTTCGCACGCGCCGGGTTGTAGTCCACGCGCAGGTCCACGTGCTCGGTGACGAGGAAGACGCGGTTGGTCTCCACCGCCGCCGGTGCGACGAGGCCCGGCAGGCCGACCAGCGCGGCGGCGGCGAGGGGGCGGAACAGCCAGGAAGTCATGCGGTGGCAGAAAAATGGGCCGCCCGCTGGGGGCGGCCGGGTGAATGGATGGCGTACTTCCGGTAGAGCGGGCTCAGGCCCGGCGGCGGCGCAGCCAGGCCCCGCCCAGCGCCGGCCCGCCGAACGCCACCGCATATGCGCCCGGCTCGGGCACGACGGTGAAGGCGAAGGTTGCGTCGGCGGACACGGCGCCATCGCTGACAAGATTTCCCGTCCAGCGCAACGTCACCTCGTAGAGTCC
>JBJXFY010000150.1:0-34012 GCA_046155815.1 Limisphaerales bacterium | reverse complement strand
CGGTCCGACCGTTCGGGGCAAGCGCTGCATCATTGTCCGTGATTCCGAGACCGGCGTTGAGGAGGAGCACCTGATTCCCATCGGAAAGCACCTCATAGTCTTCAAGGGCGACCAGGTGAAGAAGGGCCAGCAGCTCACCGAGGGGCCGATGGTTCCGCATGAAATCCTCGAGGTGTGCGGGGCGCAGGAGCTGCAGGAGCACCTCGTAAATGAGATTCAGGAAGTGTATCGCCTGCAGGGTGTCACCATCAACGACAAGCACATCGAGATCATCATCCGGCAGATGCTCCGCAAGGTCCGCATTACCGAGCCGGGCGATACTGTGTTCCTGTGGGGCGAGCAGGTGGACCGCCACGCCTTCGACCTCGAGAACGAGAGCGTCGAGAAGAAAGGCGGCAAGCCCGCCGAGGCGCAGCCTGTTCTGCTTGGGGTGACCAAGGCTTCGCTCGAGACAGAGTCCTTCCTCAGTGCCGCGTCCTTCCAGGACACCACGCGCGTGCTCACGGAGGCGGCCACGATGGGCAAGGTCGATCATCTCCGCGGCTTCAAGGAGAACGTCATCATGGGCCACATCATCCCAGCGGGCACGGGCTTCATCGGCCACCGGGCCATGCGCGTGAAACCCTTGGTGGACGCGCCCGAAGTGGATGAACCTTCCCCGATAAACGAGTTGTCCGAGACGCTCGCCGGCTGAACCCGCGACGTCGTTGCAGCGCGAAGAAACAAGAATTGTGCAAAAACAAGTTGCAGGGTTCGGCTCAATGTAGCAGCCTGTCCGTCCCTTTTGCTTGGCAAAAGGAAAGCCCTGTCGCATCGCCACCAACGCATGCCCACCATCAACCAGCTGGTCCGCAAGGGACGTACGAAGCTTCGATACAAGTCGAAGGCTCCGGCCTTGGACTCCTCCCCCTTCCGTCGTGGCGTCTGCCTGCAGGTCATGACCCGCACGCCGAAGAAGCCCAACTCCGCGATGCGAAAGGTGGCCAAAGTGCGTCTTAGCAACCAGCAGGAGGTCATCGCCTACATTCCCGACGAGGGGCATAACCTCCAGGAACACTCCATCGTCCTCGTCCGTGGCGGCCGGGTGAAGGATCTCCCTGGCGTCCGCTATCACATCGTCCGCGGCGTCCTTGACGCCCAGGGCGTCGAGAAGCGGCGCGTCAGCCGCTCCAAGTATGGCGTCAAGCGGCCCAAGGCTGGCAAGCCCGCCGCCAAGTAACCTACCCGGACCATGTCACGTCGTCGTCAGGCCGTCCGCCGTCCGCTCATCTCGGACTCCAAGTACCACAGCCCGCTCGTCACGCGGCTGGTCAATACTGTCATGCGCTCCGGCAAGAAGAGCACGGCGCAGCGCCTTGTTTACGGCGCTTTTGACCACATCATCGCCAAGAACCCGTCGTCCAATCCGCTGGAGATCCTCCAGCGCGCCGTCGACAACGCGAAGCCCCGCCTCGAAGTCAAGGCCCGCCGTGTCGGTGGCGCCACCTACCAGGTGCCGCTGGAGGTGACCCCGGATCGCCAGCAGTCGCTGGCCGTACGCTGGCTTGTGGGTTTTGCTGACGCGCGCAAGGGCATCCCCATGAGGGACGCTCTGGCCGCCGAGATCCTGGATGCCTACCAAGGCCAGGGCAACGCCATCCGCAAGCGCGACGAGGTCCACAAGATGGCCCAAGCCAACAAGGCATTTGCGCACTTCCGTTGGTAACCCGACCTTGATGCGGCGCCCCGGCGACTCACTTCGCTGGGGCGCTTCAGTCTCCGAAGCCCGATGACCACCACCGCCGCCGAAACCAAGCCGCTGAATGCGCCGACGCGCCAGTACACCCTGGAACGCACGCGCAACATCGGCATTGCGGCCCACATCGACGCCGGCAAGACCACGACCACCGAGCGCATCCTTTTCTATACCGGCCTCATTCATAAGATCGGCGACGTGGATGACGGCAACACGGTGACCGACTGGATGGAGCAGGAGCGCGAGCGCGGGATCACGATCACTTCCGCGGCAGTCACCTGCTATTGGACCCAGAAGAAGGAGGAGGGCATCGAGAAGCTCTTCGCCGGCGTGGGGCACCGGGTCAACATCATCGATACTCCCGGCCACGTCGATTTCACGGCCGAAGTGGAGCGCTCGATGCGCGTGCTGGACGGGGCGATCGCCGTCTTCTGCGGCGTGGCCGGCGTCCAGCCCCAGTCGGAGACGGTCTGGAGGCAGGCGACCAAGTACAAGGTTCCGCGGGTGGCCTTCGTCAACAAGATGGACCGCACGGGCGCGAACTTTGACAACGCCCTCAATGACATGCGCCGCAAGCTTGGGGCCTATGCCTTCCCCATCATGCTGCCCATCGGTGCCGAGGAAAACTTTGCCGGCGTGGTGGACGTGGTGAACCAGAAGGCGATTTATTGGGGTCCGGGCGACATCGCGAACGAGGGGCTGAAATACGAGATCCTCGACATTCCCGCCGAGCTGGCCGAGAGAGCCAAGGCAGCCCGCGAGGAGCTGATCAACGCCGTTTCCCACAAGGACGACCTGATTGCCGAAATGGTCCTCGAGGAGAAGCCGATAGATGTGGCCACCCTCAAAGCTGCCGTCCGCCGCCTTACCTGCAAGATCGAATTGATCCCGGTGCTCTGCGGCTCCGCCTTCAAGAAGAAGGGGGTTCAGGTGCTGGTGGACGCGGTCATTGACTACCTTCCGTCCCCGATAGACATCCCGGCCGCCGAGGGTCACGAGCTCGGTTCTGAGAACAAGGTCGAGGTTCCAGCCAACGACTCGTCCAAGTTCTGCTCCCTCGCCTTCAAGCTTTGGACAGATCCCTATTCGGGCAAGCTGGTCTTCTTCCGCGTCTATTCCGGACAGCTCAAGAAAGGGGACACGATCTACAATCCCCGCACCCGGAGACGCGAGCGGGTCAGCCGCCTGATGATCATTCAGGGAAGCGAGCGCAAGGACGTCGAACAGGTTTATTCGGGCGACATCGCCGCCCTTGTCGGCCTGCGGAACATTGCCACCGGGGACACGCTTTGCGATGAGTCATTTGACGTGACGCTTGAGCCGCCGACCTTCCCCGAGCCGGTGATCAGCATGGCGATCGAGCCGAAGTCCAAGAACGATCGCGACAAGCTTTCCGACGGTCTCCAACGCCTTGCGGAGGAGGATCCGACCTTTCGCGCCTTCACCAACCAAGAGACCGGCCAGCTAATCATCGCCGGCATGGGTGAACTGCACCTCGAGATCATCCGGGACCGCTTGGTGCGGGAATTCAAGGTCGAGTCGAACGCCGGCGCGCCGCAGATCGCCTACCGCGAAACCATCACCACATCGGCCGAGGGCGTCGGAAAGTACATCCGTCAGTCCGGCGGACGCGGCCAGTACGGCCACGCCGAGGTGAAGGTCGAGCCCAACGAAAAGGGCAAGGGTGTCGAGTTCGTCAACGACATCGTTGGCGGCATCATTCCCAGGGAGTACATCCCCGCCGTCGAAGACGGCGTGATGGACGCCATCCGCAGCGGCGTTTATGCGGGTTATCAGATTATTGACGTGAAGGTCCGGCTCGTATACGGCTCCTTCCACGAGGTGGACTCCAATGAGCTGGCTTTCAAGATGGCGGGCATCTTCGCCGTGAAGGACGCGGTGATGAAGGCCAACCCTATCCTTCTTGAGCCGATCATGAAGGTTGAGGTCACCACCCCTGACGAGTATCAGGGCGACCTCCTCGGTGACATCAACCGCCGCCGTGGCATCATCCAGGGCGTGGACGCCCGGGCAGGGCAGACCATCGTGACCGCGCACGTCCCGCTGGCGGAGATGTTCGGCTACGCCACCGCCATACGTTCCTTGTCCAAGGGCCGAGCGAGCTACAGCATGGAACCTCACACCTTTGATCCCGTGCCCGCCGGCATCGCGCAGAACATCATCGAGTCGAGCAAGAGCCGGCCGGCCGCGCGCAGTTAACCGTCTACCCTGTTCTTTGCATGTCAGCACAGCGCATTCGCATCCGCCTCAAGGCGTTCGATCACCGGATCATTGACCAGTCCGCGTCCGAAATCGTGGAGACGGTCAAACGTACCGGAGCTCGCATCGCCGGCCCGATCCCTTTGCCGACCACCGTGGAACGCTACACGGTGGGCCGGTCGCCCCACGTGGACAAGAAGTCACAGGAGACTTTTGAGATCCGCACCCACAAGCGTCTCCTCGACATCGTCGGTCCCACGGCCAAGACCGTGGACGAGCTGAAAAAGCTCAACCTCCCGGCGGGCGTGGACATCACCATCAAGATCTAGCGCCCATGATCGGACTCCTTGGCAAAAAGCTGGGCCAGACCCGCGTGTATGACAGCGCCGGAACCGCCGTGCCGGTTACTATCGTTCTCGCCGGACCTAACCTCGTGCTCCAACGCAAGACGGTCGAATCCGACGGCTACGCCTCCGTCCAGCTCGGGTTTGACGTACAAAAGACGTCCCGCGTGGCCAAGCCTTTGCTCGGCCACATCACCAAGCACAAGGGCACGCCGGTCCGCCGGATCCGCGAGTTCCGTGACTTTACGTTGGACGTGAAGCCCGGGGACGTGGTTGGACCGGACATCTTCGCCGTGGGAGACTACGTGGACGCGATCGGTGTGACCAAGGGTCGCGGCTTCGAGGGCGTCGTCCGCCGGCACGGCTTCCGCGGCGGCGACTCAACCCACGGCGCCAAAGGGTGGCACCGCCGGTCTGGAGCCATCGGCCAGCGCCTCTTTCCCGGCACCGTCATGCGAGGCATGAAGATGCCCGGCCACCTCGGCCAGGTACGCCGCACCGTGCAGAACCTCCAAGTCGTGCAGGTGATGGCCGTGGAGAACCTGCTGCTCATCCGCGGCGCCATCCCCGGCGCCAAGGGTGACTATGTGATCATCCGCGAGGCCAAAAAGCGCCGCAAGCAGGCGGCGAAGTAACCCGACGGGCCCGACATGAACATTCAAATCACGGATCTCAACGGACGGGTGGTGAACGAACGGAGCGTGGGCTTTGAGGTCATCGCCACCCTCAAGGGCAGCCAGGCGGTGTTTGACACCGTGCTCGCCTATCGCTCCGCGCAGCGGAGCGGCACCGCCTGCACCAAGAATGCCGGCGAGGTCGCCGGCACCAATAAGAAGCCCTGGCGCCAGAAGGGCACCGGCCGCGCCCGCGCCGGCTCCTTTCAGTCTCCGCTGTGGCGCGGCGGCGGCGTGGTGTTCGGACCGAGGCCGCGTGACTGGTCGGTCAAGGTCAACCAGAAGGTGAAACGTCTCGCCCTGCGCAAGGCCGTGAGTGCACGCCTTGCCGCTGGCGACGTGGTAGTCCTCGAGGAGCTCGTCATCTCCGCACCCAGGACCAAGGAGTTCCTCAAGGCGATGGACGCATTGAAGCTTGGCGAGCAGACCGTGCTGGTCGTGGCTTCGCCGAATCCGAACCTCCGCCTCGCCTCCCGCAACGTGCCCAACGTCGAGCTGACCACCGGCGACGACCTCAACACCTACCAGGTGCTGCGTCCGGCCAAGCTGGTATTTACCCGCGAGGCCTTCGAGAAGCTCGAGCAGCGTCTCGCCCGCAAGTAATCCATGACTCCTTTCGACATCATCAAGACCGTCCGGCTCACGGAGAAGGGTACCGTGCAGGCCGGCCGGCAAAACCAGTACACGCTGGTGGCCGACCGTCGGGCGACCAAGCCGCAGATCAAGTCCGCCGTCGAGGCCCTCTTCAAGGTCACGGTGCGCGGCGTCCGGACCATGCGGGTGGATGGCAAGCTGCGCCGGCAAGGAACGCTCGCCGCCGGACGCGATCCAGGCTGGAAGAAAGCCCTCGTCACGTTGAAGGAAGGCGATAAGATCCAACTCACCTGAGCCAACCGGCCATGCCCGTCAAGACTTTCAGACCACTAACGCCTTCGCGCCGTTACATCACGGTGTCGTCGTTCGCGGAGATTACCAAGAGCCGCCCGGAGAAGAAGCTCGTCGTCACCCGCAAGAAGACGGGCGGACGCAACGCCTATGGCCGGGTGACTGCCCGCGGCATTGGTGGCGGACACAAGCAGAAGATCCGCCTCGTGGACTTCCGCCGGAACAAGCTCGGCATCGAGGGCGCGGTGGTGGCCATCGAGTACGATCCCTGCCGCAGCGCGCGCCTTGCCCTCATCGAGTACAAGGACGGTGAGAAGCGGTACATTGTCGCGCCAGAGGGGCTCACCGTGGGCCGCAAGGTCCAGAGTGGTCCGGAGGCCGCCCCGGAGGTGGGCAACGCGCTCCCGCTCAGGGGCGTCCCGGTGGGTTCGCAGATCCACAACATTGAGCTCACCCCGGGTCGCGGCGGGCAGATCGTTCGTGCCGCTGGCGGCGCGGCGACGCTCATGTCGCGCGACGAAGGGTTTGCGCAGATCCGACTTCCCAGCGGCGAGATCCGCCGGGTGAACGAGGACTGCTATGCGACGCTTGGGCAGGTTGGCAACCTTGAGCATGAGAAGATCGTGCTGGGCAAGGCGGGGCGGAACCGCTGGCTGGGACGCCGCCCGATCACGCGCGGCATGGCCCGGAACCCGGTGGACCATCCGAACGGCGGCGGTCAGGGCAAGTCCAAGGGCGGTGGCGGCTGGCAGCAGCTCACTTCGCCATGGGGCTTGCTGGCCAAGGGCTTCAAGACCCGAAAGAAGGTCAAGCCGTCCGACCGTTTCATCGTTACCCGCCGAGACGGGCGTCCGCCGAAACTGAAGTAACTCTGAACTGAAATGGGTCGCTCCATCAAAAAAGGTCCTTTCGTGGACCTCCCGCTTCTGGACAAGATCCAGAAGATGAACGCCTCGGGCGCGAAGAAGCCGATCAAGACCTGGTCGCGCCGCTCGACGATCACGCCGGATTTCGTGGGCCATACCTTCCAGGTCCACAACGGCCGCGTCTTCAACGCTGTCTTCGTGACCGAGAACATGGTGGGTCACAAGCTGGGCGAGTTCTCACTGACCCGGACCTTCAAGAAGCACGGCGCCCACACCGCCAAGGCGGAGGCCAAGTAGCCATGGAAGTACGCGCCATCACCCGTAACGTCCGCATGTCCGCGCAGAAGATGCGCGAGGTTGTGCGGCAGATCCAGGGCCTCAACGCCATGCACGCCGAGGCTGTGCTCAAGGCGGTGCCCCGCAAGTCGGCCTTCTGGGTCCACAAGACCCTGCGGTCGGCCATGGCCAACGCGGAGAACAACAACAATCTCAAGCCTGAGACGCTCCGCGTTAAGCTGGCCGTGGCCGGCACGGCCCGCACGCTCAAGCGGTTCATCCCGAAGGCCCGCGGCTCTGCCGGCCCGATCCGCAAACGGAGTTGCCACATCACGATCGTTCTTTCCGACGAGTAACATGGGACAAAAGACCAACCCGATCGGCCTGCGCGTCGCCGTCACCAAGGACTGGCAGTCCAAGTGGTATGCCGGCAAAAAGGACTACAGCCGGCTCATCCTTGAGGATTCCAGGATCCGCGCGCTGCTGAAGGGCAAGCTGGAATCCGCATCCGTTCCGCGCATCGCCATCGAGCGCGCAGCCAGCCGTTGCCGCATCACCATTTTCACCGCGCGTCCGGGCCTCGTCATTGGCCGGCGTGGCGCGGAGATCGACAAGATCAAGGAAGATCTCAGCCGCCTGACGGGCAAGGAGGTCTACGTCGAGATCCAGGAGGTGAAGAGCCCCGAGACCGACGCGCAGCTCGTGGCCGAGAACGTCGCCATGCAGCTTGAGCGCCGCATTTCCTTCCGCCGGGCGATGAAAAAGGCCATCCAGCTCGCACTGGAGAAGGGGGCCGACGGCATCAAGCTGCGCTGTTCCGGGCGTCTCGGCGGTGCGGAGCTGTCCCGCGTGGAGACATACCGTCAGGGCCGTGTGCCGCTCCACACACTGCGCGCGAACATTGACTACGGTTTCGCCGAGGCGAAGACCATGTACGGCAAGCTGGGCGTCAAGTGCTGGATCTGCAAAGGGGAGCGAAAGCCCGAGAAACCCGCTGCCCCGCCGACGTCACTGAAGGCCGAGCGTCCCGCCTGATCCGAACCCTGAACCCACCCGTTTTCCCAGGAGACTGACATGGCCTTGATGCCCGCACGAGTAAAGTACCGCAAGATGCAGCGGGGAAGCCGCACCGGCATCGCGTCCCGCGGCGCGACCGTCGCCTTCGGCGAGTTCGGCCTGCAGGCGCTCGAACGGTGCTGGATGGACGCCAAGCAGATCGAGGCTGCGCGAGTGGCGATCACCCGCCACATGAAGCGGCGCGGCAAGGTCTGGATCCGCATCTTCCCGGACAAGAGCTTCACCAAGAAACCGCTCGAAGTGCGCATGGGCACCGGCAAGGGCGGTGTCGAGTCTTGGGTGGCCGTCATCCGGCCCGCGAACATTCTTTTCGAGGTGGACGGCGTGCCCGAGGCGATGGCCCGCGAAGCGATGCGCCTGGCGGCCACGAAGCTGCCCATCCGCACGAAGTTTATCGCCCGTCACAAGCTTTCCTGAGCGCCATGAAGTTTTCCGAACTCAAGGACCTCACCCCGGCCGAGCTCGGCGCCAAGGGCGCGGAGTTGCGCCACGAGCTGTTCAACCTGCGCCTGCAGAAGGCCAGTGCGCAGCTCGAGAAGCCCGCCCGCCTGCGCACGCTGCGCCGGGATATCGCGCGCCTCGAGACCGCGCTCACCCAGCGCCGCCGCCAAGCCCCAGCCGCCTGAAGTCATGTCCGAAACCCAGCCCAAGATTCCCGTCCGCAAGGAGCGCGTCGGCGAGGTCGTCTCCGACAAGATGACCAAGACCATCGTAGTCCGCGTTGAGCGTCGCGTCCCGCATCCCCAGTTCAAGAAGATCGTGACGCGCTTCAAGAAGTTTTATGCCCATGACGAGCAGGAGCGGGCCGGGCTCGGCGACCGCGTCCGCATCCGCGAGACGCGCCCCCTGTCCCGCACCAAGCGCTGGGAACTCGTCGAGGTCGTCGAGAAAGCCCGCGATACCCAGCCGCTGACCGCCTGACCCCGCATCCGCCATGTTCCAGGTACGTTCCATTTTCGATGTGGCCGACAACTCCGGCGCCCGGCGCGCCGCGATGATCGGCGTTCTCGGCACCAACCAGCGCTACGGCTTCGTCGGCGACGTGATCAAGGTTCACATCAAGGACGCCGCCTCCGACGCCAGCGGCAAGGACAACGCGGTGAAAAAGGGCGAGGTCTGCAACGCCGTAATCGTCCGTTCCCGCAAGGCCATCCGCCGCGGTGATGGTTCCTACCTCCGCTTCGACTCGAATGCGGTCGTCATCATCGACAAGGAGAACAATCCCCGTGGCACGCGCATCTTCGGCCCGGTGGCCCGCGAGCTCCGCGACAAGAAGTTCATGAAGATCATCTCCCTCGCCCCCGAGGTCATCTGAAGCCATGCGCCAGCGATTCCACGTCAAGAAGGACGACGAGATCGTCGTCATCTCCGGCACCGAGCGCGGCAAGCGCGGGAAAATCCTGCGCGTGCTCCGCGACAAGCAACGCGTCGTCGTCGAGGGGGTGAAAATGGTCAAGAAGCACATGCGCAAGAGCCAGCAGCACCCGAATGGCGCCATCATCGAGCTCGAGGGCAGCATCCATGTCTCGAACGTGATGCTCGCTGCCCAACATGACGAGCGCCGCGCCCGCCGCGCCGCCCCTGCCGCCTGAACCGATGAACTCCCGTCTTTACCGCAAATATGTGGACGAGGTGCGTCCCGCGCTCCGGTCCCGCCGTGACTACGGCTCCGTGCATGAGGTGCCGCAGATCGAAAAGATCGTGGTCAACATGGGCGTGAGCGCCTCGCTTGAGAAGCACGCCGTGGACGACGCCGCCAAGGACCTGGCCGCCATCACCGGCCAGAAGCCCATCATCAACAAGGCGAAGAAGAGCATCGCCAACTTCAAGCTTCGCAAGGGGCAGTCCGTCGGCTGCAAGGTGACCCTGCGGCGCGACCGGATGTACGAGTTCTTTGACCGCCTCGTGGCCGCCGCGCTGCCGCGCATCCGTGACTTCCGCGGCGTGAGCGGGCGCCATTTTGATGGCCGGGGTTCGTACACCCTCGGCGTCAAGGAGCAGACCATTTTTCCCGAGATCGAACTCGACAAGATCAAGCGCCCCCAGGGCATGGACATCACAATCGTCACCTCCGCGCGCACCGACGAAGAGGCGCGGGAGCTGTTGAAACTGATGGGCATGCCGTTCGCGGAGGGCCGATAAAGCTATGGCCAAGACTTCATGGATCGAGCGCGAGAAGCGCAAACGCGCCTCAGTGGCGAAGCACGCCGCCAAGCGCGCCGAACTCAAGGCGAAGAAGGACTACGCCGGCTTGGCCAAGCTCCCCAAGGACGCCAGTCCCGTGCGCCTGTCCAACCGCTGCAAGTTGAGCGGCCGCAAGCGCGGCTACCTCCGCAAGTTCGGCATCTCCCGCCTGACCTTCCGCGAAATGGCCCTCAACGGCCTCATCCCCGGCGTCATCAAGGCCAGCTGGTAACATGTTCTCCGACCCCATTGCCGACATGCTGACCCGCGTGCGCAACGCGTCCCGGGCCCAGCTCCCCAACGTGACCATCCCGCACTCGCGTCTCAAGGAGGGCATCGCCCGGATCCTTCAGCGTGAGGGCTACGTGGCCGAGACCGCCGTCGAGGGCGCCGCCCGCAAGAGCCTCCGGCTCACCCTGAAGTATCAGGGCCGCCAGCCGGTGATCGAAGGGCTGCGTCGCCTCAGCACGCCCGGTCGCCGCCTCTTCGTGCCCGCCGGGAAGATTCCCCGCATCCGCGGCGGGCTCGGCGTCATCATTCTCTCCACCTCGTCCGGCATCATGACCGGTGACGAAGCCCGCAAGCAGAACGTGGGCGGCGAGCTCCTCTGTTCCATCTGGTAATCATCGTCCCCCTATGTCCCGAATTGGCAAGACTCCCGTTCCCATCCCGGCCAAGGTCAAGGTCGAGGTTAAGGGTCGCGACCTGCACGTGGAGGGGCCGAAGGGCCGCTTGGCCTTCACCCTCCCGGGCCGTACCGAGGCCGTAATCGAGAACGGTACCGTGGTGTTCCGCCGCCCCGATGACGCGGCGCAGTCCAGGGCCTTCCACGGTCTCTCCCGCGCCGTTGCCAGCAACATGGTCCGGGGCGTGTCCGAAGGCTTTGTCAAGAAGCTCGAGATCCAAGGCGTCGGCTTCAAGGCCGCCGTGCAGGGCAAGGTGCTCAATCTCAGCCTGGGCTATTCGCACCCCGTCCATTTCGCCATCCCCGAACAGATCAAGATTACGGTCGAGGAAAACACCAAGATCACCGTTGAGGGCCCGGACCGTCAGCGCGTCGGTCAGGTGGCGGCGGAAATCCGCAGCTACTACCCGCCGGAGCCCTACAAGGGCAAGGGCGTGCGCTACAGCGACGAGCGCGTGAAGCGCAAGGAAGGCAAGACGGTCCAATAATCCGTGACCCGGCGTAACGGCCATTCCCGTTCGCCCTTAGAAGGCACATGAACATCTCCAAAAAACTCGACCTCGCCCGCCGGCGCCACTGGCGTGTCCGGCAACGCGTATCCGGCACATCGGTTCGGCCGCGCATGAGCGTGAAATTTAGCGGCCAGCACATTTACGTGCAGTTCATTGATGACGAGCGCGGGTTGACACTCGCGTCCGCTTCCAGTCGCCGCAAGGCCGCCGCAGCGGCCGTCCCCCTGAAGGCCAATGTCGCCTCCGCGAAGATCGTGGGAGGACTCGCCGCGGACGCCGCGAAGGCTGCCGGCATCAGCGAGGTCGTCTTCGACCGCGGAGCGGCCAAGTATCATGGCAAGGTCGCGGCGCTGGCGGATGCCGCGCGCGAGGCCGGCCTCAAGTTCTAACCAAGAAAAGCAACGTGTCCGATCAAGTGAACAGTGCGAGCAAGGCGCCCACGGTGCCAGCCGTCGAATCACGCCCCGCTAGCTTCGGTGGCGGCGGCGGTGGTGGCGGCCGTGGCGGATTTGGGCGCGGCCGTGGCGGTCCGGGCGGCGGCGGTGACCGCGGCCGTGGCGGTCCGCGGCGCGGACGTCCTGGCGGCCCCGGCGGCGACGGCGACAAGACCAGTGAGTTCGCCGAAAAGGTGCTCTACATCAACCGCTCGGCAAAGGTTGTGAAGGGCGGACGCCGCTTCAGTTTCAGCGCGCTCATCGTTGTCGGCGATCGCAAGGGCCGCGTTGGAATCGGGCTGGGCAAGGCTGCCGAAGTGGCCGAGGCGATCAAAAAGGGCACCCAAGTGGCCCGTCAGGCGATGCTCAGCGTCTCCATCGGGGAGCATACCATCCCTCACGAGATCTTTTCCGAGTTTGACGGCGCCCGTGTCCTGCTCAAGCCAGCCAGTCAGGGTACCGGACTGATTGCGGGCAAGACCGTCCGCGCCGTGCTTGAGGTTGCCGGCGTTCGCAACGTGCTGAGCAAGTCGCTAGGCTCCAAGAACGCCGCCAATGTGGCCAAGGCCACTCTTGCCGGGCTGCGCCGCCTACGCCTGCGCGACGACATCCTCCGAGCCCGCGGCCTCCGTCCGGCCCCCATCCAGAACTGAAGATCTTCCCATGCGTCTGCACACCTTGAAGCCGCGACCTGGCGCGCGGCACCCCAAAAAGCGCCTGGGCAAAGGCGAATCCAGCGGCCACGGCAAGACCTCCTCCCGTGGCGGCAAAGGCCAGTCGGCCCGCTCCGGCAGCAGCATCCGCATCGGGTTCGAGGGTGGCCAGATGCCGCTCATCCGCCGGATTCCCAAGCGCGGCTTTAACAACGCCGCCTTCAAGATACGCTACCTTGCAGTGAACCTCACGAAGCTCAACCGCTTCGACGAGGGCACCGTGGTGGACGAGGCGCTCCTGCGGAAGCACCGCCTCGCCACCGGCCCCGCCGATGGCATCAAGATACTCGGCAACGGCGAGCTGACCCGCAGGCTCGTTGTGGTGGCTCATGCGTTCAGCGGCGGCGCGCGCGACAAGATCGCCAAGGCTGGCGGCGAGTGCCGTCTCGTCGAGGCGCCCTCCGCGTCCCCGGCTTCGGCGGCCTGATTCACTGCCGCCCCGCCCGCGCATGGTCCGCCGCATTTTCCAGACGTTCGCGAATTGCTTCCAGATTCCGGAGCTTCGGTCGCGAATTCTGTTCACGATCGGCATCCTGGCCGTCTGCCGTCTGATTGCCATCATCCCGCTGCCGGGCTTGGACGGCGCGAAGCTGACCGCCTTCCTGACCGAGGCCGCCCAGCAGGCCGGCGGCTCCTCGCTGATGGGCATGTACAGCATGTTCACCGGCGGCGCCTTGGAGCGCTGCGCCCTCGGCGCGCTGGGCATCATGCCCTACATCTCCGCCACCATCATCATCCAGCTCCTTGGCGCACTTGTGCCGAGCATTAGCAAAATGGCGCGCGAGGAGGGCGGGCGCATGAAGATCGCCCAGTACAGCCGCTATCTCACCCTGCTGCTCTGCCTTGGGCAGGGCTTCTTCATGGCTGTGGGCTGGGAGCGGCCGGATGCGCTCTTCCAAGGCTTCGAGGGCAGCCTTGTCATCATGGAACCCATCTGGTGGTACCGCATCCAGACGGTGCTGCTGCTGACCACCGCGGCCATGCTGTTGGTCTGGCTGGGCGAACAGATCACGGACCGCGGCATCGGCAACGGTGTGTCCTTGATCATCACCATCGGCATCCTCGCCCGCCTGCCCATGACCCTGCAGGAGGTGTGGCGCATGTTTAACCCGCCCGGCGGCGAGGGCGGCAAGGGTTTCTTCCATGCGGTCGCACTGGTGCTGCTGCTGGTTGCGGTCGTGGCCGCGGTGATCGCCGTGACCCAGGCTCTGCGGAAGATTCCCGTGCAATACGCGCAGCGCTCTGTCGGCCGCAAGGTGGTGCCGGGCGGGAGCAGTTTCCTGCCTCTGCGCGTGAACTATGCCGGCGTCATGCCGATCATCTTCGCCCAGGCCATCCTGATGTTCCCCGAGAAGGGTCTCAGCATGGCCGGCCGGGCCTTCAACCTGAAGATCCTGTCCGATCTGGCCGCTTTCATCGCCTATCCGAGCTGGGCGTACTTCACGCTCGAGGCGGGCATGATCATCTTCTTCTCGTACTTCTGGGTTGCCACGATGTTCAACGAGATCCAGATCGCCGACGACCTGAAGAAGCATGGCGGTTACATTCCTGGCGTCCGGCCCGGCCAGGCCACGAGCGACTTCCTGCACTGGGCCATGAGCCGCCTCACGTTGGCAGGTGCCCTGTTCCTCGCGGCAATCGCTATCTTCCCGGTGCTGCTCTACCGGCTCATGGATGTGCCGTTCGTGGTCGCCACGTTCTTTGGCGGCACCAGCATCCTTATCACCGTCGGCGTGCTCCTCGACACGCTCCGACAAATGGAGACGTACCTGCTCAACCGCCACTACGATGGATTCCTCAAAAAGGGGAAGGTGCGCGGACGCTTTTAGTCCGGGCCGCGCGCGGGTGCTCGCGGCCGTAGCCTGAAACACCACAGTCGGTGAAAATCCATCCATCCAGCGCCTGCCCGGCGGACCGGTCATGATTCCGGTGAAAACTCCCCGCGAAGTCCAAGCGATGCGGCAGGCCTGCCGTGTGGCGCGTCGCGTTCTGGAGGAAGTCGCGGCATGCGTGCAGCCCGGAATGACGACGCGGGACGTGGACGCGTACGCCGCGGAACGGCTGCGCGCACACGGCTCCCGCAGCGCCTTCCTCGGCTACCGAAAGTACCCGTGCCACGTCTGCATTTCCGTGAACGAGGAGGTTGTGCATGGCCTCGCGGGGCCTCGGCGGCTGGTGTTCGGGGATACGGTGAGCTTGGACGTGGGTGTCCTGTTCGGTGGCTTCGTAGGGGACAACGCGCTGACCGTTCCAGTGGGCGGCTGCAGCTTGGAGACCCAGCGCCTGCTTGACGTGACCGAGCGTGCGCTCGGCCTAGGTGTCGCCCAAGCTCGTGCTGGTCACCGCGTCTGCGACATTTCCCGCGCCGTGCAGGAATTTGTGGAGGCGCACGGTTACAGCATCGTTCGCGAGTTCGTCGGCCACGGCGTCGGTCGCAAGGTCCATGAGGAGCCGCAGGTTCCCAACTTTGTGGAGCGCGGCAAGGCCTCTCCCCGGCTGCGGCCCGGCATGACCTTGGCGATTGAGCCGATGGTGAACGCCGGCGTGAAGGAAGTCCGCGTGCTGAATGACGGCTGGACGGTGGTCACGGCTGATGGTAAAAGTTCCGCCCATTTTGAGCACACGGTCCTGGTGACCGAAGGCGATCCCGAGATTCTTACCGTCCACGAACCGGACGGCGGGGTGGTGGCCGGGCGGCCGGCTCTGGTGGAACCCGTGCTGGCGGCGGCTTGAGAATTGCCGCCCCGCCGGCACGATTCATTTTTAGCGAGTCATGAAAGTACGAGCTTCGGTGAAAAAAATCTGCGAGAACTGCAAAATCGTCCGGCGCAAGGGCGTGATTCGGGTCATCTGCTCGAACTCCCGCCATAAACAGCGCCAAGGCTGAACCTGACCGACCATGCCACGCATCATTGGTGTTGATATCCCGGGCGAGAAGCGCATCGACATTGCCCTCCGCTACGTCTACGGCCTTGGCCCCGCCAATTCGCGGGTCATCCTCGCCAAGGCCGGCATTGATCCCGCCATCCGCGCCAAGGACCTGAGCGAGCAGCAGATCTCCCACATCGTCGGTGCCATCCAGCAGGCTGGCTACGTCATCGAGGGCGACCTGCGCCGTGAGATCGGCCTCAACCTCAAGCGCCTCCAAGGCATCAAGTGCTACCGCGGCGTTCGCCATCTGCGCGGCCTGCCCGTTCGAGGCCAGCGCACCCAGACCAACGCCCGCACCCGCAAGGGACCGCGCAAGACTGTCGGCGTGCAGCGCAATCCCAACGCGAAGACCGGCATCCACTAACCGCTGCATTTCATGGCTGATTCCCCCGAGACCAAGAAGCCCGCCAAGGGCGAAGGCGCCGAAGCCAAGCCCGCGCGTGCCAAGAAGGCGGCCGCGGCCGCGACCGGCACCCTCGCAGATCCAGCGCCGGCAGGCGAAGCGGGGGCGCGGGCGGCGGCCGGAGCCGCCGTACCAGCTCCGGCCGCCGCCCCCACCGCCGCCGAGCTGCTCGGCACTGACGTGGGTCCGGCCAAGATCATCACGGCCAAGGGCTCCAAGAACGTCACCAGTGGTGTTGCCAACATCCTGGCCACGTTCAACAACACCCAGGTTTCCATCACCGACATGCAGGGCAACCTCATCGGCTGGTCCTGCGCCGGGCGCGTCGGCTTTCGCGGCTCCCGCAAGAGCACGGCCTTCGCCGCCCAGCAGGTCGCCCAGGACGCCGCCCGCCAGGCGATGTCCCACGGCATGAAGGAAGTCGAGGTCCGCGTGAAGGGCCCAGGTTCCGGCCGCGAGTCCGCAATCCGCGCGCTCCAGGCCATCGGCCTCGAAATTTCCACGATCAAGGACGTCACCCCTGTGCCCCACAACGGCTGCCGTCCACGCAAGAAGCGCCGCGTCTAGTCCAATCCCTTTTCCACTCACATGGCTCGCTACACCGGTCCCCGCAACCGCATCAACCGCCGCTTCGGCGTTGCGGTCATGGCCAGTTCCAAGAAGGAAGGCAAGAAGAACTACCCGCCCGGCCAGCATGGCGCGCGGTCCCGCCGCAAGGTTTCCGACTACGGCCTTGGCCTGATCGAAAAACAGAAGCTCCGCTATTTTTATGGCCTGATGGAGCGCCAGTTCCGCCGCGTGTATGAGAAGGCCGTCGGCCAGCGCGGCGTCACCGGCGAAACCATGCTTCGCATCCTCGAGACGCGGCTCGACAGCGTGGTGTACAATCTCGGCCTCGCCGCCACCCGCCCGGGTGCCCGCCAGTTCATCAATCATGGCCATGTGAAGGTGAACGGCCGCAAGGTCAGCATCGCCTCCTGCGCCCTGCGCCCGGGCGATGTCGTGGGCATCCGCGAGGGCAATGCGTCCCGGCAGCTCGCGCTCCGTGGCCTTGAGCTCTCCACCAGCCGCGCCGTGCCCGACTGGCTCACCCTTGACCGGGATGCGCTGAAGGGCTCCGTCGTCCGCCTCCCGGCGCGCGCGGACATCAACCCCATCGCCAACGAGCAGGCGGTCGTCGAGTTTTATTCCCGCTGAACCCAACCGAGGCCTCCAGACGGAGGCTTCAGGCAGATACACGGCCCGCCGGACCCAGCGGGGATCCATCCCGGCGGGCAGATTACATTTGCCACCCCACCAATACCATGCCAGTCCGACTCGGCCGCTTCGAAATGCCCAAGCGTCTCGTCAAGGAAGACGGGACCGCCACGCCCATCTACGCGAAGTTCACCGCGGAGCCGTTTGAAACCGGCTATGGGCACACCATCGGCAACAGCCTCCGTCGCGTTCTCCTCTCCTCGCTCGAGGGGGCTGCCATCACCTCCGTCAAGGTTGACGGGGCGATGCATGAGTTCACCGCCGTCGACGGCGTCGTCGAGGATGTCACCGACATTGTGCTGAACCTCAAGAAGGTGAAGTTCAAGAACTTCAGCCGCGACTCGCAGACTCTCCTGCTGAGCGCCAACCGCGAGGGCGTCGTCACCGCCGCCGACATCCAGCTCAACGACAAGCTCGAGTTGGTGAATCCCAAGCAGCATATCTGCACGCTCGACCGCAAGAAGAAGTTCGAGATGGAGCTTGAGGTGAAGGTCGGTCGCGGCTTTTGCCCCGGCGATGAGAACAAGAAGCCCGACCAGGCCATCGGCGTCATCGCCATCGATTCCCTCTTCTCCCCGGTCACCCGCGTCCGCTACACCGTCGAGGCCGCCCGCGTCGGCCAGCGTACGGACTACGACAAGCTCATCATCGAGATCTGGACCGATGGCCGTATCACGCCTGACGACGCGCTGCTGCAATCGTCCGCCATCCTACAGCACCACCTCGACGTTTTCGTCGGCTACGACAAGAACGCGGTCGAGTTCGAGGAGGAGCAGACCCGCCAGGACGAGGAAAAGGAGAAGCTCAAGAAGCAGCTCAACATGTCGGTCAACGAGATCGAGCTCTCCGTCCGCGCCGCCAACTGCCTCAACAACGCGAACATCACCACCGTCGGCCAGCTCGCCATGAAGACGGAACAGGAGATGCTCAAGTACCGCAACTTCGGCAAGAAGT
The DNA here is from genome assembly GCA_046155815.1 of Limisphaerales bacterium. Lineage (GTDB taxonomy): Bacteria > Verrucomicrobiota > Verrucomicrobiia > Limisphaerales > CAIMTB01 > JBJXFY01. Next base: position 15,862 of record JBJXFY010000150.1, on the reverse strand, counting down.
CCCTCAACGAGATCAAGGACAAGCTGGCCCAGCTCGGCCTCGGACTCGGCATGACCTTCGGAGCCGACGTGCTTGAGGCGCCCAAGGAGCCGGCCGCCCCGACCGCCACCCTCTAGCCCACCGCCGCCATGCGCCACCGCAAGAGCACCGCCAAGCTCGGCCGCACGGGCGAACATCGCAACGCGATGCTCGCCAACCTCGTGCGCAGCCTCATCAAGCACAAACGCATCACCACCACGCTCGCCAAGGCCAAGGCCACCCGGCCGGTCGCCGAGAAGATGCTGACTCTGGGCAAGCGCGCCCAGGCCGCCGTGGTTGCCGCTGGCAGCGCCGCGGATGACAAGGCGAAGGCGAAGGCCTTCGCTGAGAACGTCCACTGCCGCCGCCTGCTCGCCGCCCGCCTGCACGCGCACGCCCGTACGCACTTTACCGGCACGCCCAGCACCAAGGGGAAGGCGCTCCGTGAGAAGTGGCGCTCCACCGAGGACGTCGTCCACATCCTCTGCGACCAGATCGCGCCCGTGTACAAGGACCGCGCCGGCGGCTACACCCGCATCGTCCGCCTCGCCGCCCCCCGCCGCGGCGACGCCGGCGAGACCGCCATCCTCGAATGGGTGGACTTCCCGGCCGATGCCGGCGAAGCCGCGCCCGCCAAGGCCGACGGCAAGAAGTCCTGATCCCCGCCGTTCTTCGCGCCCGCGCCTCCCCGGTGCGGGCTTTTTCTTTGCGCGGCGGGCGGCGGATTGCCCGGCGAGCATCCGGGCTGGCATGCTGCGCGCCTTCCGATGACTGAAGCCCCTTCCGCACCCGGCCTGCATCCCGGCGACCGCGTCACGTTGCGCGTGGACGATCTGGCCTTCGGCGGTGAGGGCGTGGGGCGCGTGGAGGGTTTCGTCATCTTCGTGCCGTTCACGATTCCCGGTGAACGGGTCGAGGCGGAACTCACCGAAGTCGGCAGGAAGCATGGGCGCGGCCGGCTGCTGCAGGTGATCGAGGCCGGGCCGGAGCGCGTCACGCCGCGCTGCCCGTACTTCGGGAACTGCGGGGGCTGCCAGTACCAGCACCTCGACTACATGGCGCAGGTCCGCTGGAAGCGCCGCCAGGTGGCGAACCTCATGGAGCGTCTGGGCGGCCTGCCGCCGGAGGTGGTCGGCGAGGTGGTCCCGTGCCCCGCGCCCTACGGCTACCGCAACCGCATCATGGTCCGCAGCCAGCATCACCGGCGCGAGGGCCGGACGGTCGTGGGCTTCCTGCGGCCGGCCAGCCGCGAGGTCCTGGACATCACGGCCTGTGCCATCGCGGAGCCGGACCTCAACGGCCAGCTCGCCGTCTGGCGTGCCGAACCGCCCGCGCACGGCGGCCTGAAGCGCGTGCTGCGCGTGCCGCCGCCCGGCTGGGACGTGCCGGGCGACTCGTTTTTCCAGAACAACTTCCACCTCCTGCCCCGGCTGGTGGAGACGGTGCGCGGCCGCCTGCGCGACGCCGGCGTGCGGCATCTGGTGGATGCCTACTGCGGCGTGGGCTTCTTCAGTCTCGAACTGGCGGACGTCGTGGAGTCTTTCGCCGGGGTCGAGATTGACGGGCACGCCATCGCCGCGGCCCGGCGCAACGCCGCCCGGCGCGGTGTGACGAACGGCGAGTTTGTCGCCGGCCCGGCGGAGACCTGGCTGCCGCCATTGCTGGCGAAGTTTCCGGCCGGGCGGACGGCCGTGTTGGTGGATCCACCGCGCACGGGTTGTGCACCGTCACTGGTGCACACGCTGCGGGTCACCCGGCCGGCACAGGTGCTCTACGTGTCGTGCCATCCGGCGACGCTGGCGCGCGACCTGCGGCTGCTGACGGAGGGCGGCCCGGCGCGGGTGGATACGGTCACGCCGCTGGACATGTTCCCGCAGACGCAGCACGTCGAATGCGTCGCGGACGTGCGGTTTCTTCGCTGACGGCGTGAGGCGGCTTGCGCCGCCGGTGGCGGATTCCGCAGGATTCCGGGAAGAACCCATGGCTACCCGCCAGCATTCGCGCTTTGTGCATTTCGTGCTCCCGTGGATGGTCGCGACGGGGGCTTTGGTGCTGTTTCTCCTGACGCGGCATCCGTGGATGAGCGTCGCAAGCCTTCCGGCCGTCGCGAAGGTGGCGGGCTGGGACTGGCTGCCCGGCCAGCTTGGGCCTGCGGTCTGGCTCCTCACCGCGCCCATCCGCCTGCTGGCTCCGGCGGCGCAGCCCGCCGCGCTGAACCTCCTGGCCGCCGTCTGCGGCACGCTCGCGCTCGGCCTGCTGGCCAAGTGCGTGGTGCTGCTGCCGCATGACCGCACGCGCGAGCAACGCCAGCGGGAGAAGAGCGACTTCGCCTTCCTGAGCCTGCCGCTGGCCTGGGTGCCTCCAGTGGTCGCGGCGCTCTTCGCCGGCCTGCAGATCACCTGGTGGGAGCACGCCACCGCCTTCACGGGCGAGATGGTGAGCCTGCTCCTCTTCGCCTTCTGTGTGTTCGCCATCCTGCGCTTCCGCGTGGCGGCGGCGGAGGCGGCCGACCGCTGGCTGCTGGCGGTGGCGTTCATCGCTCCCTTCGCCGCCGTGGGCAACTGGGGCATGACGGGCTTCCTCCCGCTGTTCCTCGTCGCGATGATCTGGGTGAAGGGCATCCGCTTCTTCGACGGGCGTTTCCTCACGCGGGCGATGCTGTGCGCCGCGGCGGGCCTGGCGTTCATCCTGTTCAATCCGGTGGTGCAGAAGCTCGGCGGCAACCCGGCCTCGCTGTTCCAGCTCCTGCGCATCGAGCTGGGCCTGCAGAAGTCCATCATCGCCGGCTTTCCCAAGTACCTGCTGCTGATGTTCGGGCTGACCTCGGTGCTGCCGCTGCTGGTGATGGGCGTCCGGTGGGCGTCGTCCTTCGGCGACCTGAGCGCGGCCGGCTCGGCGGTCACGAACGTGATGTTCCGGGTGATCCACGCGGCGTTCCTGGTGGCGTGCGTGGGGGTGACGTTCGATCCGCCGTTCTCGCCGCGGGTGCTGGGCTTCGGCCTGCCGTACCTGCCGCTCTACTTTCTCGGCGCGTTGAGCATCGGCTATTTCTCCGGGTATCTGCTGCTCGTGCTCGGGGAGCCGTCGCAGAGCCGCACGGTTCGCGTCTCGGCCGGCGGCGAGGCCGCAGGCAGGGCGGCCGCCTGGGTGCTTGCCCTGGTGCTGGTCGCAGGCGGCATCGCGCTCGGGGCCCGCAATCTTCCCAAGCTCCGCGCCCAGAACTCCCCCGCGCTGCGCGAGCTGGCCGGCCGGCTGGCGGACAGCCTGCCCGCGGGCGGCATTGCCGCCCTGAGCGACGATCCGGGCCTGCTGATGCTCGCCGCGGCCGCCACGGAGTCCCGCCCGGCCGCGGTGCGCCCGGTCTTTCTCGACACCCGGTACCTGCCCCTGCACGCGTACCAGCAGCACCTCGCGCGCCGTCATGCCGGCCGCTGGCCGGAACTGATCCTTGAACAACTGCCCGACCCGCTGCCGGACATCGCGCTCGTGCAGCAGGTCGCGCTGCTCAGCGCGTCCAACCGCATTTTCTACCTGCACCCGAGCTTCGGCTATTACTTCGAGGCGTTTCACGCCACGCCCACAGGCACGGTCTTCGAGCTCACGCTGCGCCACACGAACCGGCCCGCGCCACCGCTCGCCCCGGCCGTCGCCGCCGCGCAGGCGTCCTGGCTGCAGGCGCGTGAGGACGCCGTCCGCCCCGAGGGCGCCGAGCGGATGCGCGTGCTCCGCGCTCCGGACGCGGCCTATCTCGTCGGCATCTACGGCCGGGCGCTGAACACCTGGGGCGTGCTGCTCCAGCGCACCGGGAACTCCGCCGAGGCCGGCCGCTTCTTCGGGGCAGCCGCGCGCCTCGATACGAACAACTTCATCGCCGAGGCCAACCGGGTCTTCAATGCCGGGCTCCAGGCGTCCACCGGCACGAACCCGCCGGTCCGCCTGCTGGGCGCCGGCAGCCTTCCGCTGGTGTTCCGCGATCTCCGCAGCTTCTTCCTCTACTCCGGACCGCCGGATGAGCCGGACCACCTGTTCACCTTCGGGGCCGTGATGGGCGACGGTGGCCTGGTCCGGCAGTCTGCCGAGGCCTTTGCCCGCGCCGCCGAACTGCGGCCCGATTCGTTGCCGGTCGCCCTCGCGCTCGCCGGCACCCAGCTGCGGGTCGGCGATCCGGCGGTCGCGCTGCGGGGAGTGGAGGAGATCCGCGCCCGTTTCGCCGCCACGCTCAGTGCCGACCAGCAGGATGCCCTCAGCGACATCGAGGCGCTCGCGCGTCTCAACCTGGGCGACGTCCGGTCCGCCGAGCGCACGCTGCGCCAGGTGGCCGCCGCCCGGCCGGGCGACCTCGCGCCGCTCCAGACGCTCGTGCGCGTGTATGTCCAGGCCAGCGAGTTCACCAACGCCCTCGCGGTGCTCGACCAGATCATTGCGGGGCAGCCCGCGGACATGCGGCCGGTGGTCACGCGCAGCGCCGTGCAGATTTCGATGCAGGACTTCGCCGGCGCGGTGCTGACGCTCGATCCGCTCCTCGCGCGGCAGACCAACAACATCCCCGCCCTCGTGAACCGTGCCCTCGCCCTCTCCGCGCTGAAGCGCAACGACGACGCTGCGCGCGACTACCGCGCGCTCAGCGAGCTCGCGCCCGGCCTGCACGACGTGTGGTTCCACCTCGGCGAGCTCGACTTCCAGCGCCGCGAGTTCGCCGCGGCGCGCCGGAACTTCGAGCGCTTCCTCGACAAGGTGCCTCCCGGCTCCGACCAGGCCCGCCAGGCCCGCGAGCGGCTCGTGGAGATCTCCAAGGCCCGCGCCGGCGGGTGACGGCCGCCCGGCCGCCATGCGCGTCACCCACGTCATCACCCGCCTCGTCGTGGGCGGCGCGCAGGAAAACACGGTCGCCTCCGTCCTCGGCCTGCGGGAGAAGCCCGGCCTCGGAGTTCGCCTCCTCAGCGGCCCGACCACCGGCCCCGAGGGTTCGCTCGAGCCGCTCGTCGCCGCCGTGCCCGGGCTCTTCGCGTTGGTCCCGTCCTTGGTCCGGCCGGTCCGGCCATGGCTCGACGTGCGCGCGTACCGGGAACTGAAGCGGCGGTTCCGCGCGGAGCGGCCCGACGTGGTCCATACGCACAGCGGCAAGGCGGGCATCCTCGGCCGGCTCGCCGCCCGTGCCGCCGGCGTACCGTGCATCGTCCACACCGTCCACGGCCCGTCGTTTGGTCCGTTCCAAGGCCCGCTGGCCAACGTGCTCTTCAAGGCTGCCGAGCGCCGCGCCGCCCGCGCCACGGATCATTTCGTCGTCGTCGCGGACGCCATGAAGCGCCAGTACCTCGACGCTGGCATCGGCCGGCCGGAGCAGTACACGCGCGTGTTCAGCGGCTTCGACCTCGCGCCGTTCCTTGCCGCGGCGAACGATCCCGGCTTCCGCCATCGCCTCGGGCTGCGGCCGGAGGAATTCGTCATCGGCAAGGTGGCCCGCCTCTTCGAGCTGAAGGGGCACGACGAACTGATCGCTGCTGCGCCGGAGATCGTGGCGCGCGTGCCGCACGCGAGGTTCCTGCTCGTGGGCGACGGTGCCTGGCGCGGCCGGCTGGAGGCGGAGGTCGCGCGGCGCGGGCTGACGCCGCATTTCACCTTCACCGGCCTGGTGAAGCCGGCGGAAGTCCCCGCGCTCATGGGGGTGATGGACGTGCTCGTTCACTTGTCGCGGCGCGAGGGACTGCCGCGGGCGCTGCCGCAGGCGCTCGGCGCCGGCCGGCCGGTGGTGGCCTACGACTGCGACGGCGCTGGCGAGGTCTGCTTCGAAGGCCGGACCGGGTTCCTCGTCGCGCCGGGCGACCTGGCCACATTTTCCGCACGCATGATCCAGCTCGCCGATGACGCCGCTCTGCGGACGTGTCTCGGCAATGCCGGGCGGGAACTCGTCCGGGAAAACTTCTCCGTGGCGCGCATGGTGGACGAACTGCACGCGCTGTATCTCCGGCTCCTGAAACCCGCCCACCCCGCGTGAACTTCCCGCTCAACCTGTACCTCGGCGCGCTGCTCGGCGCATTCCTCGCGTCGTTCGCCACGCTGCCGCTGTGGCGCGCGTGGTGCCTGCGCACGGGCCTCGTGGATGATCCCGGCGGCCGAAAAATCCACGACGCCCCAGTGCCGCTGGCGGGCGGCTTCGCGGTCATGACGGGCCTGCTGGCGCCGCTGGCGGGCGGCGCGCTGGTGCTCCTGCTGGCGGGCGGGGGCGGCGCGCTGCCGGGCCTGGATGCGGCGGCGCTCGCGAAGCTCGACTACGGCTTGGCGGCGCGGCGCGGGCAGCTCGCCGCGATCCTGTTTGGCACGCTCGGAATGCTGCTGCTCGGCTGGCTGGACGACCGGCATGAGCTGAAGGCGCTGCCGAAGTTTGCCGCGCAGTTCGCGCTCGCGGCGCTGGTCGCGCTGGCCGGCGTGCGGGTCACGCTCTTCGTGCCCAGCGTGGCGTTCAGCCTCGTTGTGACGGTGCTCTGGATCGTGGCAGTCACGAACGCGGTGAACTTCCTCGACAACATGAACGGCCTCGGCGCGGGCGTCGGCGCGGGGGCGGCCGGATTCTTCGCGCTCGTGGCCGCGCGGCACGGGCAGTACCTCGTGGCGGCCATCGCGCTGCTCGGCTGCGGCGCGCTGCTCGGCTTCCTGCCGTGGAACTTTCCGCGCGCCGCGGCTTTCCTCGGCGACGCCGGCAGCCACGTCACCGGCTACCTCCTCGCGGTGCTGGCGATCCTGCCGAGCTTCTACACCGGCGACCGGCCCAGCCGCGCCGCCGTGCTCGGGCCGCTGCTCATCCTGATCGTGCCGCTCGCCGACCTCGCCAGTGTCGTCTGGCTGCGGACGCGGCAGAGGAAGCCCTTCTGGATCGGCGACACGAACCACCTCTCCCACCGCCTCGTGCGCGCCGGTCTGTCCCGGCCGCAGGCCGTGGCGGTGCTGTGGGGTGTCGGCCTGCTGGGCGGCGTGGCTGCGTTGGCGCTGTGAACGCCTACTTTGGCCAGGCGTAGAGGCTCACGGGCACGTTGGCGGGCACCTGGATGCCGATGGTCGCGGTCCCCGTCCGGTCCGGCGCGGCGACGAGGTTGCCCTCGAAGTACGTGGTGGGGCCGTTCTCCGGCGTCACGGCGACCTCGATGGGCACGGTGCCGACGAAGTTCCGGCCGAGCAGCTTCACGGTCTGGTTGGTCGAGGCGCCGACGGGCAGCAGCAGGCTGGCCGCGGCGGTGGAGCCTTCGGGAATCGTGGTGCCGGCGACCTCGGTGAAGACGAGCGAGGCGAGGCCGGCCGGGAAGACGGACATGAAGCTGCCGATGGAGCTGACGCCATAGAGGTTGTGCAAGGTGCCGCCGCTGAGGCGGTCAATGCGGATGCGCCCGGTCCACGCCTCGTTGCCGCCGCGGGTGTCAATGACGGCGAAGCCCGTCATGTTGAAAGCCGGCGCGACGAGGCGTACGCCGCCCCCGCTGCCGGAAGCGAAGAATACACCCACACCGCCGCGTGCCCGGATGGCCCCGGTCACGAAAATCGAGGTGTCCGACGCGATGAGAATGGCCCCGCCGCCGCCGCCGCCGACGTAGCCGTCGGGCCGGCCGCCGCCGCCGGAGCCACCGATGAGCGGCACCAGCAGGGAGTTGCCGTAGATGCGGCCGTGCAGGGTCGAGCCGGTGCGCGCATCCACGCCGCCAAACGAGCCATTGCCGGGGTAATCGGGACTTCCTGAGTCAGTCGAGGCCCCGCCGCCACCGCCGCCCGGACCGTGGCCGTCGCCCGCCGGCAGGCCCGGTTTGGCCGATGCCCCGCCGGCGAAGCCGCCCGGGCCGCCGCGCGCGCCCACGTTGTGGTTCTGCCCGCCCACGTCAATTGCGCCCAGAATGCTCACGTCGCCCTGGGCGAGCAGGTACACGGGCGTGTTCAGCTCGTTGGGCGTGAAGCTGAGCGTGGCCCCCTCCCCAATGGTGATGGTGGTGCAGTGGAACACGCCGTTGCTGGTCACGGGCAGCACGGTGTTGTTCGTGATGGTGAGCGCGCCGTACGAGCCGTCGCTGCCGGTGCTGAACGTGGCGGCGGGCAGGCGCGGCGCGGCCAGCAGGGCCAGTGCGACGAGCATTCCGGGAGACAGCAGGGTCTTCATGGCGATGGGCGTAAAGGGATGGAGGACGGGGAAATTCATGGCTGGGCGATGCGGAGGGTCACAGGCGGCAGCGAGAACGGCAGGCCGCCGAACGCACCGTCCGCCGAACGGCCTGGCAGCAGCAGCGTCGGCGCAACCGACGGCGTGACCGGCAGGCCACCGAAGCCGCCGTTGCCGGCGGTACCGGGCAGGAAAAGAATCGGCGCAACGGCCGGTGTCACCGGCACACGCCCGCCGCCGAACACCGGATCCGATGGGCCAAAAATGAACAGCTCGGCGCGGTTCCGTGTGTCGAACAGCCGCGGCACGGACTGCGGGTCACCCGGCTTCGTAAGGAGTTCCACTTCCGCGCCATCCGGCCAGCCGTCACCGTCGGTGTCAGGCACGCCGCGGTTGGTGCCCAGACGCACTTCGCGCCAGTCGGAGAGGCCGTCGAGATCGGTGTCCACTTCGCCGTCGAGGCGGGTGGGATCCAGGCTGCGCGGGTTGGCGGGATCGGCGCCCAGGAGGCGTTCCCAGGCGTTGGGCACGCCGTCGCCGTCGCGGTCCTCGTCGCCATCGAGGATACCATCGCCGTCGGTGTCAGCGCTGCCGGGGCTGAGTCCCAGCGATGCCTCCAGCGTGTCCTCCACGCCGTCGCCGTCCTGGTCAATGAAGTCCTGCGCGAGGAAGCGCCAGCGGAAGGGCGCGGCCAGGCGGTTGCCGGCGAGGTCGGTGACGGCGCTCTCGATCTGGGCGAGGTAGTCGCCCGCCGGCAGGACGTTCGTGAAGCTGAGCAAGAGGAAGCGGCCCTCGGCGCGCAGCAGGCCCGGCACCGGCGGTCCGGAGGGGAGTTCGCCCGGCAGCAGCGTTTCGTTGGTGCCCAGCCGCCAGACGCGCAGCGCGTTGCTGACGGAGCCGGGAGCCAGCGGTTCGTCGAAGGTGGCGCGCACGCCGCCCAACTCCCCCACGATGCCGCCATCCGCCGGGGTCACGTAGGTCACCACCGGTGGCGTGACATCCGGCCCGATGACGACGGTGATCACGGGGGTCCAGGTGGCGTTGCCGCCGGTGTCGAAGGCACGGGCGCGCAGCACGAGGTTGCTGCGGCCGGACGCGAGGGTTGGCACCACCAGCGAGGTCTGGAAGGGATAGGCGCCGTCATCCGCCAGCACCGCGCCATCCACGTACAGCTCGACGTTGCGGACCTGGACGTCGTCGGCGGCCTGCACGCGGAACACGAGGGTCGAGCCTTCCTCAACTCCCGCGCCGCCGGGGGGCGACACGATGGAAACCGTCGGTGGTTGCCCGGCGGTGTCGGCGGCGAGGTAGTTCACCACCTGCAGGCCGGCCGCGCCGTCGGCCACGAAGGCCAGGCCGCGGTGCAGCGCCAGCGCGTGGGCGATGCCCGGCGTGGGCAGCGTGGCGAGGAAGTTCGTCGTGGCCGCGTCCTGCCGCACGTCGTAGAGCGAGACGTCCTGCGTGCCGTCGTCGCGGGGGTTCACGCCCACGGCGGCGACGCCGAGGCCGCCGCCGTTCGGGACGATCTGCTTGAAGGAGTTTGGACCCCGGTCCACGGCGTCGCCGCGCCGCACCGGCGCGAGGGGATTGGCCACGTCGAACACTTCGTAACCGGGGTAGCTGGTGACGAAGGCGCGGCCGTCGGCCACGAAAAGGCGGCGGCGGCCGGTGATGCCTTCCGGGAAGAACTGCAGCGGCGCCGAGCCCTGTGGCACGAGGCGGTCCGCGCCCGGCAGGAGCGCGAAGGACGCGAGCGCGTTCTGCGTCGCGGCCCACAGCACGCCGTCGGCGACGACGAGGTCGGAGACGCGCGCGCCGGCATTGGCCACGGCGTTCACGCGGCCGGTGCCGGGGTCCACGACGATGATCCGGCCGTCCGCGAGGCCGACGACGGCGAGGCCGTTCACCGCCGTCACGGCCAGCGCCTCCGCGCCGAAGCCGATGCTGCGCGTGACGCGCGCCGCGGCGGGGCTGCCGACGTCCAGGATGGCGAGCCCGGCGGCGCCGTCCGCGACGAAGACGAAGTCCCCGGCGCACGCCACGGCTCGCGCGTAGCCCGGCGTATCCACCTGCGCGAGCGCGACCGGCTGCTGCGGCCGGCGGATGTCGAACAGGGTCACGCCCGCCGCGCCGTCCGCGACCATGGCCGTGTTGCCCTGCACACAGATGTCCACCGCCGTGCCCGGCGTGTCCGCGCCGCCGATGACGCCGGTGGCGACGAAGAGGCCGCCGAGCGGGTCGGAGGCGTTCTGCACCTCGAAGGCGTCGCTCAGGCCGTCGTTGTCCGTGTCGGCCTTTGCGGGGTTCGTGCCGACGACGCCTTCGGCCACGTCGTCCAGTCCGTCGTTGTCGGCGTCGGGAGGCGCGGCGTCGTCGCGCAGCCAGAAGCCGCGCGGGATTACGGTGCGGCGGCCGGTGTCCGCGCTGGCGAATTCGCTGACAGCGACGATGAGCGTGGCGAGGTCGAGGCGGGTGAGGCGGTAGTTGTTGTTTGGGGCGAGGATGAGGTCGCCAAGGCCGCCGCGGGCGTCGGTCTTGCCGCGCTGGGTGGTGCCGGTATTGAGGTTGTCGAGACGGTACAGCGCCGGCCCGGCCCCGGTGATGTTGAACAGCTCCATGACCTTCGTCTCCGCGTCCTGGATGGCCCCGAGGAGGCCGAGGTAAAACGGTGCCGGCCGCGCGCCGCCGGGCAGTGCGAGGAGCTGCGCCTGGATGGCCTGCAGCTCGCCGAGCACGGCGGGGGACACCTGCGCGTCATTCGTCGCGCCGCCCGCAAGCGCCCGGCCAAGAGTCACCAGATCGAGGTGGCGCAGGGCATTGGTGACGAAGCGGGCCGTGGCCGCCTCGAGCGCGGCGATGGCGTTGAAGCGCAGGAGTTCCAGCGGTGCCTGACTGACAACGGCGCCCTGGTGGAGGCCCGCGGAGGCAAGCTGCCGGCGCGCCCGCAGCGCGCTGCGCACCGACTGGGGGAGCACGCTGCCGCAGCCCAGCGAGTCCACCACCCCGAACTTGGCGAGGCACGCGCAGCAGATTTTCTCGAACTGGATCGCGTCGGTGATCGAGCCGCCGGGGTCGCCAAAGGTGCCTTCGCGCACGATGTACGTGCCGGCGCTGCCGGCGATGATGGCGACCACGCCTTCGCCCGGCAGCGTGCTGCCCACGGCGTCAATGACCATGCCGCCCGCGCCCTTGAGCGCGCCGGCCAGCGCCTTGCCGCCCGCGCAGCCGAGCGTGCTGCCGAGCGCGTACTCGGCGACCTTGTCACAGAAGTCCGGCGGGGGCGGGCCGGGCGGCGCGCTGCCGGAGGTGCCCTGCCGCTGCCCGTGCCAGCCGGGCTGGAGCAGGCCCACGCCGGGGTCGGTTTCCACAAACCGCCCATCCGCCGTCACGGTCATCGGGCCGACGATCTCCCAGCGGCCGGTGTCGTGGTTGAAGCTCCAGAGCGCGCTCTTCGCGCCCGGGGGGAGCGGCTGGCCGGTGGCGGGATCCGGCGTGTTCGGGAAGCGCACCGGCACGGGGCGGTCGAAGTTCTGCGGGCCGTCCGTCTGCACGGTGATGACGAGGCCGAGGTCGAGGCCGGGCGGCAGCGGCTCCGGCAGGCGGTCCGGCGCGACGGGGGCGATGCCGACCCGGCCGCCGCGCGTGCCGGCGTCGTTGAAGAGCGCGTTCGGCGGGATGGTGATCTCCACGCCGGCCAGTTCGGGATGCTGCGCCAGCACGTCCGGCGCAAAAGTGATTGGAGTGGGCTCCGTCGCGCTGACGCTTTGCAGTGCCTGCGCCGAAATCAGCGGCAGGTAGATCGTCCCGGTGCCGCCGGCAAGGTTCGTCTGCCCGGCGGCCGCCTCCCACGCCTTGCCCACAGACGGATAGTAGGCACCGGTCCGCCACTGGCTCAGCGGCGAGGTCCGCCCGTCCACATGCACGAAGAACGTCCCGGCCGGCGCGGGCGAGAGCGTAAAGCGACCCTCCGCATCGGTCGTCGCGCGCAGCTCCTGCTCGCGGCCGTCCACGGTGATCGTCACGCCGGGCAGCGGACGGTTCGTGCTGCCGCCGCCGGGACCGGGAACGAGTTCCGAGGCGAACACCTGGCCCACGACGACGGTGTTGGGCGCGGGCGTGAGGTTGACCGTGTCGAAGAAGAACCGTCCCTGCCCGCCAGCCACGCCGTCGCCGTCCGCGTCCACCGCCACGCCCGCGGCATTGCGGAGCTGGTCGCCCTCAACGATGACGTTCACCCGCGCGCTGCCGGGGAGGGTTTCGAGGTAAAAGATCGAGGCCTTGCGGCGGTCGGAGGAAAGCTCGACGCGCGACAGCATCCGCCGGCCGCCAAACTCGGCGCGGAGCATCGTCGTGTTGAGCACGGCGTTCGTCGCCAGCGGCACGGAGAAATAGACGACCGTCTCTCGCGTCACCGCCACGTCGGCCTCGCCATTGGAGGGGGAAAGCGTGAGCCTTGCCGGGCTGCCATCTGGCACGCCCGGCTCGGTGCCGCGAAGGTACTCCTCAAAGTTTGTGGCGCCGTCGCCGTCGGAGTCCACCGGGCCGTCGGCGGCGTCGAGAGGGTTGAGCAGCGGCGCGCGCTCCAGCTCGAAGAGGTCGTCCATCCCGTCGCCGTCGCTGTCCACGGGCGCGTCCACCGGCACGGCATGCACGCGGAAGAAGGCGGTGCCGGCGGGGTTGGCGGGCGCACCCAGCACGCGCGGCGACGCGGCGGCCGGGGCGACGTCCACCGCGCGGTTCACCGCCGCCGGGTCCGGGCCGTCGAGCAGGATGAAATAGTGGCCCGCCACCGCCGACGGCTGCACGAGGAAGCGTCTGTCGCCGGTGAGTCCGGAATCGAGGATGCGGACCTCCGCCGCCGGCAGCCGCGCCACGAGGCAAAGCAGGAAGCCGCAGAGCGCGGCGGAGAGGCGTCCGTTCCGGTGGAGGCACAACAGCATGGAAACGACCCTTCGACCGAGAGGCGGCGGGCATCGGGAGAACGCCATGCACGGGCCGGGGATACCAGAAGAATCGTCGGGCCGCGCCATACCAACCGCCGCTGAAGACCGGTAGAACGGCCGGCGGCCCTACCTCCTCTCCATCGGAGAGTGCAACCGGGGGCGAGGAAGAAAGCGTGCCGGGACGATGTGGATTCACCGGTCATTCATCCCACCTGCCATCACTCCACCCCCGCCGCCCGCGCGGGCGTGACGAGGCGGTAGTAGCGTTCGGTGAGGCTGCCGGCCGTCGGATCAGGCACGCCGAGGTCGCGGTTCACGCCGGCGGCCGGCACGTCGTAAAGCCGCCGCCAGCGCCCGCCCGGGGCGAGGTCGCGGTAGAGCAGCGTGTAGCTGCGGCCCGCCACGGCGCGGAAGAACAGGCGTGTGCCCGTGCCGTCCCGCGCGATGTCCACACGCAGGAAGCTCGCCGCGTCGCGGGGCAGGGTGCCGCTCAGGTACTCGAGCGCGTTGGAGACGCCGTCGCCGTCCGCGTCGCCGGCGGCGTCCGCGGGGTTCAGGCGGTCGAACTGGTTCGCGTTCTCCCAGTCGTCCGGCATCCCGTCGTCGTCGGTGTCGTCCGCGGGCGCGGTGGCCGGGCGGCCGGCAGTGGGTGCGGCGGCGCGCCAGTTCAGCGGGTCATTGCCGTACAACGAGGGCCGGCGTCGCTGCAGCGACTGGCCGGTGCCGTCCGCCGCGACGGGCCACGGCACGGCGGACGCGTAGGCCACGCGGTCCACGCCGAGCCACGGCACGAAGCCGGCGTCGGGGCTGCCGGGCCCCTGCGGATTGTCCGGCCGTTCGAGGCGGATCGCCTCGCCTTCGTTCGCGAGCCGGCCGCGTAAGGGGCCGTAGAGCGGCACGTTGGCTGGCACGTTGAAGTTGGCGCGGAAGATGGCGGCGAAGGCCGTGTTCGTCGGCGGGAAGCTGACCAGCAGCGCGTGGCCACCGGCCGGCAGCGCCGTGCCCGGCGGGAACTCGAAGTCCACCCCGCCGCGCACGCGCCAGGTGTTGGTCGTGGCGAAGGGATGGAAGAGGCTGACCGCCGCCGGGCCGGGATTGTGCAGCTCGAGGAACTCGTCCGCCGGATTCTCCTTGGGCACGCCCGCCAGCGGCGTCATCGGATGGTAGTGGACCTCCGTGATGACGATCGGGCCGACGCGCGGCGCGGCGTTCGCCTGGCCGAGCGTGCGCGCGGCGAGCGGCGCGAGATCCTCGCCCACGCTGGTCGGCACGCGGCCGTGCGACTCGCCGTTGGCCAGCGCGGGGAAGGCGAGGTGCGCCCGCCGGCCCGTGAGCACGCCCTCCGCACCGGCCTCGCTGAGCCAGACCTCGCCGCCGTGCGCGGAGTTGAGGGCGAAGGCGTTCGTGCCCTGCGCCAAGGCACCAAAGGCCCGCTGGTACAGCACCGTGAAGGCCCCCAGCGCGAGCGGCGGCGCGTCCGGCAGGCGGGATTTTTTCAACTGATCCGCGTCGTCGCTCAGCCACCAGCCCGAGAGGTCGGCGGCCGTGCCGGAGAAGTTGGCGATCTCGACGGCGTCCTCGAGCGGGGCGTCGGTGTGCGTGAGCACCTCGTTGATCACCAGCCCGTCGAAGGGCAGCCAGTTCAGCCCGCCGGGCGAGGCGGAGCCGATGAAGCGCACGAGGTTCGTCAAACCGTCGGGCCAGCGGCCTTCGGAGAGGCCGGGGGACTGCGGCGGGAAGTCCACGGAATCAATGATCGCGGCGAAGGGTGAGAGCAGCCGCAGCGTCTCGCCGCGCGCGTCGAGCCGGAAGCCGAGGTGGTCAGGGCCGCGCTCCGGCTCGCCGCTGGCGTGCCAATGCCGCGTGCGCTGCGGCGCCACGAAGGTCAGCGGCGCGAGGACGCGGTTCGTACGGCCGGCGAGCGACGGGTCGTCCGTCAGCAGGTGACCGCCGAGGTTCACGGGCAGTTCTGACGGATTGAAGACCTCCACGAAGTCGTCGCCACCGGCCATCCACTCGTTCAGGCGCACGAGCGAAGGATCGCCCAGCGGCCGCGCGGTGTCGTTCGCGGCACCGGGGGTCGGCCGGACGAGGAGCGTCCACGGGCCGCCCGCATCACGGCCGGCGGAAAGGTTCGCGAGCTGCGCGCCGAAGGCGACGCGGTCGAGCGCCTGCCCGCGGTCATTGAAGAGCCACAGCGTCGTGCCCTCGGCGGGCAGGCCGCGGCCAAGCTGCAGCACGGGTGCGGCGTTGGTCGTGGCCGGCACGTCCGGATCGGCCCACACGACAAGATGGCCGCCGGCGGGCAGCACCGCGCCGGCGGGGAAGGCCCACTCGCCCGGCTCGGCGTCGCCCACGCTCAGGCTGAAGCCGGTGAGCGGCACGTTGGTCGCGGCCGGGTTGTGGAGTTCGATGAAGTCGGCGACGCGTCCGAGTGAGTTGGTGATCACGCCCTGGTTACGGGCGAGGAACTCATTCAGCCGCGGGCCGTCCACGAAGGCGAGAAAGTTGCTCGCGCCCGGGCTTGGGGTGCCAGGCAGGCGGATGGGCAGGCCCGTGGCGTCCGGCACGCGGCCGGAAGTCACGCCCTCGGTCTGCGCCGTGTAAGTGGCCCGGCTCTGTTCCGCGCCGGTGGCGTCGTACAGGTTGATCGCGCCGCCGGTCGCGGGCAGCCGGAAGCCGAGATGGCCGGGGTCCGGCGACTCGTCGGCCCGCAGGCGGACAAAACCGCTGGGCGCGACCGCGCCGGGCCACGGGAGGCGGA
>JBJXFY010000148.1:0-61289 GCA_046155815.1 Limisphaerales bacterium | reverse complement strand
AGGGATTTCCCGACCTTGTGACCCTGCGCGAGCTTGAAGGTGTAGGCCATCGCGCCGCCGATGATCATCGCGTCGGCCTTCTCGAGCAGGCGGTCAATGACCTTGATCTTGTCCGACACCTTGGCGCCGCCGAGGATGACGACGAAGGGGTGCGCGGGGTTTTCCAGCTCGTCGCCGAGGAACTGCAGTTCGCGCTGCATGAGGAGGCCGGCGGCGCACTTCCCGCCGCGCGCGGCCACGATGGAGGCGACGCCGGCGGTGGAGGCGTGGGCGCGGTGGGCGGTGCCGAAGGCGTCGTTCACGTACACGTCGCAGAGCGCGGCGAGCTGCGCGGCGAAGACGGGGTCGTTGGCCTCCTCGGCGGCGTGGTAGCGGACGTTTTCGAGCAGCAGGATCCCGCCGTTGGCGAGCTTCGCCGCCGCGGCCTCGGCCGGCGCGCCCACACAGTCCTCGGCGAAGGCGACGGGCTGCCCGAGCAGCTCGCCGAGGCGCGCGGCCACGGGCGCGAGGGACATGGTGGGCTCACGCTTCCCGTCGGGCCGGCCGAGGTGGGAAGCGAGGATGACGCGGGCGCCCTGGCCGGTGAGCAGCTTGATGGTGGGCAGGGTCTCAAGGATGCGCGTCTCATCGGTGATGACCATTCGGCCGTCCTTTTCGTCGAGGGGGACGTTGAAATCCACGCGCATGAGGACACGCTGGCCGGTGAGCGGGAGGTCGGAGACGGAGAGCTTGGGCATGGTTGGTAGGGCCAAAATGGCGGCCGAGCTTAGAAGCCGGGGGGAAAGCGTCAAAATGGGAAACGGGCGGCGAAATCGTCCTCCGGTCGGATGGCGGGCCGCGGGCAGGCGGCACCGCAACGCCGGAGCAAACGGGTTTGTCTCCCGGTCCGGCCGCAGGCCAAGCTCCGCAGCACCGCATGCCGCTCGCCGCGCTCCTAGTTGCCGACCTCACGATCCTCGTGCTCTACCTCGCGGCGACGGTGTGCATCGGGCTGTGGGCGGGACGGAACAACCGCACGGCGCGGGACTTCATGGCGGCGGGGGGCCGGATTCCCGGCTGGGCGGTAGGGCTGTCCATCTTCGGCACCTACGTGAGCAGCATCAGTTTCCTCGCACTTCCGGGAAAAGCCTACGCAGCAAACTGGAATCCGTTCGTCTTCAGCCTCGCGATCCCGCTGGCAGCGTGGGTGGCGGTGAAGTGGTTCGTGCCGTTCTACCGGCGTTCGGGCGAGGTCTCCGCGTACGCCCATCTGGAGGCGCGCTTCGGCCCGTGGGCGCGCACGTACGCGGTGGCCTGCTACCTGCTGGTGCAGGTCGCGCGCATGGGCACCATCCTTTACCTGCTGGCGCTGGCGTTGGCGCCGCTCACGGGCCTGGGCCTGCCGGCGCTGATCGTGATCACCAGCGTGGTCGTCATGATTTACACGCTCGTCGGTGGAATGGAGGCGGTGATTTGGACGGACGTGATGCAGAGCTTTCTGCTGATCGGCGGCGCGCTGCTGTGCGCGGTGCTGCCGCTGATGACGATGCCGGGCGGGCCGGGGCGCGTGTTCGAGATCGCGGCGGAGCACCACAAGTTCAGCCTGGGCAGCTTCGGCGCAGGCCTGGGCGAACCCACCTTCTGGGTGGTGCTGCTGTACGGAATCGTGATCAACCTCAACAACTTCGGTGCGGACCAAAACTTCGTGCAGCGATACGCCACGGCCGCCAGCGACCGCGCGGCGAAGCGCAGCGTTTGGCTCGGCGCACTGCTGTATCTACCGGTCTCGGCGGTGTTTTTCTTCATCGGCACGGCGTTGTTCGCCTACTACGCCGCGCAGCCGCAGTTAATGCCCGACGGGTTGAAGGCCGACGCCGTCTTCCCGCACTACATCGCCACCGCGTTGCCGGCGGGCCTCGCGGGCCTGGTCATCGCCGCCGTGCTCGCCGCAGCGCAGAGCACGCTCAGCAGCGTGATCAACTCCTCCGCCACCCTGCTTCTGTGCGACGGCTACCGCCGGTACGTGAACCCGGCCGCGGATGACCGCGCCAGCCTGCGCGTGCTGCGCTGGGCGAGCCTCGTGGTCGGCGTCCTTGGGACACTCGCCGCGCTGGCAATGATCCAGGTGAAGAGCGCGTTGGACGTGTGGTGGAAGCTGGCGGGCATCGGCAGCGGCGGCGTGTTGGGGCTGTTCCTGCTCGGCCGCATCTCCCGCGCCGGCAACGCGGCCGCGGTTCTGGCGACCGTCCTCGGCGTGCTCGTGATCACCTGGATGAGCTTTTCGCCGGGCTTCGGCGGCCTGCCGCCGTGGGCTCGCAGCCCGTTTCATGAGTTTCTGATCAGCGTCTTCGGCACGGCGACGGTGGTGGTGGCCGGGCTGCTGGCGGGAAGCCTCCTCAATTCCCGGGCGCGGCCATTGCCTCCTGAATGAACTGACCCCTTCAATCAATCTCCCGGCCATTCCCCGACCAACATGCCCGCCTTCTCCGGAATCATTCCGCCGCTGGTCACGCCGCTCTTGGGACGCGACATCCTCGACGTGGCCGGCCTCGAACGGCTGCTCGAACACGTCGTGGGCGGTGGCGTTCACGGCCTGTTCATCCTGGGCTCCACGGGCGAGGGGCCGGGCCTCGGCTACGCCCTGCGGCGCGAGCTCATCACACGCACCTGCCGGCAGGTGGCCGGCCGCGTGCCGGTGCTGGTCGGGATCACGGACTGCGCGTTCACGGAGTCGCTGGCCATCGCCCACCACGCGGCCGAGGCGGGCGCGGCCGCCGTGGTGGCCGCGCCGCCGTTCTACTTTCCCGCCGGCCAGCCTGAACTGGCTGATTGGATTGACCACCTGGCCACGGATCTCCCGCTGCCGCTCACACTCTACAACATGCCGGCGCTGACGAAGGTTTCTCTCGGGATGGAGACGCTGCGGCTGGCCGCCGACCACCCGCACATCGTCGGCCTGAAGGACAGTTCAGGCGACCTGAACTACTACCAGGAGCTGCTCACGCTCAAACAGCGGCGGCCGGACTGGACCATCCTCATCGGACCGGAAGAAAAGCTGGCCGACTCACTCGCGGCAGGCGGCGACGGCGGCGTGTGCGGTGGCGCCAACCTGTTCCCGCAGCTGTTCGTTGAGATTTTCGACGCCCACCGTGCCGGAGCCCTCGCCCGGGTGGCGGAGCTGCATGGGCTGGTGATGCAGGCAAGTGAATCGCTGTATCATGTCGGTTCCTACTCGTCGGCGTGGATCAAGGGCCTGAAATGCGCGCTGTCGTGCGCCGGCATATGCGACGACTTCATGGCCGAGCCGGCGCATCGCTTCCGCGCGCCGGAACGGACGCGTATCGCCGCGGCGCTGAGGAGGCTGGCGGCCGAAATCGGCGGCGGCCTGACGGTGGGAACATGAGCGCGGCAAACGCCCGCCGGGCCGACGGCCGTGCTCGAGGCAGCAACGCCTATGCGGGAGTGCCGGCTTGAAGCACGCCCAAAGAGCCTTCACTTTCCCTCCACACGCATGAAATTCCCAACCCTGCCTGCGATCCCGGCCCTAGCCCTCGCCCTGACGCTGGCCGTCATCCTTCCTTCCCGTGCCGCCGGCCGGCCTGATCTCGGAGTAGGGGCGAAGCCGGCCCCGGGTGCCGAGCTTGTCCTGGACGGTTCACGCGAGATGCTCGACGCCAAATGGACTTACTGGCAGGGACCGGGCTTCGCCTCGTCGCTGCCGATCAAGTGGCAGGTCGTGCCCGACCCTGTGGACGGCGGCACGTGTGTGATGACGGACGACCGGGCCGCGGACGGCGGCAAGTATGGCGCGGCGGACATCGTGACGAAACGGCCCCACCGCGACTTCCGTCTGCACGTCGAGTTCCTGATCACGAAGCCGGGCGGAAACAGCGGCGTGTACCTCCAGAACCGTTACGAGATCCAGGTGCTGGATGGTGACCGGACCAAGCACGGCATGGGCGCAGTGATCAACGAAAGCGAGTCGCCCTACCATGCCTACAACGGCGTGGGGAAATGGAACGCCTACGACCTCGTGTTCCGCGCCGCGCGGTTCAACGACGGGAAGCTGGAGGAAAAGCCGCGGGTGACCATGTACTTCAACGGGCAGAAGGTTCACACCAACGTGCCGATCAGCCAGGTCTGGGGCGGCCCACGTTCCGGCGTGGACGGAGGCAACGACGGCGGCAAGGGCATCACCGACACGCCGCAGGGCCTGAAGCTTCAGGCTGAAGGCCACGACGTGCGCTACCGCAACATCTGGATCAAGGAACTGGACCTGAAAGAGGCGGACACGGACTTCTGAAGACGCTGCGGGCCGGCGGCTACCCGGTACCCGGGGGCAGAATCTCCACAATCTCGGCCAACGGGCTGCCTTGCAGGTCGCGCAGGGTGTTCCTGCGACCATAAAGCGGCCCGCCGGCGCGCGCACCCAGGGATTCGGCCATGAATGAGTCGGCGACGACCCGGAAGTAGCCGGCCGGCCGGCTCGAGTAGGGAAGTCCACTGGCATTGAGAATTCCCCCCAGCGGCAGGTGTTCCTGAAGGATCAGCCGGCGCCAGGGGTCTTGGAAGCGGTCAAGATGGATGTGAATCGCCCCGAACTCGACCGGGCACCCGGACCCGTCCAGCCGCAGCACCGATTCCCGCCAGTAGCCTGCATCGGCCCGATGGCTGGAGAGCACCTGGAGATGAATTGTTCCACGATGAAACTGCTCGAGCGTCCGGGTCATGTCCCGGTCGTGGACGAGCAGGGAGCGGGCGGGTTCCGGAAGCGCGGACTCCTGCCGGGGCTCGAACGCGAGCAACGGACGGCCGGCCCGGTGGTAGAAGCCGTCGAGCGGCGCCAGCATCTCGCGGGCCGGCAGGGCCGGAGTCGCGGCGGGCGCGGCGGCCGGCCGGGGCGGCGATTCAAGCATACCTGCCGGTGTCATGCTCGGGCTTGAAGAACCCGTGGAGCAGGCGGTCTATCTGCAGCAGGCCGGCCCGGGTCACGCCGATGCGGTCGCCACCGTTGTGGAGAAATCCCCCGGCCTTGAGCGTGGCCAGCGGGCCGGCGAAGCGTTCGCGCGGGTCCACGCCGAACTTGCGGACGAAACTGGCGGAACTCACTTCGCCCAGCTTGAGCTGGAGCATGAACTCACGGAGGCAGGCTTCGTCCGGCGGCAGCGGGTACGCGCGGTAGATGGGAAGTCGGCCTGCATTGACGGCGTCCACGTAGGGCTGGAAGTCGTGATGGTTTTGATAGTGGACGCCGCCGAGATGCCCGAAACTCGCCACGCCGACGGACAGGATGTCCGCGCCGGTGAAGAGGCCCTCGCGATAGAGAAACTTCACCTTGGCCGGATCGCGGACGACGGTGGTGCCGCTGGTCACGGTGTAACCGGCCTTCTCAAATTCGCCGTAGGCGTAGTCCACCCAGCGGCGCTTGGTCTCCCAGTCGGCCACCGGCGCCACCAGCCGGCCCTCCGCCTTCATCTGGCGGTAGATGCCGGTGTTGTAGGGCACTTCCATCTGGTAGATGGTCACCGAGTCAGGCAGCAGGGCCACGGCCTTGGCCACGGTCTCGCACCACTTCTCCTCCGTCTCCTCGACCATGCCGGCGATGAGGTCAATGTTGATCTGCGGGAAGCCAATCTCGCGGGCGTAGGCGTAGGCGCGGGCGATCTCCTTCGAGCGGTGGGCACGTCCGTTGATCTCGAGGACGTGATCGTCAAAATGCTCGATGCCAAGGCTGAGCCGGGTGACCCCCAGCTCGCGGATGGCGCGCAGCTTGTGGTCGGTCAAGGTTCCCGGCTCCGCCTCGAACGTGACTTCCTCGGCTGCATCCCAAGGCAGCAGGCTCTTCATGCCCTCGGTGAGGAAGCGGAGCTGGTCGGGCGAGAGGTAGCTGGGGGTGCCGCCGCCGAAGTAAATGTACTTGGGCCGGCGACCGCCGATCACGGCCTTGCCGGCGTAAAGGGTGAGCTCCTTCAGGAGCGCGTCCAAGTACCCCCTGATTTCCTGGGCATCCTTGTCCGTGTAGACCCGGAAATAGCAAAAATGACACCGCTTTCGGCAGAAGGGGATGTGGGCATAGAGGCCCAGCGGAGCCGTTCGGGTGGGCGGTCCTTCGAGCGAATCCAGAAAGCCCGGGACGGCCTCCGCCTTCCAGAAGGCGAAGGGGGGATAGTTGGCGACGAAGTAGTTGCCCGCGGTGGTCTCCTTCTGGAAGGGCGGGGCGGCCGGTGTCGGCGGCGGAGCGATGGTGGGCATGGAGCCTCGGCAGCTTGGGCAAGCTTGCGCCCCGCGGCCGGACGGGGCAACCGAAAGATACCTGTACGTATCAATTCCGTGGGCCCGCACGGCAGCCTACTTCGGCCCAAAGGCGTACACCGTCCCGTCATCCGCGCCGACCACGACCCGATCCTTCACGACTGCGGCGGAACCTTGGAGCGGAGCACCGACTTCGTAGCTCCACAGCTCTCGACCGTCCGCCAACGAGACCACGTACAGCCGCCCGTCATCGGAGCCCACGACCACCCGGTCGCCGGCGACCACGGGCGAAGCTTCCACCTTGCCGCGGGTCGGGAAGACCCACGCCTGGCGGCCATCGGCGCGGCTGATCGCGTGGAGGCGCTTGTCGCGTGAACCGACGATGATGCGGTCGGCCGTGACGGCCGGCGAGGACATGAAGGGAAAGGCCCGGTCGCGGTAGCGCCACTTCACTTCGCCGGTCCTGAGATCCACGGCGAGGAACTCGTTCTCGTAGTGGCCCACGTAGAGGATTCCATCCACCAGTGCCCCGGACGCCGCGATGTAGGCGCCGGCCTCGATTTCACGGGCCTTGGTGCCGTCCTTCACATTGACGACATGCACGATGGCGTCGCAGCCACCGAAGGCGGTGAGACCGGCCTCCACGGCGGGGGCGCCGTTGATGTAGTTGCCGGTCTCGTAGGACCAGTTGCCGCGGCCGGTCAGCGCATCAAGGCAGTGGAGCTTGAAGTCGTAGCCACCGACCAGGAGCCAGGGCGTTTTGCCATCCGGTGCCGGTGCCCAAGTCGGGCTGCTCTTGACCTCTCCTTCGATTCCAAAGCTCCAGAGCCGGGCCCCGGTCCGGGCGTCGAGGGCAAACAGGTTGGTGCCCGCACTGCCGAAGTAGACCCGGCCATCCAGCACGAGCGGCGAGGACTCGACCGGGCCGTCGGCGGCAAACTCCCAGAGCCTCTTCCCGTCCGCGAGACTGAGCGCGTAGAGCTTCGAGTCGTCGGAGCCGATGAACACGCGGTCGCCCACGATGGCGGGGGAGGATTTGACGGGGCCGCCGGTCTTGAAGCTCCACTTCAGCACCGGCGCATCGGGCAGCGTCGCTTCGGTCACGCCGGTCAGACGCGGGTTGCCGCGGAACATGGGCCAGTCGGACGCGGCCGTCGGGAATCCCAGCCAGACCGCGGCGGCCAAGACTAGGAGCTGGGTGGTCTTCATGATGCGGAGAGGATTGCCGGAGACGCGGCTTTGGCAAAGGGAACTCCGCTCCGAAAAGCAAACCGGGCCGCCCGTGAAGGCAGCCCGGCAGCGCACCGAATGGGTTGCGGCGAAGCGGATTTACTTCCGGAAGCGGCGGTAGGCACCGAAGCCAGCCATCGCGAGGATGCCACCGAGGCTCAGCCAAGTGCTGGGCTCAGGAACGGCACCGATCTTGGCCGTCACGTCGAGAAGATTGCCTTGAGCAAGGGGGCCACCGTAAGTCCCGAAAGGCGCCCCAAAAGTTCCGGCACCCGTGTGCTGCCAGTAATCGTTCGGGCTCCAACCGACTGCCTCAGGGTTGTTCGACAACATCAGCCCGGCCAAGGTGCGGTCCTGAACCGTGAAGAGAGCGGTGATGGTGACCCGGTCACCAAGACCGATGCCGAATTGGGCGAGACTGGAACGCCCGAAGTTTCCAATTCCAGAACCATTCACAGAAGTGGCCTCGGTGTCCACGTAGAGGGTGGTTCCAGGAGCGGGGGAAGGATTGGCAGCGTTATTGGAGTCCACGCCACCGTCATTGGCCCGAACCCAGACCCTGATGGTGCCAGGAGCGGTGTTGCCATTGTAGTACTGGATGGCGAATGAGTCCAAGGTCAGCCCTGGGACAGACAGGCGATATTCATCGCCGTATTCAACCCCCGGGCTGGGGAGATACAACGCCACCTGAGAGGGGGTGTTGTCGAAAACGGTGACGCCCAAGGCCGAGACGGCCGTGAACGCGTAGGCAACAGAACCAACCGCAACGGCAGTGCGAATCGAAGCGAGAGACGTTCTCATGGCAGATTTTTCAGGTTAGTCAGATTCGGCGCGCAGGGATTGCCCTGCCAAACGACACGCGTGTTATGGCAGCCTGCGCGTCCCTGGGTCAAGCGAAACATTTCGGTTCACGAGGTTTCCAAATCCAGCCCGACGCGCGGCCCGACCGGCGGCACAGGAGTCCTCCGACCCGCATGGCCCGGCCTGGAGGCGTCCTAGAATCGTCCTAACCATTTCCTGAAGAACTAGTTGAATGTTCAATGCCAGCCGTTCCTGCGGATCAACGATCCGAACCGATCGTCTCCCATTGCTCCCCAAAAAATCCAGCGGCGACCACCGCCGGGCGATGATGTTTTCCGGGCTCGGCCAAGGAGAGAAGCGCCCAATCCGGCAGCTTTGCGGTCTGCCGGGCGTTGTTGAGATAGTCGTAGGGCCGGTAGGTGAAGCCGCTGTTCTGCACGAGGTAGCGCGTTGGATTCGCCGGGTTGGGGTGGATGAGCGCCACCAGGTGGTTGTCGGCGGGGAGGACGTGCCGCCCGAGAGCGATGCAGCCGTCGGCCCAGCGCACCGGCAGCCGTTCCGCGTGCCGCGCGAGCCAGCGGTTCGACTCCGGATCGCCCCACGCCACCAGGTGGGCGTCCCGCGCATCCGCCTCAGTGACCGCCATGTCATCCCGCACGATCACGTCCCCGCGAAACTGCCGCCGCCACTCGCTGATGGCCCGTTCCATTTCCGCCCGGGCCCAGGCGTCGGCAGCCTGATGCGTCGAAACGCCCGTCGGCCGGACGAAGATGAACCGGTCCATGAACGCGTCATCAATCGGCCCCTGCAGGCCGTGCCGTTTCGCCAGTCCCTCGGCCCCGCCGTCCGCCAGCCGCCAAGCCCCGTCCCGCCGGACGAACGATGCCCGCACCGACCGGTCCGAGCGCACCGCCGCAGCGTTCAGCGGCTCCCCGTCGATTTCAAAGGATGTGAGCCCCGACGGCTCCAGCAGGGGCGAGCCGGCGGGCATGTCCACCGTGAGCGCGGCGACGTTCTCGGTCTGGATCACGACCGTCCGCGGGCCGGTCACCTCGGCCCCGACGCGCGCCCTTTTCCAATGCTCCGCCAGGCCGTCCACCCGCACCCAATGCATGCGGTCGTAGCGGAGCGTCCACGTCGTGAAGCGGACGCGCCTCGGCCAAGGGTCGCGCCCGCGGCGGGCGATGTCCGCCAGCCGGCGTTCGATCTCCGCCTTGGACGCCGCATCGTAGCGATGGCCCATGCCCGGGCCGACGAGGTGCATGAGGTTCATCCCCTCCGTGGCGAGCGCGGCGGCCATGACGTCGGCGGCCTGCCTTTGCTTGTCCTGCTCGCCGCTGTAGGCGACGACCGGGCAGTGGAAGAGGTTCGCCGCGTAGTCCGGCGCGTCGTACCAGTGCCAGAGCTTCTGCTCCCACGGCGGCGGGGTGACGGCCTCATGCTGGAAAATCCTGAGAAACTCCCTCGTCTCCGCGAAGCCCGCGCCCGGGGCCGCGCCCGCCCAGCGGTCCGCGTAATGCACCGCGAACTGCCAGCACGCCGCGCCGCCCATCGAGAAGCCGCGCACAAAGATGCGGTCCGGGTCGATGCGGTGCGTGCGTTGGACGTCCTCCAGCGCCTCGAAGAGGTCCACCTCGCCGGCGAACTTGTTGGCGTTGCAGTAGCGGCCGTAAGGATGCAGCACGATCGTGTCCGGCGGCGTGAATTCCCCCGGCGAGCCGAGCCGCTCGCGGATGAAGTTCAGCTCGGTCAGCTTCTCCCCGCGGCCGTGGAACCACACGTCAAGCCGCCAGCGGTGCGGCGAATTGGGCTGGTACGACGCCGGCACCACGAGGCCGTAGGGCTGCACCGAGCCGTCAATCCGCGACCGGTACGCCCGCACCACGAGGCCCGTGGCGGCGATCCACGGGGAGCGGCCGGCGCGGAGCTGCGCCGCGCGCTCCTCCGCCAACGCCAGCAGGCCTCGCGCGGCCGTCACCTCGTTCGTGGCGTCGTAAAACTCGTCGTACCGCAGCGCCCAGTCCACGGCCTTGTGCGGCACCCGCACGTCGGGGAGGCGGGCGAGCAGCGCGGGCTGGTTGGTCAACGCGCTCTCCAGCGCGTCCAGCTCCGCCGCGAGCACCGCCGCGCGGGCGGAGAGTTCCACGCGGTCACCCGCCGCGATGGCCACGCCGGGCGGCGGGATGGGCCGAACGTTGTCAGACCGGTTGTCGGCCGGTCCGTCGCCCTGCAACGGGAGGACGGCCAGCCATCCGGCCGCCAGGGTCAGCATCGCGCCGCGATGCAGGATTGGGATCATGGGCGGAGCCAAGCAGGCGGCCGGCCGGGCAGCAACGCCGCAACGTGCGGGGCGGCCACAGGTAGTCGACTTCGTTCATTCGGACGGTTTCGAGGACGAGGACGAGGGCGAGCACGAAACCCCGAATCCCTTCTCCCATGTCCCATTTTCCAATCCGCGATTTCCCATCCGCCAGACCCCGTGATTGAAACCCCGCCAGATCCCGGTAGCCTCGCCGCCCATGGTCGAAGCCGCCGTCCTCATCCCCCCTTCGGCACTGCCGTCCGCCCCCGCCGCGGCGCGCGCCTCGGCCACGTCCTGGGTCAGCCGCGTCGTCATGTTCGGCGCCACCAGCATCGTGCTGGGCGTGCTCTGGGACATCTCGTGGCACCGGACGATCGGGCGCGACACGTTTTGGACGCCGGCGCACCTGGCGATCTACCTCGGCGGCACCCTCGGCGGGCTGACGGCGGCGTGGCTGATCTTTCAGGCGACCTTCCGCACTCCGGCCGCCGAACACGGCGGGTACGTGCGCGTGCTGGGCTGCCGCGGCCCGCTGGGGGCGTGGGTCACGGCGTGGGGCGGCCTCGCGATGCTGACCTCCGCTCCGTTCGACAACTGGTGGCACGACGCCTACGGCCTCGACGTCGAGATCCTCAGCCCGCCACACACGTTGCTGGCGCTGGGGATGTTCGCGGTGGTGCTGGGGGCGCTGCTGCTGGTGCTGCGCGAACAGAACCTTGCCCCGCCCGGAACACCGGCGCCCGGTCGCTGGCTCTTTGTCTATGGCGGGGCGGTGCTGCTCGCGATGGTGGCCGTGTTCCTGACGGAGGAGAGCTGGCCCAACCAGCAGCGCAACCACGTCTTCTGCCTCGCTTCCTGCGCGACGTATCCCGTGTACCTCCTCGGGATTGCCCGCGCCTCGAAGTTCCGCTGGGGCGCCACGCTCATGGCCGCCGGATTCATGCTGATCAATGCGGCCATGCTCTGGGTGCTGCCGCTCTTCCCCGGCGAGCCGAAGCTGGGGCCGATCTACAATCCCGTTGACCACTTCGTCCCGCTGGCCTTTCCGCTGCTGCTCGTTGTGCCCGCCCTCGGACTCGACCTGGTGCGCGGCTGGATCGGCCATGGCCGGGGCTGGCGGCGCGACTGGCTGCTGGCGATCGTCGGCGGCCTCGCCTTCACCGGGCTGTTCCTCGCGACGCAGTGGCATTTCGCGGAGTTCCTCATCGGCCCGGGCGGGCAGAACTGGTTCTTTGGCGCGGACCGCCACTGGAGCTATGGCGAGCGGATGGGCGAATGGCAGCGCCAGTTCTGGAGCGTCAGCAGCCCGGAATGGAACCGGCCCGCCACCCGGCAGACCTTCCTGATCGCCACGCTCCTCGCCATCGCCGCCTGTCGGGCGGGTCTCTGGCTCGGCAACGGCATGGCGCGGGTGCGCCGCTGATCTTTCGTCCGTGCTCGTCCTCCTCGTCCTCATCCTCGTCCTCGTCCTCGTCCCCGTGGCGATCCGCCAGGTCAGACCTGCCGGGCTGCTGCCCGCGGCCTTGCTGGCGCTGGGCCTGCTGCCTTGCGCGCGCGCCGACCTCGCGCACCAGCCCGTCTTTTACGAGGGCCGCATCGGGCCGTACTCCGCGCGGGTCATGGTGCGCCCGCCCGACGTGATCCCGGGGCTGGCCGAGATTTCGGTGCGCATCCTTGACGGCGACGTGCGCGAGGTCACCGCCCTGCCGCTCAAGTGGAACTCCGGCCGGCAGGGCGCGCCGGCGCCCGACGTCGCCCGCCCCATCCGCGGCGAGACGAACCTGTTCTCGGCCGAGCTGTGGTTCATGGAGAGCGGTGCGTTCAGCGTGGAGGTCGCGCTCAGCGGCGCGGCCGGCGAGGGTCAGGCGCTGATCCCGGTCAATTCCACCGCCACTCGCGTGATGGGACTGCCCCGCGCTCTGGGTGCGGGCCTCGCCGGGCTGGGCGCCGTGCTGGTGCTGCTGTTCATCGCGATCGCCGGTGCGGCCGTCCGCGAGAGCGTGCTGGCGCCCGGGGACGCGCCCTCACCCCGACGCCGCTGGGGCGCGCGCGGCACCGTGGCCGGCGTGGCCGGGCTGGCCGTCCTGCTGCTCGGTGGAGGCTGGAAATGGTGGCAGGCCGAGGCCGGCGAGTACCGCAACAACCGCCTCTACCGGCCCCGCGCCGTGCAAGCCGTCGTCGCCGAAGGGACGGGCCCGCGGCGGCTCCAGCTCAAGCTCTCCCCGAACGACCCACGGCGCGAGGTGCCGCTGGTGCCCGACCACGGGAAATTGATGCACCTCTTCCTCGTGCGCGAGCCGGGGCTCGACGCCTTCGCCCACCTGCATCCCATCCGGGTGAACCGCCACCTGTTCGAGACCATGCTGCCCCCCCTGCCCGCCGGTGAATACGCGGTGTACGGCCAGATCACCTACGAAACCGGCTTCACCGAAACCCTCACCAACCGCGTTCATCTTCCCCCGTCCTCGTCCCCGCCCTCGTCGTCCCCCGACGACGCGTGGCTCACCACGTCCCCCGCCGGAGGGTCCGCCACGTTCCCCGACGGCCACGCGATCAAGCGGCTGGATGACGGGCCTTTGATGGCCCGCACGCCGGTCTCGCTCCGCTTCCAGGTTTCCGCCGCCAACCGGCCTGCGGCGCTTGAGCCGTATCTGGGGATGTTCGGCCACCTCGTGCTGCGGGACCGGGCGGGCCGGGTCTTCACGCACCTGCATCCGGGCGGCTCGTTTTCGATGGCCGCACAGCAGCTTTTTGAAATGCGGGAGGAAGGCCGCGCCCCGCGCCAGGTGGCCTTCGGCAAGGACGATCCAATGTGCCAGCTTCCAGGTTTGGAGGAGAGTGCCGCGGTCTGGGCGGCGCGCACCGGCACCGCGGCGGACGGGATCGTGAGCTTCCCGTACGAGTTCCCCGCACCCGGTGAGTACCGGCTCTGGGCGCAGTTCAAGGCCGGTGGCGAGGTCCGCACCGCGGCGTTCGACGTGCAGGTCGGCGAAGCCGGCCGGGCGCTGGCCGCCGCTTCCGGCGGCAACGTGGCAAGGTGAGCTGCGCCCCGCTGGCGGCCGGCCAAGGCCTGAACTGGAGGGCTGCGGAATACGCCCGGGCGGTTGTCAGCCCCGGGCCGACTTGTACCGGCCGTCCACCGCCTCCCAGTCAATCACGTTCCAGTAGGCAGCCACGTAGTCGGCGCGGCGGTTCTGGTGCTTGAGATAATAGGCGTGCTCCCAGACATCCAGGCCGAGCAGCGGCTTCTGGCCGGCCATGAGCGGATTGTCCTGGTTCGGCGTGCTGCCGATGACGAGTTCGCCCCGTGGGTCGAGGTTCAGCCAGGCCCAGCCGCTGCCAAAGACGCCCATCGCCGTCTTGGAGTAGGCTTCCTTGAAGGCGTCTAAGCCGCCGAACTTCTTTGTGATCGCGTCCGCGAGCCCGCCCACGGGCCGGCCGCCCTCGTTCTTCTTCATCTGAAACCAGAAAAGGGTGTGGTTCACATGGCCGCCGGCGTTGTTGCGCACGGCGGTACGAATGGCCTCGGGGATCTGGTCCAGCCGCGACAGCAGGGCCTCCGCGGGCATGGCGGCGATGAGCGGCTGGCCAGCGACGGCCCGATTCAGGTTGTCCACTTGGGCACCGTGGTGCTTGCCGTGGTGCAGCTCCATGGTCCGCGCATCAATGAACGGCTCCAGCGCGTCGTAGGCGTATGGCAGCGGCGGCAGCTTGAATGGCGCGGCGGCCTCGGCGGCGACAAGTCTCGGCCTGGCGGCCAGGGCGACGGCGGCGAGGGCGGCGGTCCGAAGGGCGTCACGGCGGGAAAGCATGCCGCGACTGTGGCGGAGGACGGGGCGGCGTCAATCGCCGGCGCGGGGCGGTGCGAGGGCGACACGGCCTGCGCCCCGGGCTTCCTGGGAACCGGACGCCCGGGCCCGGGACCCTGCCGGCAGGATTGCGCCGTTGCGACGCGCTCGCCGTCCGGCCTACGCTCCCGCGTGCCTGCCGCCACCGCCGATGCGCGACCGTCCCTCGCCGAGGGGGTGGCCGCGGAGGATTTCCGGGCCGCGCTGCGCTGGATGCTGCTGGCGCGCGCCGCGGACGAGAAGCTGGCCGCGCTGTACCGCGCCGGAAAAATTGTCGGCGGCGTCTATCTCGGGCGCGGGCAGGAGGCGTTGAGCGCGGCCATCGGGACGAGCCTGCGGCCGGGCGACGTGTTCGCGCCGCTCATCCGCGACACCGCCGGCCGGCTGGCCTTCGGCGAGAATCTTCTGGACGGCATCCGCACGTACCTCGGCTCGCCGCTCGGCCCGATGCGGGCCCGCGACGGCAACGTCCACCGCGGCCGGCCGCGCAAGGGGCTGCTGCCCATGATCAGCCACCTCGGCGCGATGGTGTCGGTGGTGAATGGCATGCTCTTTGCCCGCAAGCTGCGCGGGCAGGCGGGCAGCGTGGGTGCGGCGGTGCTGGGCGAAGGCGCGACGTCCACGGGCGCGTTCCACGAGGCCCTCAACCAGGCGGCCGTCGAGAACCTCCCGCTCGTGCTGGTCGTCGCGGACAACCAGTTCGCCTACTCGACGCCGCGCAGCCGGCAGTTCGCCTGCCGCACGCTGGCGGACAAGGCGCCGGGCTACGGCGTGGCCGCACACGAGGTGGACGGCACGGACCTGCTGGCGTGCCTCGCGACGTTGCGGAAGGCCGTGGCTCTCGCGCGCCAGGGCGAGGGGCCGCAGCTCGTCGTGGCGTCGCTGCTGCGGTTGTGCGGCCACGGCGAGCACGACGATGCGCACTACGTGACGCCGAAGCTGCGCGAGTCCGGCCTGGGACGGGACTGCCTGCCCGTGGCGGAGCAGTTTGCCCTGAAGCACGGGCTGCTGGACGCCGCCGCGCTGGCCTCTTGGCGGCAGGAGATCGCGCGGCAGGTGGACGAGGCGGTCGCCCTGGTCCAGCGCGAGGCCGCGCCGGATCCCTACCGGCACGACTGGGTGGCGCTGGCGTCGCCGGCCCTGCGCGCCCACGCGACGGAGGCCGCCCTGCCGTGAGCCTCACCTACCTCGAAGCCATCCGGGAGGCGCAGGCCCGCGCGCTGCGCGAGCATCCGGGCGTGTTCATCTACGGGCAGGACGTGGGCGCGTTCGGCGGCGCGTTCAAGGCGACGAAGAACCTGGCGAAGGAGTTCCCCGGCCGGGTGATTGACGCCCCGATCAGCGAGGACGCGATGGTGGGCCTCGCGGTGGGCGCGGCCTACGAGGGCATGCGGCCGATCATCGAGATGCAGTTCGCGGACTTCTCGACGGTGGGCTTCAACCAGATCGTGAATCACGCCGCCACGACGTACTGGCGCACGGGCGTGCCGTGCCCGGTGGTGGTGCGGCTGCCCTTCGGCGGCACGGCCGGTTCGGGGCCGTTCCACAGCCAGTGCCTCGAGACGATCTACGCCCATTACCCCGGCCTCGTGGTGATGACGCCCGCCACGGTCGAGGACGCGTACAGCATGCTGCTCGAGGCCGTGGCGCTGGATGACCCCGTCATCTTCTGCGAGCACAAGTTTCTCTATTACCACCTCAAGGCCGACCGCCTGCCGGACACGGCGCTGCCCGTGGGCCGCGCGCGGATCGCCCGCGAAGGCCGGCACATGAGCCTCGTGACCTACAGCGCCATGCTGCACGAGTCGCTCGCGGCGGCGGCGGAACTGGCGACGGAGGGCTGGGAAATCGAGGTCGTGGACCTGCGCTCCGTGAAGCCGCTGGACACGGACACCGTGATGGCCTCGGTCGCGCGCACGGGCCGGCTGCTGTGCGTGGGCGAGGCGTGGCCGTGGGGCGGCGTGTCCGCCGAGGTGATCGCGCGCGTGACGGCGGAGGGCTTCGACCTGCTCGACGCCCCGCCGCGCCGGTTGAACGCGAAGGACACGCCCATCCCGTACCATCCGAACCTCTGGACCGCGCACCGGCCCGCGGCGAATTCCATCGCCGCCGCGGCGCGCGACCTGCTCAACCAATAGCGCCCATGCCCCTCGCCCTGTTCACCATGCCCCAGCTCGGCGAGTCCATCGCCGAGGCCACGGTCCTTCGCTGGCTGGTCCGGCCGGGCGACGAGGTCGCCGCCGGGCAGGACGTGATGGAGGTCGAAACCAACAAGGCCACCATGATGGTGGCCGCGCCGTTCGAAGGGCGCGTGGCCGAGCTGCTCGCCCGCGAGGGCGAGAGCTACCCCGTCGGCTGCCTGCTCGGCCGCCTCGAGGTCGCCGAGGGCGTGGACGCGGAGGCCGCGGCAGCCCCCATCCCGGAGCCGCCCCGCCCAAGCGGCCTGCCCGCCGCGCCCGCCGCCGTACCGAAGGTCGAACCGACCGTGCGCGGGCTGCCGGTCCCGGTCCATGCGCAGGGCGCGACGTACCTGTCGCCGCGGATGAAGGTTCGCATGGCCGATCTGGGCCTGAACGCCGCCGACCTCGCTGGCCTGCCGGGCAGCGGCGCGGGCGGACGCGTGACGATCGTTGATTTCGAGAAGTTCGTCGCCGGCCTCGAGGCCGCCCGGACCACCGGGGCCTCGACGATGCGCGTGGCGGTCGCGGACGCGATGCGCCGGAGCTGGACTCGCCCGCTGGCGACGGTCGGCATGTCCGTCAACCTCGAGCCGCTCCTCGAACATCGCCGGCGTTCCGAGCCGAAGCCCGGGCCCGCGCTGTACGCCATCCGCGCGCTGGCGCTCGCGCTGGCGGAGAACAGCGCCCCGGCCGGCCGGCTCATCGGCGCGAAGATCGTCCACCCCGGCTCGATTGACGTGGGCTTCGCCGTCGAGGTGGAGGACGGCGTGCTCGTGCCCGTGCTGCGCCGCGCGGACAAGCGGCCGTTGGGCGACCTGGTGCTGAGCTACAACGAGCTGGTCGAGCTCGCCCGCCAGCGGCGCCTCCCGCGCGAGGCCAGCGGGGGATCCATCGCGACGGTCACCAACTACGGCACCTTTGGCCTGACGTGGGCGACGCCGATCCCCCTGCCGGAACAGACCCTCGTGCTGGGCCTGGGCGCGGGGCGGAAGATGCCGCAGTGGGACGTGGCGAAGGGCCAGTTCGTGCCGGTGATGGAAGCGCAGCTCACGCTGAGCTTCGACCACCGCGTGCTGGACGGCGGCGGCGCGGGCCGGCTGCTGACGCGCGTAGCCGCGCTGCTGCAGAAGCCGGGCGCGCTGTAGCGCGATCGCCGCCATGGCTGGACGTATCCGGGGAGCCGTCTAGGTTGGCCGCGGCCGTCGTGGACGGCCCGCCCCTCCCTTGAGTTCCGTGCGCACCCCGCCGCCCGTCCGCCGTCCCCGCCGCGCGGGGCCGCCGCCCTTTCGTGAAGGCCCGGTCTGGGAGGCCATCGGCGCGGAATGGCGGCAGCTCGGCGGCAGCTTCCGCGAGCTCGGCTTCAGCTTCGAATGGCAGGAGTTCGCCGCCGGCACGAACGATGTGGACTGGAGTCCCAGCTTTCACCCCGGGAGCGTGGAAATCTGCCTGAACCTCGCCGGACAGGGGCACGTCGCGCACGGCCCGCAGCGTGCGGAACTGCGGCCCTTCAGCGCGGCCTTTTACGCGGCCGGACCGGCACCGCTCGAGGCCCTGCGGCGCGGCGGCCAGCGGCATCGCTTCATCACCGTCGAGCTTTCACCCGCCTTTCTGCGGCGGCATCTGGACCGCCATGTCGAGGCGTTGCATCCGGCACTGCAGCCGCTGCTGGCCGGCGCGCAGGCGGCTTCGGCAGTGGGGCCGGCGGTGACGATGTCCGCCCGCCAGCAGCAGATCGTGGCCAGCCTGCGCGAGCCGCCGGTGCATGTCGCCGCGCAGCTCCTCTGGTACGAGAGCAAGGCGATGGAGCTGATGGTCGAGTTCCTGTTCCAGCCGGCGGGGTCGAACGAGCTTTTCTGCGCGCGGGCCAAGCGCGTCGCCCGCGAGCGCGTGGACAAGGCCATGGCCGTGCTGCGCGAGCGCCTCGCGGAGCCGCCGACGCTCGAGGAGCTGGGCCGGCTGGTCGGCTGCAGCCCGTTTTACCTGAGCCGCACGTTCTCGACCGAGGCGGGCATGACCATCCCGCAGTTCCTCCGGCAGGTCCGCATGGACAAGGCGGCGGAGCTGCTGCGCACCGGGCGCTTCAACGTGACCGAGGCGGCGATGGAAGTGGGCTACTCGAGCCTGAGCCACTTCAGCCAGGCGTTCCACGAGGTCTTCGGCTGCTGCCCCGGCCTGTACCCGATGGCGACCCCGCCGCAGAAGGCGCTGCGGAAGGGAGGGTGAACGCAAACCGCGGCAAGGCGCCGCGGATACTTTCGGCGACGGGGCGTCGTCTCCACACCGCCCCGCCTTGCCCCGGCGGGGGGCGCTGCCTACGGTCGCCGCTCCTATGGAAAAGGTCGTCATCATCGGCACGGGCTGCGCCGGCCTCACGGCGGCGGTCTACACCGCGCGCGCCGACCTGAAGCCGCTGGTCCTCACCGGCACCATGCCCGGCGGGCTGCTCACGACGACGACCATCGTGGAGAACTTCCCCGGCTTCCCCGAGGGCGTGGACGGCTTCGAGCTGATGACGCGGATGCAGAAGCAGGCCGAGCGTTTCGGCGCGCGGGTGAAGTTCGCGACCGTGGACGCCGTGGACCTCGCGGCGCGGCCGTTCAAGCTCACCGTGGACGGCGAGCCGGTCGAGGCGCAGACGGTCATCATCGCCACCGGCGCCGGTCACCGGTACCTGCACGTCCCGGGCGAAAAGGAGCTGGAGAACAAGGGCGTCACCTACTGCGCCACCTGCGACGGCGCGCTGCCCATGTTCCGCAACCAGCCGCTCGTCGTCGTGGGTGGCGGCGACTCGGCCTGCGAGGAGGCGCTGTACCTCACCCGCTTTGGGTCCGTGGTGCACCTCGTCCACCGTCGCGACACGCTGCGCGCCTCGAAGATCATGGCCGACCGCGTGCTGGCGCATCCCAAGATCAAGCCCGTCTGGGACTCCGTGGTGACGGCCGTTCTCGACGTGCGGCAGACGAAGGTCACGGCCGTGAAGCTGAAGCACGTCACCACCGGCGTGGAGAGCGAGCTGCCCTGCGCCGGCGTGTTCGTCGCCATCGGCCTGACGCCAAACACGGCGCTGTTCAAGGGCCAGATCGAACTGGACGAGAACGGCTACGTGCTCGCGAAGGACGGCACGCAGTCCAGCGTGCCGGGTGTGTTCGTGGCGGGCGACTGCCAGGACCACGTTTACCGGCAGGCCGTGACCGCGGCCGGCGCCGGCTGCGCGGCGGCGATTGACTGCGAGCGCCACCTGGCCGCGCTGGCCGCGTGACCGCGATGAAGAAGCCCGCCTCGCCGCCGGCCCGCACCGCCGAGGTTCTCCGGCAGACCGGCGAGACCGACATCCGGCTGCGCCTCGACGTGGACGGCCGCGGCCGGTCGAAGATCGCCACCGGCATCCCGTTCTTCGACCACATGCTGAAGCTGTTCGCGAAGCACGCGGTGGTGGATCTCGACCTGACCTGCCGCGGCGACGTGGAAGTGGACGCGCACCACACGGTGGAGGACTGCGGCCTCGCGCTCGGGCAGGCCTTCGCTCGGGCGCTCGGCGACAAGCGCGGCCTCCGCCGCTACGGGGCCGGCTTCGACCCGCGGAATCCCTTCACCGGCGAGGCGTACGTGCCGATGGACGAGACCCTGGCCCGCGTGGTGGTGGATTTCTGCGGCCGGCCCTCGCTGGTCTGGCGCGGGCTGGACGCGATGCAGTACCGCCGGATTCCCGCCGTGGACCGGGGCCAGGACATGTCGTCCGCGTTCCGTTTCGGGCTGGCGAAGGAGTTCTTCCAGGCGTTTGCCAACGAGGCCCGCTGCGCGCTGCACCTTGAGCGGCTGTACGGCGACGAGCCGCACCACGTGGTCGAGGCGCTGTTCAAGGCCTGGGCCCGCGCGGTGGACTTCGCGTGCCGGCGCGACCCGCGGATCGCCGGTGACATTCCCAGCACCAAGGGCACCTTGTGACCGAATGCGGCCGGCCGGGGCCGCGTCCGCCCCATGGCGTTGCCGAAAGACTACACCAAGCTTGAGGATCCCCTGCTCGTCCGCGCGGCGCAGCGGGGGAGCATGGAGGCGTTCGAGGAGCTGGTGGCTCGCCACCGCGACAAGGTCTATGCCCGCGCCTACCTCATGGTCCACAAGGAGGAGCTGGCGCTGGATCTCGCGCAGGACGCCTGGATCAAGGCCTGGCAGCGCATCGCCTCCTTCCAGGGCGAGTCGAGCTTCGCAACGTGGCTGACACGCATCGCCATCAACGTCTGCCTCGACCATCTGCGGAAGGAGAAGCGCTTCCGGGTGCAGGATCTGCCGGCCGACGATGAAGACGGCACGGCCTTTGAGCGTCTCTTGCCTCCGGTGGAGGCCAACCCGACCGGACGGTTGGAACTGGCCGAAGCCCGGAAACGGATTGATGAAGCCATGAAGCTGCTCACCCCGGAACACCGCACGGTGCTGGTGCTGCACGAGTTCGAGGGCCTGCCGTACAAGAACATCGCCCGCGAGGTGGGCATCTCGATCGGCACCGTGATGTCGCGGCTGTTTTACGCCCGGCGCCGCCTGGCCGGCCTGCTCGCACGCTGGCACAAGGAAGAGTTCAAGTCATGAAACACGATGAAATTCTGCGCCTCCAGGCGTGGATGGACGGACAACTGACCGGCCGCGAGGCCACGGAAGCGGAGGCCCTCGCAGCCACCGAAGCGGGCACCCGCGCGCTGGCGGCGCTGCGCTCGGCGCGCGCCACCGCCCGTGCGGCCGGGGCGGAGTGGCCGCTGCCCGAGACCCGGGAATTCTTCTGGTCGAGGGTGCGGCGCGGCATCGAGGCCGCAGAGGGACAAACCGCGCCAGCCGCGTCTCCCACCCCCGGCTGGGTGCGCTGGCTGCTGCCCCTCGGGGCGGCCGCGGCGCTGGCGGTGCTCTTTCTGCCCCGCCCGGCGCGGGAGGCGGGCCACGCCGACGGGCTGGCCGGACAGACCCTCCAGGCACCGCTGGACGACGTGCGGGCGGTGGTCTTTCATTCGCAGAGCGATGGCGTGACCGTGATCTGGGTGGCGGACGCCGAGCAATTTGCGATGTACTGAGGCATGAATCCGACTGCTGTCCGGCCCCGCATGGATCGGGGTTTCTGGGTGCTCTGGCTCGTTCTGACGGCCGGCCTCGTGCTGCCGGCCCGGGCCGGCGACAAGGACCGGCCCGCGAAGTACCAGGCCCAGCTCATCTGGGGCACCAACGGCCAGAAGCCCGACAAGCCGCTGAAGGAGGTCTCCCCGCAGGTGCAGGAGTGCCTGGGGCGCATCTTCAAGTGGATGAACTACTGGGAGGTCGCGGAAAAGACCGTCGAGGTCCGGCCCGACAGCACCGCCTCCGTCGAGATGAGCGATGAATGCCGCCTCGAGATCCGCCGTTTCCCGGGTCACGAGGTGGAGGTGCAGTTCTTCGGCAAGGGGAGGCAGGTCTTCACGCAGAAGCAGAAGCTGCCCCCCGGCGAGAAGCTCATCGTGGGCGGCGATTCCAAGAAGGAGAACGCCTGGTTTGTCGTCGTCACCGCCGCGCCGAAGGAGAAGTCGGGCGGCGCGAAATAGGGCGGGCCGGGCGATGGGGCCGTCGGGGGAGATTTCCCGTACATCCCGATTGAGCCGCACCGCCGCGGGCGGTAGCTTCCCGGCCTTCGGCCGCCGGGCGTTTTCGGACCCCGGCGCCGCGCTCCCTCTCATGGACGAAACGACGCCCGCAGTGCCGCCGCCGGACCGTACCGACGGCGACTATGACGCCTCCAAACTCGGCAAGCTCGAGGGCCTCGAGGCCGTCCGGAAGAAGCCCGGCATGTACATCGGTGGGACCGATGAGCGTGCCCTTCACCACTGCGTCTCCGAGGTGCTGGACAACTCCGTGGACGAGCACCTCGCCGGCCACTGCGACCGCCTCGAGGTCACCATCCATGTGGACGGCTCGATCAGCATCCGCGACAATGGCCGCGGCATTCCGGTGGACCTCCACCCGAAGTACGGCATTCCGGGCGTCGAGCTGGTGCTGACGACGCTGCATTCCGGCGGCAAGTACGGGCAGGGCGGCTACAAGTTCTCCGGCGGTACCCACGGCGTCGGTGCCAAGTGCGTGAACGCCGTCTCCGAGTGGTTCGAGGTCGAGGTGTACCGCGGAGGTCAGGCGCACCACATGACCTTCGAGCGGGGCAGGACCACGAAGCGGCTGGAGGTCATCGGCAAGGCCAAGGGCACCGGCACGCTGATCACTTTCAAGCCTGACCCCGAGATTTTCCGCGACAGCACCGAGTTCAAGGCCGAGACGATAACCCAGCGACTTCGCGAGCTGGCCTTCCTGAACTCCGGCCTCGAGATCAGCTTCCTCGACGAGCGCCTGGCTGATGCGAAGCGTGAGGTGTTCCTGTATCGGGACGGCGTCGAGGAGTTCGTGAAGCAGCTCAACAAGAGCAAGGAGGTGCTCCACCCCAAGCCCATCGTCTTCCGCAAGCAGACCCAGGTGACCACCTCCGAGAAGGCCCTTGAAATCCACCTCGAGGCCGTCGTCCAGTACAACGACACCTACAACGAGCAGATTCTCTGCTACACGAACACGATCCACAACCCCGACGGCGGCACGCACCTCTCGGGCTTCCGCACCGCCCTCACCCGCGCCGTCAACCAGCACGCCCGCTCCAACAATCTCCTGAAGGACAAGGATCCCCAGATCACCGGCGAGGATCTGCGCGAGGGTCTCACCGCCGTCGTCGCCATCAAGCACAGCGACCCCAAGTTCAACAACCAGCCCAAGCACAAGCTCCTCTCCCCCGAGGTCGAGAGCGTCGTCGGTTCCGCCTGCTACGAGGGCCTGATGGCCTACTTCGACGGCAACCCCGGCATCGCCAAGCGCATCCTTGAAAAGGCGCTCAACGCCGCCCGCGCCCGCGAGGCGGCGCGCAAGGCCCGCGAGGCCGTCCGCAAGTCCGCCCTCACCGGCGGCGGCCTCCCCGGCAAGCTCGCCGACTGTTCCGACCGCGACCCCGTCAACTGCGAGATCTTCATCGTCGAGGGCGACTCCGCCGGCGGCTCCGCCAAGCAGGGCCGCGACCGCCGCTTCCAGGCCATCCTCCCCATCCGCGGCAAGCTCATCAACGTGGAGAAGGCCCGCCTCGACAAGGTCCTGCAGAACACCGAGATCCGCACCCTCATCACCGCCATCGGCACCGGCATCGGCACCGGCGAGGGCGAGGGCGCCTTCAACCTCGAACGCCTCCGCTACCACAAGATCGTCATCATGACCGACGCGGACGTGGACGGCTCGCACATCCGCACGCTGCTGCTGACGTTCTTTTACCGGCAGATGACCGAGCTGGTCCGCCGCGGCTTCGTTTACATCGCCCAGCCGCCGCTCTACCTCATCACCCGCCGCAAGCGCGAGGAGTACGTCGAGGACGACGCCGCCCTCAACAGGATCCTCATCCAGCTTGGCGTCGAGGACGTGAAGCTCCGCAACCTCGCCGACGGCACCGTGCTCACCGACAAGCAGCTCGCCGAGATCGTCGAGCTCCTCGAGTCCCTCGACAAATACGCCCGCGCCCTACGTCGCCACGGCGGCGACTTTGCCACCTATCTTGAGCGCCGCGACCCGAGGACCCACGAGCTGCCGCGCCACCTTGTGAAGGTCCGGTCCGGCAACGAGGAGGCCGTCCATTACTTCGCCAACGAGGAGGAACTCGGCCGCTTTGGCACGGTGAATCCCGACCTCGGCCTGTTCGGCGACGATGATGTCGCCGAGGCCAGCGGCGCGGAGCCCAAGCCCCGCACCGCGGGCCCGAACCGCCGGGCCCGCCACGTCGAGCTGCACGAGTCCCGCGCCATCGCCGAGCTGCTCCTGCGTCTCGCCCGCAAGGGCCTCAACGTGGACCATTACGCCGCGCAGGATCAGCCCCTCTTCGAGCTCCTCGAGGGCGAGGGCGACAGGCAGCAGGTCCGCCCGCTCTTCTCCATCGCCGAGATCCTCTCCGCCGTCATGGAGGTCGGGAAACGCGGCATCGAGATCAAGCGCTTCAAGGGCCTCGGCGAGATGAACCCCGTGCAGCTTTTCGAGACCACGATGAACCCGCCCAAACGAAGGCTGCTGCGCATTGACCTCGCCGACGCCGTCGAGGCCGAGGAGATGTTCACCACCCTCATGGGCGAGGAGGTCGAGCCACGCCGCCAGTTCATCGAGGACAACGCCCTCAACGTCCGCAACCTCGACGTCTGACCCCGCCTTGGCCTCCTAACCTTCCTCTTTCTCCCAGTCCTCATCCCGCGCTCCCGGACCTTTGCTCCGACCCGCGCTCCCGCACGCAACCCGTCCTTCTTCTCCGCACCATGCCGATCTACGAGTTCGCCTGCCCCCGCTGCCGGAAGATTTTCAGCTTCCTCTCGAAGCGCATCAATCCGGACCGGACCCCCGTCTGCCCGAGGTGCGGCAACCGGAATCTGAGCAAGCAGGTCAGCGCCTTCGCCATGCTCAAGGGCGTGGCCGAACCCAAGGCCGCCGACAGCCTCGGCCCCGACGGCGAACCGATGCCCGACATTGACGACGCGAAGATGGAGCGCGCCATGTCCGATCTGGAGCGGGACATGGACCATCTTGACGAGAACAATCCGCGGCACATGGCCCACATGATGCGCAAGATGAAGGAGGCCATGCCGCCGGGGATGATGCCCAAGGAGCTCGACATCGCCATCAAGCGCCTCGAGGCCGGCGAGGATCCCGACAAGATCGAGGCGGACATGGGCGACGTGCTCGGCGACTTCATGGGCGGCGACGGAGGCGAAGGCGGCCCCAGCGGCGGCCCCGGCTACAGCCGCGATCCGGGGCTGTATGATTATTGAACCGCGGTGAAGGCTGGCGGCGACGCGGCCCGCGCACGACCTCCAAACCCAGCTGGCTGCCCCCCGGGCTACGGTGCCGGCGTGGTGGCAAGCTCCGAGTCGGGCGGCTCCGGCGGCGGAATCTCGGCGGTCAGGGCGATTCGGGCCGTGTCGGTGACTTCATCCAGCCACTCCCCTCCGCTCTCGCGGTAGAGGTCGAGCAGCGGAGCGCCAAGCACCTCGCCGATGGTGCGTTCCGTCTCGCGGCGGATGGCCTCCAGCCCCGCGCGTTTCTGATCCGACGTGAGCAGGGGATCCTCCACGAGTCGCCCGGCCTGCTCCGCCACAGTGCGGCGCATGTCGTACACCTGCACGGCGACGGCGGGCGCGACGCCGTGGTCGAGCGCGAGATCGTAGAGCACCTGGTAGTCCGGGTCGCGCGCGCGCTCGAAGTCGGCGTAGCGCTGCGGTGTGAGCAGCTCGCGCACGGCCTGCTCAGTCTCGGCGGCGATGGCTTCGCGGCGCGTCGCTGCGTCCAGCGCCTCCCCCGGGATTCCGGCCATCGCCGCCTCGGCCTCCTGCCGCAGCTTGAAAAGCTCGACGAACTCATCCCGCGTCGTGCCCGCGCCGCGGAAGGCGTCGCGCAGCTCCTCGGCCAGCGGGCTGGCGCGGAGGTCGTGCTCAAGCAGCTCGTCCGGCGAGAGCAGGCCCGCGAGCGCGGCGCGGCGCTCGGCCTTGATCCGGGCCTGCTGCCCGTGAATCGCGGCCTGGTCCTCCGCGCCAAGCAGCAGGTCGTGCTCGCGTTCCTCAAAGCTGGCGAGGACAGCGGCCACGGCAGCCCGGCGCTCCGCCGGCAGGAAGGCGATCTCGCGCAGCAGACCTGGCTCGGGGCCGGTCTCCGCGCGGGACAGCGCCTCGGGAGACGCGCCCAACAGCCGACGGATCAGCCCGCGCTCCTCGCGGTCCAGCGCGCGCAGGGCGGCGTCCTCCTCATCGGCCCTGCGCCGGTCCGCCGCCGCGGTGGTGCGCTCGGCCGGCGTGAGCCAGAACTCGAAGTCCTCCGGTGGCTGCACGAACACGGCGCGCTTCCGGGCGTACAGCTTCCGCACGTCCGCGAGGATGATGTCGCGCACCGTCTCCTCCGGGCAGCCGATGCGACGGAGGTTCTCGAGGTACGCCGCGTAGTCGTCGGACTCGACGGTGCTCCAGTCGAGGGTGCGCACGACGATGCGGTCGGTTGCGGGCGGGTTGGTGAAAACGCGGACAACCCGCTGGGTGAGCACGGCGGATACGGCCTCGGGAACGTCCGCGGGGCGCCGGTTCACCTGCCGCAGCAGGTAGACGGAAAGGACCGTCAGGCCCGCGCACAGGCCGAGCAGCGCGGCGATGGCCACTCGCGCATTCACGACGCGAAACTAGGCGGCAGCCCGGAGGATGCAACGGGCAAGGGAGCGGGGGACCGTGCTCGTGCTCCTGCTCGCCTTCGATCTCGTGCCCAGAAACCCGTCATTCTGCGGAACGAAGGGATCGAGGACGAGGATGAGCAGGAGGACGAGGACGAAGGAAAGGATGGCGGAGAGGGGGGGATTCGAACCCCCGGTGGGGTATAAGCCCACTCACGCTTTCCAGGCGTGCGCCTTAAACCACTCAGCCACCTCTCCGCGGAAAGCGCGCCGGACTGTCGGCCCGGCCCCGGCCGCCCGCAACGGCTTTTTGCCCGTTCCCGGGGCGCAGGCACGCCCGGCCGGCGGCGGAGTTTTGCTGGAGCTTGGGGCTGGGAGTCGGGAGCGTCCGCCCATGCAAACCCTGTACCTCGACATCTTCAGCGGCCTCAGCGGCGACATGCTCCTGGGCGCGCTGATTGACCTGGGCGTGAATCCCGCGGGGCTCGAGGCGGAGCTGCGGAGTCTGCCCGTGGAAGGCTGGCACCTGCACGTGGACCGGGCCAGCAAGTCAGGCATCGAGGGGGTCAAGGTGGATGTGCATCTGGCCCACGAACACGGCCACGACCATCACCACCACGAAGAAGCCCTCGGGCACGGACACGGTGCCGCCGGCATCTTGCCGGCCCACCACGCACACGCGCATCACCACGAGGACGAGCACGAGAATCACGCTCACAGCCGGGACTTCGCGGAAATCCGGCGGCTGATCGAGGGCAGCGCGCTGTCGCCGTGGGTGAAGGAGAAGGCCGTGGCCGTGTTCCGGCGCATCGCCGTCGCCGAGGGCAAGATCCACGGGCACCCGCCGGACGAGGTGCATTTCCACGAGGTTGGCGCAGTGGACTCGATCGTGGACATCGTGGGCGCATGCATCGGCCTCGAGCTGCTGGGCCGGCCACGGGTGCTGGCCGGGCCGGTGATCGAGGGCACGGGCTTCATCCGCTGCGCCCATGGGCGCCTGCCGCTGCCCGCGCCGGCCACGCTCGAGGTGTTCGCCGCGCGTGGCGTGGCGGTGACGCAGTGCGACGAGCCGCACGAGCTGGTCACGCCCACGGGCGCCGCGCTGCTGGCGGAGTTCGCCGAGTCGTTCGCCCCGATCGCCGGCCTTGTGCCGCGGCGCGTCGGCTACGGCCTCGGCACGCGGGACAACCACACCCGGCCCAACGTCGTGCGGGCCGTGCTGGGGGAAACCGCCGCCACAGGCTCCCATCCACCGGCGCTCGACTGGGAGACGGACACCGTGGTCGTGCTCGAGACGAACCTGGACGACACGACGGCCGAGGTGCTCGGGCACTTCACGGAGCGGGCGCTGGCGGCGGGCGCGCTCGACGTGTTCCACACGCCCGTCACGATGAAGAAGCACCGCCCCGGCACGCTGCTCACCGTGCTGTGTGCCGCGGGTGACGCGGACCGCTTCACGGAACTGATGCTGCGCGAGACCACGGCCTTCGGCGTCCGCCGCTTGACCGCCGAGCGCCGCAAGCTGCGGCGCGAGTTCCGCGAGGTGGCGACGTCTTTCGGCCCGGTGCAGGTGAAGCTGGGCCTACTGAACGGCCGCGCGGTGCAGGCCAGCCCCGAGTACGAGTCGTGCCGCGCCGCGGCCGAGGCCGCAGGCGTGCCGCTGCGCGAGGTTTACACGTCGGCGGTGAAGGCGGTGGGATGAACTCGGGGGCCACGCGCCGAGGCTGGCGGCGGGCCGGCAGGTCAGGGCGCGCGGATTTCCACGCCGGGGGCGTTGGTGCCGAGCTTCCGGCTCGTCACCGCGAAGGCGGGCGTGCCGACGGGGTTGATCGTGTACGTCTCGCCGACGACGGGCCGGGGCATTTCATTGTTGCGCAGGTAGACCTTGATCTCGTCCGGCGTGGGCGTGTCGCCGGTGCCCTTGTTGGTCTCGAGCGCCCAGAGATCCTTCGCATTGTCGATCACCCGGAGGTTGCTGAGCAGGCCGTTGAGCTGGGCGGTCTCGCGGTTCTTGGTGATGTTCGGGATGGCGAGCGCGGCGAGCAGGCCGATGATGCCCACCAC
The DNA here is from genome assembly GCA_046155815.1 of Limisphaerales bacterium. GTDB lineage: Bacteria > Verrucomicrobiota > Verrucomicrobiia > Limisphaerales > CAIMTB01 > JBJXFY01. Next base: position 32,411 of record JBJXFY010000148.1, on the reverse strand, counting down.
GATCATGATCTCGACCAGCGTGAAGGCGGCGCGGCGTGAGGCGGGGCGGAGTTTCATGGCTTGAGCGCGTGGCGTTGTCTGCAGCGACGCTAGGAAGCGGCTCCCCGAGCGTCAAACGGGGCAACACCCGGGGCGCGGGAAAGTTGCCGCCTCAATCGCGCCGCGCGGTCCGCCGCCGGAGCTGCTCGACCGCCTCGGCGAGCTCCTTGGTCCGCCGCTCCACCGCACGGAAGTCGTCGTCCAATGAGGGCGCGCCCGCGTCGTGCAGGTGCCGGGCGCGGTTCGCGGCCTCGGCCTCGGCCTGCGCCTCCTGCATGCCGCTCATGATCACGCCGATCAGGAGGTTCAGGATGATCATCGTGCCGAGCAGGATGAACGACACGAAGTACGCGACGATGCCCGGCGCGGCCAGCACGCCCGCCTCGAACTGCCGGTCCATGAGGTCCACCCAGCCCTCCAGCGTGACGATCTGGAAGAGCGTGAGCATCGCGCGGCCCACGTTGCCGAACGCCTCCGGGTCGCCCGAGCGGAAGAAGCTCACCCCCAGCACCGCGTAGATGTAGAAGTGCAGCAGCAGCAGCACCGCCACGTAGCCCATCGAGGGGATGCTCTTGAGCAGCGCGCCCACGAGGATCTGCAGCCGCGGCAGCGCCGTCACCAGCCGCAGCACGCGCAGCACCCGCACCAGCCGGAGCACCGCCGCGAACTGCGTCGGAAACGGCAGCAGGCACACCGCCACGATGATGAAGTCGAAGACGTTCCAGCCGTCCGCGAAGAAGCGCCACCACTCCCGGCCCCGCCCCAGGAGCTTCACGGCGATCTCCAGCACGAAGACGCCGAGCACCAGTCGGTCGAGCGCGTGCAGCAGCGCGCCATGCCGCGCCAGGATCGCGGGCGAGGTCTCCAGCCCGACCAGCACGCCGGCGGCGAGGATCACCCCGAGCACGAGCTGGTGAAACCAGCGGGCGTCGGCGATTTGCTGGCAGAGGCGGATCATGGCGGCGGGCCGGATGGATGGTCGCCCGGCGCCGCGGCGTCAAGCAGGGCGGACCCGTGGCGACGACGCCCCATCGCCGACGATTTCCGAGGCGCCTCGCCCCGCCGGCCTCCCGCCATCTACTATCCTCCATCCACTTCCCCTTCTCCCCGCCGCTCCCCTGCCCTATCTCTGCTGGTGCCCGGCTTCAGCGACAGCCTCAAGGAACAGGTCCGCGCCGCCAGCGACATCGTCGAGGTGATCGGCGCCTACGTGCCGCTCAAGAAAGCCGGGACCAACTTCGTCGCCCTCTGCCCCTTCCACCGCGAGAAAACCCCCAGCTTCAACGTCAACCCGCAGCGCCAGATCTTCCGCTGCTTCGGCTGCGGCAAGGGCGGCGACGTCTTCCGCTTCGTCATGGACCACGAGGGCCTCACCTTCCCCGAGGCGCTCCGCAAGCTGGCTGAACGCGCGGGCATCCGCGTCGAGACCGACGACTCCCCCGCCGCCGCGGAGCAGCGCGGCCTCAAGGAGAAGCTCCGCGACCTGCACGAGCAGCTCTGCCGCCGCTGGCAGCAGGTGCTCACGCACGACGCCGCCGGCCAGCCCGGCCGCGACTACCTCGCCCGCCGCGGCGTCGGCGACGAGGCCGTCCGCCGCTTCCGCCTCGGCTACGCGCCGGACGCCTGGGATGAAACGTTGAACTGGGGCCGCAGCAAGGGCTGGGACGCCGCGCTGCTCGAACAGGCCGGCGTCGTCGTCACCCGCGAACCCGAAGGCGGCGGCCCGCCCCGCACCTACGACCGCTTCCGCGGCCGGCTCATGTTCCCCATCTGCGACGAGCAGGGCCGCGTGATCGCCTTCAGCGGGCGCGTGCTCGATCCCGAGGCCAGGGCGGCCAAGTACGTGAACTCACCCGAGACCCCGCTCTTCACCAAGAGCCGCGTCCTGTACGCGCTCGACAAGGCGAAGCGCGCCATCCTCGCCGCCAACACCGCCCTCGTCTGCGAGGGCCAGCTCGACACCATCGCCTGCCACCTTGCCGGCGTGGAGAACGCCGTCGCCCCGCAGGGCACCGCCTTCACCGGCGAGCACGCCCGCATCCTCAAGCGTTACGCCGCGGAGGTCGTCCTGTGCTTCGACTCCGACGCCGCCGGCCAGAAGGCCGCCGCCCGCGCGCTGGATGACCTGCTCGCCAGCGGCCTCGGCATCCGTGTGGCCACCATCCCCGCGCCGCACGATCCGGACAGCTTCATCCGTGAGCGCGGCGCGGATGCGTTCCGCGCGCTGGTGGCGGGCGCGGTGGACTTCTTTGAGTTCTACCTCCGGCAGCTTTGCGCGGCGAATGACCTGCGCAGCGATGGCGGGCAGCAGGCGGTGGTGTCGGCGATGGCCGCCGCGCTGCACAAGGCCGGCAGCCCGATCCTGCTGGAGCGCTACACCCAGCGCACCGCCATCGAGCTCTCCGCCGGCGCGGGCGTGCCCCTCGGCGCGGACGCGGTGCGGGCCGAGTTCCGCCGCCAGCGCGGCCAGCCCGCACCCGGTTCAGAACCGCCCGCCGACGACTCGTCGCCCGCCGACGCGGAAGCGGCCGAAGCCCCCCCTCCGGCCAACGAACTGTGGCTCCTCAAGCTCGCGCTGCTCGACGCCGACAACGCCGGCTGGCTCGCGCTCCATCTTGAACCCGCCTGGATCAGCCATCCGCGCGTCCGCGAACTCATCCAGCAGCGGCTGGAGGCCCAGCAGGCCGACGCCTGGACCGGGTTGTCCGCCTGGATCGGCCAGCTGGCGGACCCTGCCGATGTCGCCCTGGCCACGTCCGTGACCGTGGACGCCCGCCCGGTGCCCCACCAGCGCCGCCAGGTTGAGGATCTCGTGCGCGAGCTCCGCAACCTCTGGCTGAACGGCCGCATCGCCGTGCTCACCGCCCGGATCCACGCCTCGGAATTTGCTGAAGGAGAAAAACTTGCAGCTCTTTCTGAAATCCAGCAGCGGCAGGCCGCGAAGCGGAATCCGCTCCTTCCGGTCCATGTTGGAGGCACGCGCCCACCGCAGGAATGACCCAGCGGGCTTGAAGAAAAGACCCCGAATATTTGGCTTGGCAATTCAAGTCCGATGCTGTTCTATCGTCTCCGTCCTTAGGGGCCAACCTGTCTATATGTCGTACCGATTCAATACTGCGAAATTCCTCGCCGCCTGTGCCGCCTCTTTGGGCGCCTCGGCGGCCGTTCAGGCCACCGTTTTTTCAACCACCTTTTTCGACTATAACGGGGGAGACGACGATCCCCCGCCCAACGTTCAGGTCGGCACAGGCGCGAATCAGGTAAGCGCAGTCATCAATCGGTTCAGCGGCCCCACCGATGTTGATGGAGAGCAATGGGAAGACGTCGTCGGCGATTCTTGGAATGGCACCCAGAACGCCGGCTTCGAGACGTACCGCATCGGTGTCAGTTATGACGACGTGACGGGTAATGCGTCGTTTGAGATCTTCACCAACATCAAGGAGACCGGCTTCAACACCACTTTCCTCACGTCGGACTTCTTCATTGACCTGAACAACGACTCAAACTGGGACATTGGCATCGTGCTCGCGCAGAGCGGCATCCGGGCAGGCACCGTGGATCTCGAGAAAGACGACGTCTTTCGGATCACCAACCAGACGACCGGCATTGATACGGCCACGGATCTGTTCGGCCTTTCCGGCAGCACGGGACATGCCGGCCGCTACCGCACAACGAATTCCGGCTCGGGGTTGGAAGTGCCGACGATGCTGAATGACGATGGGGCGACGGAATTGGGTTTTAATGTTCTGGTGACTTGGACTGAGAACAATGCCGGAACGCCGAACAACGCGACCCCCAAGAACAAGGTCACTTTCACCGTCCCGAATCTTCCCGGACTGGCTACGAGCTTGGGCGTTACGCTCGATCCCAATGCGAAGTTCCTCTGGGGCACCGCGAACTGCGGCAACGACGTAGTTATTGGACGGGTCGTCGTCCCCGAGCCTTCCACCTACGCCGTGGGCGCCGGCCTGATCGGTTTCGCCGCTTGGTCGCTGCGCCGCCGCTTTGCCCGGCGCTGATCGGTTGCCTCAAACTACTTCACGACCGCCCGCTGCAGACCCGGCGGGCGGTTTGCTTTTGGTGGCGGCTGTTCCGCGCCAGCCAGCGCTCCGCCGCGGAGGCTTTCGCCGGCCGGCCGGCCCTTGGGCGGAGCGCCGCCCCCGGACTTTCCCTTTGCCGTTCCATGGGCGCTCGCATAACATACCCCCGCTTCGAGTCGCGGAAGGGTGGCTGAGCGGTTAAAGGCACCTGACTCGAAATCAGGAGTAGTCGCAAGGCTACCGTGGGTTCGAATCCCACCCCTTCCGCCAGTTTCCTTTTCGTCCTCCTCCCCGTCCTCGTAGGACAAGCCTTGTCATGGCGAGAACGGGGAGGAAGACGAGCACCGAGACGGCATCCGAGAATCTTCCTGCAACTTCCCCGCGCCGCGGCGGGTTCTCGTCCCCGGCGGGATCCTCCGCCGCAACGAAAGAATCCCACGCATGAAAACCCCATTCCGCCGGCTCCTCGCCGCCGGCACGCTGGCCCTCGGGGCCTCCGCCTTCGGCGCGGACCCCGCCGGCCTGGTGGACTTCGGCCGGTTCACCGCCCCGGCCAAGGGCGAATTCGTCGAGGTGCAGGTGAAGAAGAACCTCCTCAGCCTCGCCGCCAAGCTCGCCGAGAAGCACGAGCCGGACGCCGCCGCCCTGCTCCGCGGCCTCGAGTTGGTCCGCGTCAACGTCATCGGCCTCGATGATTCCAACCGCGACGAGCTCACCCAACGCGCCGCCGATGTGGCCGCGCAGCTCACCGACCGCGGCTGGGAGCGCGTCGTGACCGTGCAGCAGGCCGGCGCGGAGAACGTGTCCGTCTTCGTCAAGGCGCGAGGCGACGAAGCGGTCGAGGGGGTGGTCGTGACCGTGCTTGATCCCGGCGGCGAGGGCGTGTTCGTCAATGTCGTCGGCGACATCCGCACGGAGCAGCTTGCGAAGCTGGGCGACAAGCTGAACCTGCCGATGCTCAAGCAGGCCGGCGAGGCGGTGGAGAAGGCCAAGGAAGCCGCGGAAGCGCCCGCCGCCCCATGACGCCGTCCGCCGCCACCTGCCCCGCCCCGCCCGCCCATCGGCTGTGGCTCTGGCTCGGCGGGCTGACCCTCGTCGTGGCGCTGCCGCTGGGACTGCTCGTCGGCGGCGCGGCGTGGACGGTGCGGAGCGTCCTCCGCGCCGGCGCGGAAACCGCCGCGCTCCGCGAGTCATTGCGCGTGGTTTCGGACGATGCCTGGCTGCCGATGGTGCAGGGCCGCGCCGCCGGGCCGGTGCTCGCGGCGGTGCGGCTGGCGGCCCGCTGCGCGTCCGTCCCGCCCGAGGCGCGGCTGGCGCTGGACGCGGTGCGCGGGGCCGACGTGGCGGTGCTCCAGTTGCGTCCCGGCCGCGACGTGCCGGACCCGGCCGGGATGCTGGTGCAGGCGCGCGAGGCCGTCGGGCCGGGCTGGGAACCGGCCGTCACCGTGCTGGACGACGGCGACCTGGTGATCGTGTTCCTGCGTGATGGCGGGCCGGACGACACGCTGGCCTGCCGCGTGGTCGTCATGGCCGAGGGCAAGCTCGTCATCGCCTCGGCGGAGCTGTCCGTCGCGGCGGTCACCCGCCTCGTTGGGCGGGTCGCGGAAGAGCACGGGCTGCCCGGACCGCTCCCGCAGTTCACGCTGGCGCGGTAAGCCGGGCGAAGCCGCCATCCGCGTCACGAACGGAACAACTGCCCCAGCCGCTGTCCCAGCACGCGCGCGGCGAGGAACAGGCTGCCGCCCAGGATCACCATCCCCACCACGCCCAGCGCGCACGCGACCGACGCGGCGGACGGCTCGATGCGGCCCATCAGCAGCCAGATCATTTTGGTGATCGGATAGAACTCCTCGCGCATGGCCAGGATGAGGCCGTCGCTCACCTCCAGCATCGCGAGGGAAAAGGTGAGGATCGTCCCCGCAACCAGGTTGGCCGCCACGAGCGGGAGCGTCACGCGGCGCAGCGTGCGCCACGGCGCCGCGCCCACGCTGGCCGAGGCCTCCTCGAGCGTGACGCTGGTCTGCTGGAAGCCCGCGTAGGCCGCCCGCACGATGTACGGCAGCCGCCGCACGGAGTAGCTGATGACGAGCAGCAGCGTCGGGTTTTCGCGCGGGTTCAGCCACGGCAGCGGGAAGTCGAACGCGGCCACGTAGCCGAAGGCGATCACCAGCCCCGGCAGCGCGAGCGGCAGCATGGCCAGCGCGTCCAGCAGGCCGGCGGCCGGCACGCTGCGGCGCGTGAGCAGCCACGCGATGGCCACGCCCAGCACGAGGTCGAGCCCGGCGCTCAGGCCCGAGTAGAAGAGGCTGTTGCGGATGCTGAGACCGACGCCGCCGCGGCCGAAGACCTCGGCGAAGTTCTCCGTGGTGAACGCGTCCGGCAATGGCGCCATGAACCACCGCCCGGCGAACGCCTGCACGATCACCGTCGCGTGCGGCACCAGCGCCACCGCCACGAACAGGCCCAGCGCCGCCCAGATCGCCCATGTCGCCCGCCGGCCCGCCGTCGCCGCCGCGCCGGCCGTGTGGCCGCGGGCAAGCATGGCGTGGCTGCGCGACGCCAGCAGCCGCTTGGAAACGAGGAACAGCACGAGCGTCAGCACGAGCACGAAGACCACCAGCGCGTACCCCGCCGGGTTGGTGTTCAGCTCCAGGATCGAGTCGAAGATCTGCACCGGGACGAGGTTCGAGAGGCCGAAGATCAGCGGCGTGCCGAGGTCCGTGAAGGACCAGATGAAAACGATCACCGCACCGGCGAACCAGCCGGGCAGGATCAGCGGCAGCGTCACGGAGCGGAAGAGCCGCAAAGGGCCGGCGCCGAGGTTCTGCGCGGACTCGCGGAGCGCGGGGTCCACGTTGGCCATCGCCGCGGCCACGGTGAGGAAAAGGATGGGGTAGAGGTTGAAGACCTGGAGGATCACCACGCCCCAGAGACCGCTCGCGCCGAGCCAGTCCACCGGCCGCGCCGGGTCCATCCAGCCGAGGTCCATCAGCGTGAGGTTGAGCGAGCCGTAGCGCGCGAGGAGCTGCCGCAGGCCGATGGCGCCCACGAAGGGCGGCATGATCATCGGCACCAGCAGCAGCGCATGGAACACCCCCTGCCCGCGGAAGCGGAAGCGCGTCATGACGTGCGCCAGCGGCAGGCTGACCGCGGTGGCCAGCACGGTGGTGAGCGTGGCGACCACGAAGGAATTGCCCAGCGAGGAGAGGATCACCGGGTTTGCCAGCAGGGCCGTGAAGTGCCCGAGGGTGAACCGTCCGCCGTCGAAGAAGGCCTCGCGCAGCATGAAGCCCACCGGGTACACGAGGAACACGGCGAAGAAGAGCAGCAGCCCCAGCCACAGCGAGAACGCGGCGGGGCGGAGGCGGGGGGCGGTGGCCATCGGGCGCGGCGTTTATCGCCCGAAGAGGGCGGGCTTTCCAGCCTTCCGGCGGCGGCCTGGAAGGGTCGTCATCCGTGGCTGCACGCCTCGAGCCGGGCGCCCTGCCGGCCGGATCAGGGCCGGCTCTCGGCGGCGGCCAGCTTGGCGGCCCATTGCTTCGCCTCCTCGGGACGGTTGAGCCGGATGTAAAGCTGCTCGAGATCCCGGCAGGCGCGCTGGAGCGGGCGCCCGGTGAGGCCGGCGTCGGCCAAAGTCCGGTGAGCGTCAAGGAGGGGCGCCTCGGCGCGCGCTGGCTGGCCGGCCTTGATCCAGAACTGGCCGGCGTCGGCCAGCGCCTCGGCGAACGCCGCGGGTTTCGTCGGCCGGGCCGAGCGTCCCAGCTCCACCGCCCGTCCGACCAGTTCCGCGCCCTCCGCCTGGTCCGGGGTGCCCGCCAGCACGAGCGCCAGATGCCGCATTGCCAGCAGCGTCTGGGGGTCCGCCTCGCCGCCGGTGGCGCGGCTCATCGCCAGCGCCCGGCGGAACGCATCCGCCGCGCCCGCGGCGTCGCCGCGGCGCTGGAGCGTCAGGCCCAGATCGTCGAGGGCCTCCGCCACGTAAAGATGATCGCCCTGGTAGGCCGCCTGGTACACGCTGAGCGCCTGGTTGAGCACGGCCTCCGCCTCGTCGGTGCGGGCCATTTCGCGGAGGGCCTTGGCGCGGTTGTGCAGGGCCATGCCCAGGTTGGGATGATTTTCAGTGAACAGCTCGCGGTAGCCGGCGGCGGCGAGCCGGGCCTCCTCCTCAGAACGGGAGAGTTCGCCCAGCGCGAATAGGATGACCGAAAGGTTGAGATGGTTGTCGGCAAGCCACTGGTGGGGCGGCCGGAGGTGCTTCTCGCGGATGGCCAGGCCCAGCTCCAGTTCCGTTCGCGCGTCCTTCAGGCGGCCGGCACGCCAGAGAATGATGCCGAGGTCATTGTGCATGTTGCCCACGGCGAGGGTCTCCGCGCCGTCGAGCCGGGAGTGCATCTGCAGGGCGAGCCGCTGGAGGCGCTCGGCCTCGGGCAGGTCATTCTGGAAGTTGGCGGCCTTGGCCGCCTCGTTGAGCGCGTCGGCCACGGCGAGATGATCCGCGCCAAACACCAGCTGGCGCAGCTCAAGGGCGCGGCGGGCGTTCTTCGCGCCTTCGGCGAAGTCGCCGAGGTCGCGGTAGGTCGCGGCGAGCGCGAGGCGGAGCTCGGCCTCAACCTCGGGCAGGATGGCCTTGTCGTCGGTCAGGCGCTGCTGCGTGCGCTGGAGGATCTCACGGAGAAGCGCGGCGTCGCGCCCCTGGGCGACTGACGGACCGACGCCGCGGAGCATGTCCTTGAGGAGGCCGGCCACCTCCCGGCTCTTCTGCGCCTCCGCGCGGGCGACGTTCGCGTTCTGGACGGCCTCGGCGCGCAGGCGCGACTGCTCCCGCTCAGCGGCCGCAGCACGGAACCACTGCCAGGTACTGACCGTCACGCCGGCCAACAGCGCTGCGAACACCGCCGCCGCCGCGGCGAAGAAAAGCTTGTTCCGGCGGATGGACTTCTGGATGCGATAGAGCTGGCTGGGCGGCCGGGCGAGCACGGGCTCGTTGTCCAGGAAGCGCTGAAGATCGGCGGCCAGCCCGTTGGCGGTCTCGTAACGGCGGCCCCGGTCCTTCTCGAGGCACTTCATCACGATCCAGTCGAGGTCGCCGCGGAGCTGGGAGACAAGCCGCGGGGCGTCCGAGCCGCGCCGGCGGGCGGACTCGGTGAGCTCGACGGCACCGAGGGTGCGGAGGCGCGTGGAGGGCGAGACGGGCTCCTGCTCGCGGATGGTCTGGCGCATGCCGTCCACGCCGGCCTTCATCAGGGCACCGGGATCGAACGGCGTGGTGCCGGTCAGCATCTCGTAGAGCACCACGCCCAGGCTGTAGATGTCGCTGCGGGTATCGATGTCCAGGCCGCTCATGCCGGCCTGCTCGGGGCTCATGTAGGCGGGCGTGCCGATGAACTGCTGGAGCTGGGTGTACACCGTCTTGTCGGTCAGGTCGCCCTGGGTGGCCTTGGCGATGCCGAAGTCAATGACCTTGGGAACGGGCACGCCGTCGTTGACGGTGACGAGGATGTTCGAAGGCTTGAGGTCCCGGTGGATGATGCCCTTCTGGTGCGCGTGCTGGATGGCCTGGCAGACCTTGATGAGGAGGACAATGCGGTCGGCGGTCGGGAGCTGGTTCTCGTCGCAGTACTTCGTGATGGAGTTTCCCCGGACCAGCTCCATGACGAAGTACGGCCGGCCGGCCTCGGTGGCGCCCGCGTCGAGCACCTTGGACATGTTGGGGTGGTCCATCAGCGCCAGGGCCTGGCGCTCGGCCTCGAAACGGCCCACGACCTGCTTCGTGTCCATCCCAAGCTTGATGATCTTGAGGGCGACGCGGCGGCGGACGGGCTCGCGCTGCTCGGCGGCCCAAACCGAGCCGAAGCCGCCCTCCCCGAGCTTCTCGAGCAGCTTGTAGCGGCCGATCTGGGTACCCGTGGTCTCGGCCTCGATGGGCACGAAGTCGGGCAGGATGATGCCCTCGGTAGTCTCGCCGGCCACCGTGGCATCGGTGGCATCGTGGGCGCGGAGACGGGTTTCCAGCCGGCCGCGGAGCGCGGTATCGCCGGCGCACTCGCGCTGGATCCAGGCGGTGCGCTCGTCCGCGGAGAGGCGCAGGGCGCGGGCGAACAGTTCCTGCTCGCGGGCGGTGATCATGGACGGTCGCGGTGGCGGTACGCGGTCAAGCCATGCTAGGTAACGCGGCCAAGGCCGAAGCGTCAACCGGCAGTGGCATGGAGCAGCGGTTCACCTGGCCCGCCGGGCGGACGAGGCGTGCTCACACCTTCTCCCACGCCCTGCTCCGGCTGCTCTTCAGCACGGACTCGCACAGCTTCACCTCGTGGTGGCCGTCCTCGGCCGTGGCGAAGAGCGCCGGCCCCGAAGCGCCGGCGGCGATGTGTTGATAGACGGCGCGGTAGTGCATCTTGTGCGCGTCGGCGAAGCCCTCGGGATGGCCGCCGGGGTAGTCGGTGAAGCCGGCCACATCCGCGTCGAAGCCGGGCGTGGCACGCTGGAGGATCTGGTTCGGCTCGTCGCGGCGTCCGAGGATCAGTTCGTTCGGCTGCTGGAGATCCCAGCGCAGGCTGCCTTCCGTGCCGTAGATGCCGAAGGCGAGGCTGCATTTCCATCCGGCGGCCACCTGCGAGATGGACGCGTTGGCATGGACGCCCGCAGCGTGGCCGTGCAACGCCTTGCCAAACCGCAGCAGCACGCTGCCAAAATCCTCCGTATCCACGCGGTACGGGACCATGGTGGCCGGGTCCACCTGGGCGAAGGTCTGCACCTCGCCGCGGGGTCGGCGGCGCGTCTTGTGAAAGGTCTCGACGTGCGCGAACACGGACTGCGCCCGTGCGCCGAGGATGAACGACACCGCGTCAATCCAGTGTGTGCCGATGTCGCCCACGGCGCGAAGCTTGCCGCCCTCGCTCGCAAGAACCCGCCAATTGTAGTCCGTTTCCTTCAGCAGCCAGTCCTGGAAGAAATGGCCCTGCACGTGGATGATGCGCCCGAGCGCGCCGCGGTGGACGAGCGCACGCGCCTGGAGCACGGCGGGAAAGAAGCGGCACATGTAGTTCACCGCGAACACCGGCGAGCCTTTCCGCTTCGCCGCGGCCACGACCCGGGCCGTCTCCTGCGTGGTCATTCCCAGCGGCTTCTCGCAGACGACGTGCTTGCCGGCCGCGAGGGCGGCGAGGGACTGCCCGACGTGGGCCTTGTTGGGCGAGGTGATGTGGACGACGTCCACGTTCGGCGAGCGGAGCAGCGCCGCGTGGTCGTAGTCGCCGTACACCTCGGGGATGCCCCACTGCTCCGCCGTGGCGCGGGCGGCCCGGGTCGAGCCGCAGATGGCGGTGACCTGCACGCCGAGGCGGCGCAGGGCCTCGATGTGGACGGGGGCGATGAAGCCGGTGCCGATGACGCCGGCGCGGAGGGTGTGGAGCGGTGCGGGCATTGCGCGTTCAGGATGTCAGGCCGCCGGCCGCGGACCAAGCGCCGGCTGGCCAGCGGACGCCCCGCGGGTGGCGGCGATCCAGACCTCGGCAGCAATGAGGTTCGGCACCCAGCAGAGCCACGCGACGGTCTGGTACGCCTCCATGAACGCGGCGCCGCCGGCCTGGAGCAGCACCAGCCACAGGCGCAGCGTCACCGCGGCGAAAGTGAGCGCGAAACTGCGGAGCATCCATTCGCGGTGCGCGGCGAGGTCACGGCGGCAGACCGCCCGCCAGGCCAGCGCCGTGCAGGCCAGCCACACCAGGGCCAGCAGCGAGAAGGCGAACCGCGCCGTCAGCCCGCCGATCGTGAACTGGGCCGACACCAAGCCCGCCAAGCCACCCACGGTCACGCCGGCGAGATAGACGAAGCCAAGTCCGCGGTGCCAGCGCACCGACCACCGCCGCAGGCGCGCGCTGAACTGGAACGGACCCGCCGCCAGCGCGGCAATTCCCCCCGCGGCGTGCACGAGCAGGGATGCTCTTGCCACTCCTTCGCGCCCGACCAACAGAGGCGCCTGCCCGGGCGCGACGAAGTAGCGGAGGGAGAAAACGGCGACGCCCAGCGAGGCGAGCACCACAAACGCCCACGTCCAGCCTTGGACTCCGGCACGGAAGGTCATCAGTCGCATCGGCCGCAGGATGGGCCAGACTCTCCGGCCCGACAATGCGCCGTCGCGGAAGGGCGGTGGGCTCTCCAGCCGGCCTCCCGACGCGAATGCCGACCAGAAAAAAGCCCCGGAACCAAGCGGTTCCAGGGCTGGAGGGAGGCGGCCGTGACTCAGGGCAGCGGGGCGGAGGTCACCTCCACGGCGTCCACCTCGCGGCCGAGCACGGCCTGACGGTGGAAGAGCAGAAGGCCGAGTTGGTCGGGCGAAGCCGCTGCGCCCGCCGGATTCTCCGCGGCCGTGATGGCTGCGGAACCGCCCACCGGAACGCTGGTCTGAAGCGTCGAGGTCGTGAAGTGCGGCTGGTTCAGGGTGATGACGCTGCCGGCCGGAGGATAGTTCCCGTCAAACGGGATCATGTCCGTGATGAAACCGGTGAAGTAATTGTCCGCCGCCACCACCGCGACACCGACCTTGGAGGCGGTCGTCAGGCCCAGCACCGACAGCGGCATGGAGATCACCACCACGGAGGAGTTGAGGTCGCCGTCCACGAACGTCCGCGGGCCGGTGACGCCGGAGAAGTCGTAGTCGCTGCCGCCCAGATGGGTCAGGGGGCCGCCGTAGGCCACGGTCTGGCCGGTGGACGCGAAGGCGCCGTTTTCACGGGTGTACACGGCGGAGTCGTAGATGCCGTCGGCATCCTTGTCGAACCAGACCTCGAACGCCGCGGGATAGACGCCATGCGAGCGCGGATCCCAGGTGGAGATCGCGACCTGGATGAAGGGCGTGCCGCCAGAAACAACCGTGCGGACACCGACATGCCGGAGGTCCACCAGCGCGATGTTGGCCCCGATGCCCGCCCCACCGGGCGGATAGTCGAGCGGGCTGTCACCGGTCCAGTAAAAGATATCGGAGGTGCCGGCCTGCGCGCCGGCCGCGTTGCCGAGGTTGATGTTCTCGGGACCGCCGGAGACGTCCACGGCGAGCGTGTCGGGCTCGTTGTCGGCGGAGCGCCGCGGCAGGATGTGCCACGGCACGCAGAGCTTCTCGCCGTCGGTCGTCTCGGTGAGGACGATGTGGCCGTCAAACTCGACGGTCTGGAGCAGCGGGCCGTTGCCACCCTGGGCACCGATGTCGAACGGCCAGGCCTGGAGCCTGTCCGGCTTGACCTCGACCGTGACATCGAAGGAGGCCGTGCCGCCGGGGGGCACGGTGACCGTGGGCGGAGCGTTGACCAGCGCGGCGCCGCTGGCGGCGTCGTTGGCGTAGCGGAAGAGGTTGGCGATGGCGTAGGTGCGGGAAGCCGCGCCGTAGTTCTTCACCTCGACCGTCCGGGTGAAGGTGTTGGCTGTGCCCGGGTGCAGGGTATGGAATCCGAAGCTGAGGGCGGCAGAAACGCCGTCCTTCTCGTAGGCCACGGCTTTCAGCGCGATGGCATCATCCACGCGGACCTCGCCGGCGCCGATGCGGGTGATGGGGGCGAGGACGCCGGGCAGGGTGGTGGGATTGATGAGGACATTCTTTTCCGCCGCGTTCATGAGGCGGGCCTTGACCTCCAGCGGGGAGAGGCCGGGGTATTGAGCCAGCACCAGCGCGGCGGAGCCGGCCACCATGGGCGAGGCCCCGGAGGTGCCGCCAAAGGGCGTCGTGCCGGTGCCGGTGCCCACTTCCGCGGACACCGAGGCGCCCGGCGCGCCGATCTCCGGCTTGATGAGCTGCGTGCCGTAGCTCGGGCCGCGGGACGAGGAGGCAACCATGCTGCCGTCCAAGGCGGTGACGAGGCCGGGGCCGAACTCGGCATTGACGGCGAGGCCCCTGTTGAGGGCGCTTTTGATGAGGCGGCCGTCGTTCTGGGTGATGATCACCGTGGGAACGCCGAGGAAGCTGGACCCGTCGGACGTGCCGCCAAAGCTGAACGAAGGCGGGTCGCCCGCGACGTTGTTGGCCACGATCACGCCGACCGCACCGGCCTTCGCGGCGTGATCCACCTTCCAGCTGATGCTGCAGCTGCCGCGGTCAATCAGCGCCACCTTCCCCGCGAGCGAGCCGGGCGCGAGGGGCGCGCAGGCGATGCCGACCGCCACGACCGGGCCGTTCACCGCGACGTCAATCGGCGCCCACGGCACCGATGCGGTGTTGCGGCGGATGAGCGGCCGATTCGAGAGGCCGGTGAGCTTGAGCGCGTTGGCCACCTCGCCGGGCATGGTGGTCTGGGCGACGCTCAGGGCGGAGGGCGACGCGCCGGGCGTGCCGGTCACGTAGGGCTTGTCGGCGCTGTTGCCCGCCGAGCACACGACCGTGATTCCGAAGAAGGAAACCAGCTCCACCGCCAACACGCTGTCATCCTCGATCTGCCCGTAGCTGGCGCCGAGGGACATGTTCACCACGTCCGCCGTGTTGTCCTCCACGGTGCCGTTCCCGTCGGGATCCAGCACGTAGTCGAGGCCCTCGAACATGGCGACGCCGCTGCAGGAGCTGGCGACGGCGCTGCACACCTTGACGGCCCACAGGCTTGCACCTGGCGCGACACCCAGCACCCCCGCCGAGATGTCCGCAACGTGGGTACCGTGGCCCTCGAAGTCGATCGGGTCGTCATCCGGGGCCAGGTCGCTGTTCGGCCAGTCTTCGCCCACGAGGTCAATGCCCTCGACCACCTTCGCCGTCGGGAACAGACCGTCGCGGGTGGTATTGGCCGGGTCCGAGGGATCGGTGCCGTAGGCGGCCGCGTAGGCCGCCAGCGTGCCCGCACCGCCCAAGGCCGCGTGGGTGTAGTCAATGCCCGAGTCCAGCACCGCCACGATGACCCCGGCCCCGCCGTTGCCCGCGGCCTGCACGGCGGCGGCCCCGATGTAGGGGACGGAAGAGGCGAGGTCCGTCTCGTAATCCACGACCGGGCTGATGGCGCTGACGTAGCCGAGGGCCGCCACGCGCTCGAGGTGGGCCGCGTCAATGGTCGCCATGACGACGTTGGCCGCGAGCTTGGCCCGGCCCTGCTCGCCGCCGCCAAGGGCGGCGATGGCGCGCATCACCTCGTCCTGCTTGCGGGTGAGGCGGGCCACGTAGGAGCGCTGCTGCGCCGGCGAAAGTCGCGCGCCGGCATGCTTGGCGTTCCGGCCGAGGACTGCGGCCAGCGGCTTCTCCTTCAGCCGGACCACCACGTCCACCAACCCGGAGGCCTGGCGCAGGGAGGGGTGGATCTTGCTGGCGGACGACGGCGCGGCCGAAAGGGCCGGTGCGATGATCGCGGCCGCAGCCGCGAGGATGGCGGGGATGGGGTAACGCATGGTTGCTCCGGACTAGGATGGGGTCGTGGATGAGTGCAGGGAGGCAGCGTCCGGAAGGGACGCCGGCCAAGGTGGCTTCGGCCAGCTGTTCGGGGTGGCGCACTTGGGCCCTCGCATGCCCGCGGGAATAAAAGAGCACGCCCCGCAAGTCAAGATGCGCCTCGTCCGATGTTCGCTTTATCTTTCAGGAGACTGTTGCCGCAATTGGTCCGGGCGACCGATTTCAGTGAGAATCAAGGTCGGAACTCCCCCGCTGGCCGATGACCTCTTCATCCGAAGCTCCTCGCGGGCCGGCCCGCCCTTCGCCCCGGGCGGCCGCCTGCGCCTCGATGACCTCCGCCGCCCGTGCGCACACCGCGGGCCAGTCCAACTCGCGCCGAACCCGCTCGCCGGCGACCGCGGCCACGGCACGACGTTCCGCAACTGGTACCGCCAGCCACGCGGCGAGCGCCTGCGCCACACTCCCCCCGTCCGCACCGGCAAACTTCACCGCCGGCCAGCCTGCGTAATATTGCCGCGAACTCTCGAGCGGCGTGGACACCACCGGCAAACCCAGCGCGAGAAACTCCACGGTCTTGGCGACAAACGCGCAGTGGGTGCCGGTGGACGGCTCGTAGGGCGTCACCCCCACGCTGCCGCCCGCCACCGCCGCCGGCACCTGCTCGTAGGGAATGAAACCCGTCAGCTCCGGCGCGAAACCCGGCCGCCGTCGCCGCACTGCCGCCACGAAGCGCCGCAGCCCCGAAGTCTCCCGGCCCACGAACCGCCAGCGCACCTCCGGCCGCAGCTCCACCAGCCGCGCCGCCGCCGCCATCGCGATCGGCCCAAGGTGATGCTCGTCAAACGACCCGTGCATCACCACCACCGGCGGGCCGGAGAGCGCCGCGTCCTCCGCCAGCCCCGGCCGGAACAGCGCCGCGTCCAGCCCGTAATAGATCGGCCGGATGCGCTTCGCTGGGAAACCCGCCCCGATGAACAGGTCGCGCAGCGGGTCCGAGACCGCGAGCACGGCGTCCGCCCGGTAGCGCACCGGCAGGGAGAGTTCGTAGCGCCGCAGGGCCCGCACTGCCGGCGGCGGCATCTTCCACGCCGGCCACGTCTCCATGAAGTCCGTGAGGCAGTCCAGAAAGTTCATGACCACCGGCACGCCCAGCCGCGCCCGCAACCGGCCCGCGGCCACGGCGGAGATGGCGTGCTGCGACACCAGCACGTCCGGCCGCGCCGCCCCGGCGGCGACCTCGCGCGCCACGAAGCGCGTCAGCGCCGCCGGATAGGCCAGGTACTTCAGGTTCCGCAGCGCGGCGTAGCGGCCCATTTTCCACCCGCGGAACGGGTGCAGCCGCACGCCGCAGCGCGCCTCAATCGCCGCCGCATCGGCGACCTCCGGGCAGAACACCTCCACCGTGTGCCCCCGCCGTACCAGCTCGCGCACGAGGTACACCGCCTCCGCCGACCCGCCGCCCGACGGCGGGTAAAACGGTTCATGGGTGAGCAGCCCGACGCGCATGGCCGGAAACGTGCGGAGGCGGGGAGGGGGGGTCCAAGCTCCAAGTTCCAAGCCCCGGGCTCCGGCAGGGAGTCCATGCAGCCGATCGAACGGTGGGGCGCTTCACCCCGGGCGCGCCGGCGGCGCGACCGGGGCCACCTGGACGCCGAACCGTCCGGTGCGGCTCCACGGCGCGAGAGGTTGCCGTCCATACGCACGCGGCGGGCAGAGGGCTGCCCGCGCGACCATCGGCTTGGGGGCCATGGCCGCCCACGCGCTGCCGGACGCGCCGCGCCGCCAGCCTCGCCTCAGCCCTTCAACTTCCGTTCGAGGATCTCCCCCGCGAGGCCGGGGTTGGCCTTGCCTTGGCTGAGCTTCATGACCTGGCCCTTGAGGAAGTTCAGCGCCGCCACCTTGCCGGCGCGGTAGTCCGCGGCCGGGCCGGGGTGCGCAGCAATGGCCTGGTCGCAGAACGCCTCGATGGCCGCGGTGTCGCTGACCTGGCCCAGCCCCTTCGCCTCGACGATGGCGGCCGGGGCCGCGCCGGTGGCGAACATTTCGGCGAACACGTCCTGCGCGGTCTTCGAGTTGATCTTCCCCGCGTCCACCAGCCCGGCCAGTTCGCGCACGGCGGCGGGCGGAAACTTCACGGCGTCCAGCGCGGTGCCGGTGGCGGCGAGCTGGGCGCTCAGGTTGTTGATGACCCAGTTGGCGACGGCCTTGGGGTTCTTCGCGCCCTCGGCGGCGCGGCTGAACCAGTCGCCGAGCGGACGGTTGGCCTTGAGCACCTCGGCGTCGCCGGCGGGCAGGCCGAATTCGCTCATGAAGCGCCGCTTGCGGGCGAGCGGCGGCTCGACAAGCCGGGCGCGGACCTCGGCCAGCCACGCATCCGTGGGCGCGAGCGGCAGGAGATCGGGGTCGGGCAGGTAGCGGTAGTCGTGCGCGTCCTCCTTCGAGCGCATCGGCTCGGTCATCCCGGCTTCGTCGTTCCAGCGGCGCGTCTCCTGGCGCAGCGTCTCGCCGCAGCGGACGGCGGCGATCTGCCGGGGGATCTCGTGCTCCAGCGCGCGGCGCACGCCGGAGAAGGTGTTCATGTTCTTGATCTCGATCTTCGCACCGAGCGCCGTCTTGCCCACGGGGCGGACGCTCACGTTCACATCGCAGCGGACCATGCCCTTCTCCATGTCGCAGTCCGAGACGCCGCCCTGGATCAGGAGTTCCTTCAGCGCGTTCAGGTAGTCGCAGGCCATGTCCGCGCTGCTGAGGTCGGGCTCGGAGACGATTTCGAGCAGCGGCACGCCGGCGCGGTTGAAGTCAATGCCGCTGCACGGGCCGAGGTGGTTGTTCTTGGCCACGTCCTCCTCGAGGTGCGCGCGCGTGATGCGGACGCGGGCGATGCCGTCCGCGGCGCCGGGGCCGGCGTGCTCGAACTCGAGCCAGCCGTTCCGCGTGGAAGGCTCGGCGTACTGGGTGATCTGGTAGTTCTTGGCGACGTCCGGGTAGAAGTAGTTCTTCCGGTCGAAGCGGGCGTGGCGGGGGATCTCGCAGTTGAGGAGCAGGCCACAGAGGACGGTGAGGCGGAGGGACTCCTCGTTGGGCACGGGCAGCACGCCGGGCAGGCCGAGGCAGACGGGGCAGACGTTGGTGTTGGGGTCGGCGCCGAAGGCGTTGGCGCAGCCGCACCACATCTTGGTGCGCGTCTTGAGCTGCACGTGCGTCTCCAGGCCGATGACGACTTCGTAGTCCATGCGTCCGGGAGATGTTGAATCAAGGAAAGGCGCGGGGAAACAGGGATTTTCTAAGCGAAGATGGAATGTTGGTGCGTGGTTGCAGCCCGTTGACCAGCGGTGCCCGGCTCGGCAGCTTGCCGCCATGACGCTGGATGAAGTGCGGGCGAATTTGCATGTGATCCCTTTCCGCCCGCTGACGCTGCGGCTGGCGAGTGGGAGGTCACATCGGGTCGAACATCCCGACTACCTGCTTGTGCCGCCGGTGGGGGAACTCGTGATGGTGGTGGACAAGCCAGGCGGCATCCACCTCCTCGATATCGGTCAGATTGAGGAGATCCAATTGGACCTGGCGGCCAAGGCGACCATGTGAACAGCGCCGTGCTTCTGAGATTCCGGCCAGCTTCACTGCTCAGGGGATCATTTCGTGTCAAAGGTATTGCTGGCCAGCATCGCAACGAACCTCGCCGCCTTCGGAGGTGTCTTCGGAATACCAATAACGCTGAGAGTCTAAGGTTCGCGAACGTATTGGGTGGTCCTGCTGACTTGGATCCTTTTCATCACATGGGCCATCGTTTTCTCGATCATCGTCCCGCTATTTCTTGACGCTGCTTCCGGCGGTGACGCATGGAATTGGGTCCCTGAGAGCATCGCAGTGGGGCCGGCGTTGTTTTTGGGCTGGGCGTACGGGCTGATTGCGGCCGTGATCGCGCCTTTATTGCGCGCCCTCCTCCAACTGGTGGGGGTTTCTGTTGAAGTTTCTCCCCAACGCCGGCGGACGGTGGCTTGGTGCCCTTTCGTTGGCCTGGCGGTTGTCGTAGTCGTGTTGATAGGCTGGCTGCATCTCTGGGCCGCAGTGGACCTCCGGCGTGAACTCAATGCTGAGGTCAAGCTGGCGGATGGACAAACCTTCCAACGGAGGGCCGAACGAAGCGCACGGCCAAGAAATTGGTATGATTATGAAGTGCGTTTCGTCGTCAGGCCATCCGACGCCTCGGCCAACCAACTGGTCTGGGCGGGCGCCGTGCCGGTGCAGGCATCGCGCCTTCCGCTGCTCGTCCTCGAAACCAATGGATGCGCAGTCATAAACCTGCTGGCCGGTTCGCGGATGCCGTGGGGCGTCCCCCGTCTGGCCGTCTTTGCTCCCGAGCGTGGCTGGCGTCTGCACGATGCCGAACAACTGACGGACCTCATCAACCGTTCCGACGTTTGGAGGTCACAAGAATCCGGTAAGTCGAAGGCACAGTTGTCAGGCATATGGGCCATCAATGTCCGGCCACCTGTAATCCGTGTGGAGCTTCGGGACGACGGCCAGAGGAAACAGGAGGCCGTGCTCAGGATGGATTGCAATCATCCGGCAGGCCTCAGCGTGATCGGCATTGAGGCGGTACAATGAAGGCGCATTTGCGGTGGTGTCCAGATCCGCTCTGAATCTTCGTCATCATAATCAGGCACAGGATCACGATTCAGAGGAAGATTAGGACCGTCCCCATCTCCGCACCGTTGACGCCCCGCCTCGCCTCCCTAGCCTCGCCCCACATGCGGAACATCCTCGTCACCGGCGGCGCCGGGTTCATCGGGTCCAACCTCACCCTCGCGCTGCAGGAGAAGTTCCCGGACGCCGCCCTCACGGTGGTGGACGACTTCCGCTCGGGCGACTTCCGCAACCTGCGCGGCTTCCGCGGCGACTTCGTGGCGGCCGACGTTTCGCGGCTGGACTGGGCGGCGCAGTTCCGCGACCAGCAGTTCGACGCGATCTTCCACGAGGCCTCGATCACCGACACCACGGAGCACGATCAGCTCCTCCAGGGCCATGACAACCTCGAGGGCTTCCGCCGCCTGCTGGCCTTTGCCGAACCGGCCCAGACGCCCGTGGTGTACGCCTCCTCCGCCGCGACCTACGGCGTGCGCGGCGGCGTGAACCGCGAGGACGACGCCCCCGCGCCGGCCAACATCTATGCGTTCACCAAGGTCCAGCTCGACAACCTCGCCCGCCGCGCGCTCGCCGCGCATCCCGCGTGGCGCATCGTGGGCCTGCGCTACTTCAACGTGTACGGCCCGCGCGAGCCGCACAAAAAGTCCGCCGCGAGCATGATCTACCAGCTCTACCGGCAGATGAAGGCGGGGCAGCGCCCCCGCGTCTTCCGCGCCGGCGAGCACAGGCGCGACTTCGTGTATGTGAAGGACGTCGTCGCGATGACCATCGCCGCGGCGGGCGCGCGGAAGGGCGGGGTCTTCAACTGCGGCTCGGGCCAGGCCTTCTCGTTCAACGAGGTGATTGCCGTGCTGAACCGCGAGCTGAACACCGCCCTCGAGCCCGAGTACTTCGACAACCCTTACAGCTTCTACCAGCCGCACACGCAGGCCGACATGAAGCGCGCGAAGAACGAGCTGGGCTTCGAGCCGAAGTGGACGCCCGCCGCGGGCATCGCGGACTACGTGGCGCTGCTCGAGGCGGAGGCGTGAGCCGGGAAGCGGGCGAAGCAGGCAGGCGGCCCGGAGAAAATGCGCCCGGTGGTCATGTTGTCCCATTCTCCGGCCTTCCTTCCCTGCTGGCGGGCAGCCCACCCGGCACTACCTTGATCGGCAACTGACAGCCGCGCCTCCCTGCCCCGTGAAGCCATGAAAAAGAAAATCCTCCTCGCCCTCGGCGTCGTGCTGGTCCTGCTCGTCGCCGGCTGGTTCGTCATCACCAGTGGCGCGTTCGTGAAATCCTTCGTCCTGCCGCGCGTGGGCGCCGCACTCGGGGCCGAGGTCAAGGCCGGCGACGTGGCGTTCAGCCCCTTCTCGAAGCTCGAGCTGCGACAGCTCACGGTGACCCCGCCGGGCGCGGAGCCGCTGCTCACCGCCGACCTTGTGCGCGTGCGCTACCAGCTCTTCGCCATCCTCGGCGGCCGGCTTGCAGTGGACGAGATCCTCGTCGAGTCGCCCAAGGTCAGCGTCACGCAGAACGCCGACGGCACCACGAGCCTCGACGCGCTCCTGAAGAAATCCGCCCCCTCTTCCGCGGCTCCGGCCAAGCCCGGCCCCGCCCCGCAGGTCGAGCTGGCGAGCCTCCGCGTGAACAACGGCGCGATGAACTTCCGCTCGCTCGCGAAGGACGGCTCCGAGACGCGCGCGGCCGTGACCGGCCTCCAGCTTTCCGCCGACAACATCCGCAACGGCGCGGCCGGCAAGCTCGCCAACGCCGCGCAGTTCCGCGTCACGCAGGGTCCGGCCGGCGGCGCGCCGACCAACGCCTTCGCCGCCACGCTCAACGGCAGCTTTGACTTCACCCTGACGCCGGACCTGCTGCCGGCCACGCTCGGCGGCGGGCAGAAGCTCGCCTTCACGGAGGCGACGGGCGGATTTGCGCCCTTCACCGGCGTCGCGCTCGACGCCTCAGCCAACCTGACGCCCACGGAGCTGAAGTCCGCCGCGGTGCAGTTCACGAAAGGCGGCGCGGCGCTGGGCGGCCTCACCGCCGCCGGACCGCTGGACATGGCGAAGCAGGAAGGCCGCCTGCAGGTCGAACTGAAGGGCGTTGACCGGAACATCCTCAACCTCGCCGGGGCCGCGTTTGGACTGGACTTCCAGAACACCGCGCTCGCGAGCGTGAACACGGTCGAGATCGCCGCCGGCGGCCAGAGGTTCGCCGTGAAGGGCCAGTTGACCGGCACCCAGGTCAGCGTGCGCCAGGATGCGCTCACCGTGCCGCCCGTGGACGTGAAGGCCGACTACGACCTCACGGTGGACCACGCGGCCGGCGCGGCGACGATCCGCACGTTGAACCTCGCCGGCACGCAGGGCGGACGCGAGGTGGTCCGCGGTGCGCTCAGCCAGCCGATGCAGATCAACTACGGCGCCGCCGCCAGCGCGCCCGACGCGAGCTTCAACCTCGCCGTCACCGACCTCCGCCTCGCCGACTGGGCCGCGCTGCTCGGCACCTCCCTGGCAGGCACGCTCAACGCCACCGCTGACCTTGGCGTGCGGGGCGGCGGACGTGACTTCGGCGTGAAGGCCGACGCCACGCTGGCGGGCGTCACCGGAACATTGGGCGAGCAGCCGCTCCGCAACGTCGGCGGCCGGCTCACCGCCGACGCGACGGTGGCGGCCTTTGCCGACGACACCAAGCGCGGCCTGACGGCCAAGGCGAAGCTCGCCGACACGCGCGGCGAGGCCGGCGCCGTTCGGATCGACGGCGTGACCGCCGCGCTCGACCTCGACCTCGGCCTGCCGGCGAACCGCTACCAGTTCCGCCGCGCCCTGCTGCAGCTCGAGCCCACCGCCCGCGCGAAGAACGAGCTCAGCCTCACGGGCGAGGTGGACCTTACGAAGCCCGACGCCATCGCCGGCGCGCTCAAGCTCACCGCCGAAAGCCTCGACCTCACCCGCTACTATGACCTGCTGCAGGGCAACACCCAGCCCGTCGAGCAGGCCCCCGCCACCCCGCCGCCCGGCCCGCAGACCGAGCCGGAGGCGATGAAGCTGCCCTTCGGCACGTTCACGGTGGATGCGAGCGTCGGGAAGCTCTTCCTCCGCGAGATCGCCGCGACGGAAGTGGCCGCGCGGCTCGCGATCAACGGCAGCCGCGTGGACATCGAGCCGGTGAAGCTCGCGATCAACGGCGCGCCCGTCACCGCCGCCGTGAAGCTCAACCTCGGCGTGCCCGGCTACGAGTATGACCTGAAACTCAACGCCAACGGCGTGCCCGTCGGGCCCATCGCCAATTCGTTCGTGCCGGCGCTTACCGGCCGCATCGCCGGGGCCATCCATGCCGGGGCCGACATCCGCGGCGCCGGCGTGACCGGGGCCAGCCTGCGGAAATCACTCGCCGGGCAAATGAACCTCGCCGTCACCAACGCGAACCTCAGCCTCACCACCCCCAACGCCCAGCGGAGCCCGCTCACGGTGCTTTTCGAACTGCTCCGCGCCGGCCTTCGAATCCCCGAGATCACCTCGCAGCCCATCATGCAGATCACCGCCGACGCGAAGCTGGGCGGCGGCAAGGTCGAGATGACCCGCGCCTTCGCCGGAAGCAGCGCCCTCGAAGTCGAGACCCGGGGCGACGTGACCATCGCCGACGACCTGATGCAGTCGCCGGTGAACCTGCCCGTGGAACTCCGCCTCAGCCGCAACCTCTCCGACCGCGCCCGGATCACGCCGGCCAACACCGCGACCAATATGGCGTTCGTTCCCCTGCCCCCGATCGCCAGCCTCGGCGGCACGCTCGGGCAGCTTCAGCCCAACGTGGACCGGGTGCAGCTCGGCCTCCTGGCCGCGCGCGGCATCGCCGGCTTCGTCGGCGGCGATGCAGGCGGCGTGGTGGACGCGGCGAACGAGCTGGTCCGCGACCCGGGCCGCGCCGTGGGCAACGTGCTGCAGGGCCTGCTCGGTGGCCAGCGGGGCGCCACCAACGCCGCCGGCACCAACGCCGCACCCGCCGCCGACCCGCTGGGCAGCGCGATCAAGGGAATTTTCGGGCCGAAGAAGAAGTAGGGCAGCGGGGACCGCTGCACCGCCCCGCGGATGCTCAAAGCGAATGGCACAGTCCGGCCCGAGCTGCCGGAAAATGCCCCCGCCGCGCTCAGCCAAACCGCCGCTTCAGCCGTTGGGCATCGTACAACTGCCGCTGCAACGGCGTCATCGCCACAAAGTCCGGCCGCCCACCCGCCAGTGTCGGCCAAGTCCCACCATTCACTTCTGGCTTCTGGCTTCTGGCCTCTGACTTCGCTTCCGAGGCCAGCGGACTGTTGCTTATGTCCGCCGTAGCGCGGCGGGCCGCGCTTCCGTCGTAGCTCATCGCCTGGTCAGTGAGTTCGAGATCCTTTTCCAGCGGACGATGCGGCTTGATGCCCTTGCCCTGCAGCACCCCGTGGTAGGCGCGCACGGCCTCCTCGGGGCCGATCCGTCCCTCCGTGATCAGCCGCAGCATCTCGATGAAGGCAAGCTGGTGCTCCGCGTTGTTGATCTTCCGGCCGAAGAGCGCGACGCGTGCGCCATGCTTCTGGGCGTCATGGATGAGCCGGAAGGCGTCGTAGGTCGTGCCCGCGCTGCCACCGAGGATGCCGACGACCAGGTTCGGGTCGTACTGGGCCAGCTCTTCCATCGCCCGCGGGCCGTGGTACACGATCTTGAGGAACACTGGCCGCCCGGCCTCCGGCACGCCGGCCAGCGTGCGCAGGATGTTGTCGTTGATGAACTCGCCCAGCTTCTCCGGCGCGATCCCGGAATCCACGTTGGGGTCGAAGATCTCGAGAAAATGCCGGAACCGCTTCCGCTCCGCCTCCTCGCGGAACTGCTTGTACCACAGCAGCGCCTCACGGTCCTGGTCGAGGTCGTTGACGAAGGTGATCGAGTAGAGTCCGAGGTTGGCGCCGGGGAAACTACCCGACTCGTCCCGTTCGCAGCTCACTTCGCCGCACTGGATGTGGTCGATGGTGGCGCTGCGGAAGGGCTGGCTGGGTTCGCGGGTGTAGCAGCCATGCCGCACGGCCCACACGTCCGTCGTGTCATTGGCCCGCGCGGCCGGCGTGACGTGTGAGTTCCTGAACAGCCTCTCCTTGATCGTGAGCTGCTCGTTCACGTAGGCGGACATCAGCATGATGTCCACCAGGCCCTGGTGGGTGACCTCGCGGATGATGTCGAGGAACTCGGGCAGGTTCCGGTAGCCGAACTCCTCGCGTGACCAGACTTCCGGTGAAAACTGCGCCGGCCGAGTGCCCGGCCGGGCCAGGTAGCCGCGCGGCCCCGGCGCGCGCACGCCGAAGGCCATGTCCGCGTCCTTCGCGTCCGCGATGATGAAGGCGCGCGATCGCGGATTCGCGCGGACTTCGGCCAGCTTGGCGTCGAGAGACTTCATTTCGCCGGCGCCAGAATCTGGTCCGTGACCGCCTTCACGAGCGCCTCCGCCTCGGCATCGTAGCCCACGGCCGAATCCTTTGTCGGCAAAGCGCAGGAGACGCCGGGGCGCCACTCCTCATTGTCACACAGTTCGCATTCCTTCAAGCCGTGGCGCGGGTCGGGAATGCCGAGGCTCTGCTTGATCTTGAGCAGGTCCTGGAGCTGCGCGGGCGTCATCGTCTTCGCCGGCTTCCCCACCTGCGCGGTCACGAGGATCGTGCGGCAGTAGGCCTCGATGATCTCCATCTTGAAGTAGGCATCCTCGACGTTCAGGTGGCTCCACGAGACCACGCCGTGGTTGGCCATGAGGATCGTGTTGTGCTTGTCCACCAGGTCGGCGACCAGCTGCCCCATCTCCGGCGTGCCGGGCGTGCGGTACGGCGCGATGGCCACGGACGCGAACACCTCGAACTCGGGGATCATGCAGGTCGGCGGCAGCACGCCGGCCACGGCGAAGCCCGTGGCGTAGGGCGGATGGCAGTGCACCGTGGCCTTGGCGCGCGGCTGGCGCTTCATGATCTGCAGGTGCATCAGGATCTCGCTCGTGCGCTTCTTGCGGCCGGCCTTCTGGTTGCCGTCGAGGTCCACGAGGCACATGTCGGCCGGCTTCATGAAGCCCTTGCTCACCAGCGTCGGCGTGCAGAGCGCCAGGTCGTCGGCCACGCGGATCGCGATGTTGCCGCCGTTGCCGTCCACATACTCGCGGCCCCATAGCCTCCGCCCGATGTCACAAAGCTGCTCCTTCAATTCCTCCATCTGGGCTGAGTTGAAGAAGGCTTCGAGCTCGGCCGGCGAACTGTTCGCCATGACCGGCCTGGCAAAGGCGTTGGCGGACTGACTCACCGATGAACCTGGCGCCGTGCCGCGGCGTGTCGTGAGGTCGCGCAGGGCGTCCTTGGCCGAGGGCGTGAGGAGGGCGTCGGCGGGCAGGGCGGCCGGGTCGCCGCCTTCGCTGACGAGCTGCTCGATGTCTTTCGCCGTGATGACGGTGGGCATGGATGAAAAGGGTTACCGGCGTGGGCTGTGAAAGACGTGGTCCACCAGGGCGGCGTTGATCGCGTCAATGGCGGCCACCGGCTCCAGCGGCTGCGCGGCCTCGCGGCCTTCCACGAAGCCGATGATGTCGCCCGTGCCGCCGCCGAGGTTGTCGTACACGACCAGGCTGGGTTCGCGGCTCAGTCCATCCGGAACTGCGGCGCCCTGCGGGAAATGCTCCCGGTTGCAGGGATTCACCACGAGCCAGCGGGCGCCCTGCAGGCCGGGAATCACAGCGCCCAGCGTCACCCGGCCGATGACCTTGCCGAGCCTCATGCCGCGGAATCCTCCAGGGCCGTGGTGCCAGGCGCGACTTCGTCCACGAGGCCGATGATGATCCAACGGGCGGGGCTGCGCTCATCATCCACGGCCTTGCGCGCGGCGGCCCCGTCGCTGGAGATGACGACGCGCTGGTGCATTCCCGCGCCCAGCGCATCAATCGCCACCTGCGGCGTGCCCTCGGGCGCGCCGTCGCGCGAAATTGGCTGGCACACTACCAGCCGCCAGCCGTCGAAGCTCGGATGCTTCCGGGTGGCGGTCAGGTTGCCTTCGACGCGGGCGAGGAGCATGGGCGCCTAGTAGATGCGCAGGTTGTCCACCATCACACACCGGCGCACGCGGCAGAAGGTCCTGGGGTTGGTGACTCCTTCCCCGGTCGGAGTAGCGATGGAGTAACTCAGGTAACCTTCGCCCCCGAGGCCGAGCCCGGCGGCGCAGGGGCCGTTCTTGATGAACAGCGTGGTGTCCAGCGCGCGGCCCATCGCCGTCATCGCCTCGACGTCGTGCGAGTGGATGATGGCCGTGTGTTTGTAGCCGTGCTCGGCCTGCACTGAGCGCTCGATGCCTTCCTCGACCGACCTCACGCGCACGATGGGCACGAAGGGCATCATCTGCTCCTCCTGCACGAAGGCGTGATCCGCACCCGTCTCCGCGAAGAGAAGCTGCGTGCCGGCGGGAACGGACATGCCGGCGGCCCGGGCCAGCACGGCCGGATC
This sequence comes from Limisphaerales bacterium, assembly GCA_046155815.1. GTDB lineage: Bacteria > Verrucomicrobiota > Verrucomicrobiia > Limisphaerales > CAIMTB01 > JBJXFY01. The sequence goes on along the minus strand of JBJXFY010000148.1, from coordinate 4,855 downwards.
CTTGCCGATGAAGTCACGGTTGATCGAGGCGTGCGGGCAGCCGCCGCCCTCGCCCGGCCTGAAGGTGAACGCGGCCTTGGTCAGCGCGTCGAGCTGGGTCGGGTTGAGCCGGCTGCCGCCGGCCTTCTCCAGTTCGGCCATCAGCTTGTCCGCGATGTGCTCCAGCACAAACACCTCCTTCTCGCCGATGCAGAGGAGGTTGTTGTCGTAGGCGCCGCCCTTGATGATGGACTCGGCGGCGCGGCGCAGGCAAGCGGTGTCGTCCACCAGCACGGGCGGGTTGCCCGGCCCGGCGCAGATGGCGCGCTTGCCGGTCTGCATGGCCGCCTTCACCACGCCGGGGCCGCCGGTCACCAGCAGCAGGCGCACGGCTTCGTGCCGGCAGATCGCCGCGAAAGATTCCATCGTGGGCTGCTCGACGATGGTGGCGATGTTCTCGATGCCGGTCTCGCGGAAGATGGCCTCGTTGTAGGCCCGCACCGCCAGGGCGGCGCACTTGGCGGCGGCGGGATGCGCGTTGAACACCACCGCGTTGCCCGCGGCCACGATGTTCACGATGTTGCCGCTGAGGGTGGGAATCGAGTGGGTGCTGGGCGTGACCGCGCCCACGACGCCGAAGGGAGTGTACTCCTCAAGGGTGATGCCATGGTCACCGCTCCGCGCGTCCGGCCGCAGCCAGTCCACGCCTGGAACGAGCTTGATGATCTGAAGCTTCTCGATCTTGTGGTCGAGCCGTCCGATCTTGGTCTCCTCGAGCTCGATGCGGCCCCACTCGGCGGCGTACTTCTCGGCGAGCGTCTTGACGATTCCCTCGATCTTCCGCCGTGCCTCGACGCCCTTCTTCTGCAGCAGGAGGAAGGACTCATGCGCCGCCGCACAGGCCTCGGCGGCGTCCTGGAAAACGCCGAACTTACCGCGGGCCGCGGCCGCGGCGGGCCTGGCATGGCAGCCGCAGGCGTCGGGCTTCGCGGCCGCGGCGGTCGGCTTCGGGTTTTGGCCGAGCCGCGTTAGCACTTCGGCGACGACGTCGCGGATCAACGCTTCATTCACGGGCGAAGACATGAGGGGTCAGGTTGGGCGGCCGGTTGGCCAACTCACTTCGGGTTACGGGCGTTGAACACCTGTTTTCCCAGCACATCCACGGAGTCCACGATGCCGATGATCACGGCGTCCACCGGGGCCTCCTTCATGCCGGGCGCGAGGCGGGCGCTGCTGCCCTGGCAGAAGAGCACCATCTCGCCCAGGCCCGCGCCCAGGCAGTCCACGGCCACGACGGTGTTGGCGCCGGGGCGGAACTTCGCCGGATCCTTCTCGTCCACGAGCTGGGGCCGGAGCAGGAGCAGCTTGCGGCCGCTCATGGCCGGATCCTTCTTCGTGGCGACCACGGAACCTTCGACGAGGGCGAGAAACATGGGTGTGGAAGCTGGAAGCCAGAATCAAGGAGACAGACGGCGCTGTTCGCCAGATCGCTTCTGACTTCTTGCTCCTGGATTCCCGCTACTTCTTCTTCGGCAGCACCTGTTCGACGTCCGCGTGGGGGCGGGCGATGACGTGGACGCTGACGAGCTCGCCCTTGATGGCCTTCACGGCCTGGGCGCCGGCGTCGGTCGCGGCCTTCACGGCGGCGACGTCACCCACGACGACGGCGGTGACGAGGGCGTTGCCGACCTGCGTCATGGGGCCGGCGAGCTCGACGTTCGCGGCCTTGAGCATGGCGTCGGTGGCCTCGACGAGGGCGACGAGACCGCGGGTTTCAATGAGTCCGATGGCTTGCTGGGTCATGGTTAGATTCGAATTGGTGGTTGAAGGCTTTAAATCCGCTGTCCAAAGGCAATGTCGTGCCCGTCGAGATCCTGGATGCCAAATTCCTTGATGCCGTAGTGTTTGACACCCAGACCGTAGTCAATGCGTGCGCCACGGCGGACAAACTCGGCGTAGAGCGCCTCCGCGTCGTCGCACCAGAAATAGGCGTTCCACATCTTGTCCACGACCTTCCAATGCGGAACCGAGGGCGCGCCGGCCGGGGCCAGGGCAAGCATCAGGACCAGCCCGTCTCGCTGGGCCATGCAGAAGTTCGGCGGCTCACCCCAGAACCGATCGTACGAGAAGCCCAGTTGGTCGCGAAAATAATTGGCCGACTTCACCACGTCCGCCACCAGGAGTACGGGCGCGCTTCCGGTCAGCTTTGAAGCGTTCGAAGCCATTTCAGTTGTTCGTCAAGCGTTGAGCCCGGAAGGCGGGCGATGCCTTCCCCAGCACCGGCCGGGGCATGGCCGCGGCGGGTTTCCCCAGCGACGCCACGGCCTTTCGATGCGCAGGCCCGACTTCCTTCCACGAACCCACGGCCATGCCCAGGTTGCGGATGAGGCCGTCGTGCAGTCCGTAAATCCAGCTATGCACGGTGAGTTCCTGCCCGCGCTGCCAGGCATCACGGATGATGCTGGTCTGGCAGATGTTCAGCACCTGTCCGAGAACGTTCAGCTCGCAAAGGCGGTCGGCGCACTCGACGTCGCTGTCGAGCCCGCGGAGGAGGGCGGCGTGCCTCTCGCGCACGTCCTGCACGTGGCGGAGCCAGTTGTCCACGAGGCCCAGGCGCTCTCCGCGGAGGGCGGCGCGCACGCCGGCACAGCCATAGTGACCGCATACGATGATGTGTCGAACCTTGAGGACGTCCACGGCAAACTGGATCACCGAAAGGCAGTTCAGGTCCGTGTGGACGACGACGTTGGCGATGTTGCGGTGGACGAAAACTTCGCCGGGGAGCAGTCCGATGATCTGATTGGCCGGCACGCGGCTGTCCGAGCAGCCGATCCAGAGATAATCGGGCGACTGCTGGCGTGAAAGCTTGGCGAAGAACTCGGGGTCGCGCTGCCGAATCCCTTCGGACCACGCTCGGTTCTTGGCGAAGAGCTGGGAGAGGGCTTTCATCGCGTGAAACAGCGGAGGGCAACCGCAGATGGACGCAGATGGACGCAGCTGCGAGTGCCGTACGCCGAATCGCCTTCCGCCGAAATGGCTGCCATAGCCGGGGACAAGGAAGACATCATCCGATGCCCGTGCAGATGCGCGGCCGAAGCCTGGCTCGCTCCATGAAATCTGGGTCCTGTTGCGTTCATCTGCGGATAAACTCAGTTCCTCTCCAGCAGGCGTTTCGCCTCGCGGGCGACGACCAGTTCTTCGTTCGTCGGGATAACCAGGATTTTCACCCGTGAACTGTCTGCGCTGACAGCGATTTCGGTCGCGCGGGCAGCGGCATTCCTCGCCGCGTCCAGCACGATGCCCAGCTGGTCGAGGTTCGCGCAAATGGCGGCGCGAAGTTCGGCCCGGTTCTCGCCGATGCCGGCGGTGAAGACGATGGCATCGGCGCCGTTGAGCTGGAGGAAATAGCCTCCGATCCAACGCCGCGCCTCGCTGACGAACACGTCCAGCGCGAGCCTGGCGCGCGCGTCGCCTCGGCCGGCGGCCTCGGTGATGTCGCGGACGTCGTTGGAGACGCCGCTGAGTCCCTTGAGGCCGGATTCCTTGTTGAGCTGCCGCTGGGCCTCTTCAATGGAGATGCCGAGCGACTTCACGGCATAGGGCAGCGCCTCGGCGTCGAGGTCGCCCACCCGGTTGTTGTGCGGCAGGCCCGACTGCGGACTCATGCCCAGGCTGTTGCCAATGGCGACGCCATTCAGGATGCCGGTGATGCTCGAGCTGCCGCCCAGGTGACACGAAATCACCCGCAGCGGCGGCCCGGCCACTTCGCTGCGGCCGCCATCCAGGTAGAGATTGGCGGCCCGGCGGGCGATGTCGGGGCGGCCAAGCAGTTCGGCGCTGCGCTCGGCGATGAACTTGTGGCTCGCGCCGTGGAAGCCCCAGCGGCGGATGCCCAGCGCGTGCCAGCTCTCCGGCACGGCGTAGCGCATCATGGCCTCGGGCGCGAACTGGTAGAAGGCCGTCTCGAACAGCCCGATGAGAGGCACGCACGGCATGCGTCGGGCAAAGAGCCGGACACCGGCGACGTAGGGCGGGTTGTGCGCGGGCGCGAGGCCGTTGTAGGCCTCCATCGCGGCGAGGACGCGCTCGTCCAGGCGCACGCAGCCGGTCACGTCCTTGGCGATGACGGCCTTGAAGGCCACGGCGGACAGCTCACTCTCGTTCTCGAGGGTACCGGCGTCGCGAAGCTGCTTCAGGCAGTCCTCGATGGCCTGGCCGTGGTGCGTGACGCGCTCGAAGCCGCCCTTGTGCAGCAGCGCCTCGCCGCCGTCCGCGAACGCGAACAGCCGCCACTTGAACGAAGTGGAGCCAAGGTTGGCGACGAGAAGCTTCACGGAACGCGGAACGGGGATTGTGGATGGCGGAACAACTTGGGCGGCTTCAAAGAGACTGATCCGATCCGCCCTCTAAAATGCGTGATCCACATTCACTGCAGCCATCTGCCGAGGCCGCTGAGTCCCTCGTGCGGGCGGGGAATGACCTGGACGGCGACGACCTGGCCGACGGTGGACGCGGCGGCGGCGCCGGCGTCAATCGCGGCCTTCACGCTGGCGACGTCGCCCTTGAAGAAGGCGGTGACGTAGCCGCTGCCGACCTTCTCCCAGCCGGTCATGGTGACGTTGGCGGCCTTGAGGGCGGCGTCGGCGGCCTCGAAGAGGGAGCAGAGGCCCTTGGTTTCAATCATGCCGATGGCTTGAGACATTTAAGTAGGGGGTTGGGAATGGCGTCTGGGGAGTTATTTCGCGGGCCTGGGGGCTTCGCCGAGGAAGGCTTTCAGGAGGTCGTCATGGGGGCGCGCGATCACGTGGGAGGCGACGAGTTCGCCGACCTTGGCGGCGGCCTTGGAGCCGGCGTCCACGGCGGCCTTCACGCTGGC
>JBJXFY010000132.1:0-2931 GCA_046155815.1 Limisphaerales bacterium | reverse complement strand
TCAAGGAAAGCGCCAAGTCGAGGTTCCCAGTGCCCGGAAGCCGGGGAACGCCGGACGGGTCCTGAATCGCGACGGCAGGATGCCGTAGTCACCCGCAGCCAGGATGGCTTCGCCACGCGCGGGCGGTCCGCCGGCACTCCGGGGCGTTGGGAACCAATTCTTGGCGCTTCCCTTGAGCTTTGCTCCTTGTGCTTGGAGCTTTCCGCCCCGCCTCCGGCCCGTCCGGCCCACCCGCGTTGCGCGCCCCGGTTCCTCCGTTACGGTCCCGCGACCGATGCTGCTGAAACTTTCATTCCGGCCCGTGCCCACCGGGCTGGCGCTGCTGGCCGCAGTGCTGGCGGGTGCCGGCTGCGGGCGCGAGCAGATCCGCGCCTACGAGGTGCCCAAGGAGGCGCCACCGGTCCGCCAGGCCGGTGCCGGTGGCGGGGCGCTGCCGCCGGAATTGCAGAACCTGCCGCCCATGCCCGGCCTGGAATGGTCGCGGCTCCCGGACGGCTGGGAATCCAAAGGCCCGGCTGGCATGAGGGCCGGAACCTTCACCATGGCGGGCGGCGACGGGCAGGCGGCCGAGCTGGCCGTGATTCCGCTGCCGGGCACGGGCGGCTCGGACCTCGAACTGGTGAACCTCTGGCGGCGGCAGTTGAGCCTGGAGCCCATTTCCGAGGCGGAACTCGCGTCGCACACCGAGGCCATCACCGCGGCGGGCGGTCCGGCGAAGCTGTTCGAGATCATCGGCGCGGGCGGACAGGACGCCGCGGCCGCCGGCCAGCAGATGCTCGTCGTGGCCCTCGCGCGGGAGGGGACGACTTGGTTCTTCAAGCTCTCCGGCGCCGCGCCGACGGTGGCCGCAAACCGCGACAAGCTGAAGGCCTTCCTCGAGGTGGTGAGCTTCACGGCCGCGGCCCGGCCGGAACTGGCCGCCGCGCGCCCGGCCGCCACCGCGCCGACCACGGGCGCGTCCACGCTGCCCGAGTGGACCGTGCCGGCCGGCTGGCAGAGCGAGCCGCCCACGCAGATGGTGCTGGCGCGCTGGGTGGCGGGCGACGCGGGCGCGGAGGGGGTGGTGATCACGGTGAGCGCCTTCCCCGGGGACGTCGGCGGGCTGCTGGCCAACATCAACCGCTGGCGGCGCGAGGTGGGCTTGGCGGAGATCGGCGCGGCCGACCTGCCGGCCAACACGGGCGCCGTGACCACGACCGCGGGCGCGGCGACGCTGGTGGACCTGCGCGGCACGGACGCCAAGACGGGCCAGCCGGCGCGCCTGATCGCGGCGGTGGTGCCGCAGGGCGGACAGACGTGGTTCTACAAGCTCAAGGGCGGCGAGGCCGCGGCTGAAGAACAGAAGGCGGCGTTCGTCCAGTTCCTGCAATCGGCGAAGTACGCCGGCGGATAAACCAAGGGAGCAACCGCAGATGAACGCCGATGGACTCAGATGGGATGCCCGAGGACGCTTCCATGAAGGCCGCGCCCCCGTCGTTCCGCCGGCCGCGCCCCGGATCCCGTTTCCTTCCCGTGGATTCGCACCCTCCCTCCCAGCCCGCCCATGAATCCGGTCCTGAAGTTCTTCTCCTCGCTCCGGCTCACGCTCGTGCTGCTGGCGCTGAGCATGATCCTCGTGTTCTTCGGGACGATGGCGCAGGAGCCGCTCGGCCTCTACATCGCGCAGGACCGCTTCTTCCAGAGCCTGTTTGTGGACGGCCTCTCGATGGTCGCGGCGGTGAAGAAGACCCTGCAGATGTTCCTGATCCACCTGCCGCCGACGACGGCGGAGGAGGTGCTGCGCGGGCCGCGCATCCCGGCCTTCCCCGGCGGCTACCTGCTCGGGAGCCTGCTGCTGGTCAACCTCCTGGCCGCCCACGCCACGCGCTTCAAGATGACGTGGAAGAAGTCCGGCATCTTCCTCGTCCACGCCGGCGTCGTGCTGCTGCTGCTCGGGCAGCTCTTCACCGACGTGTGGGCGCGCGAGAGCGGCATGCGCTTCCCCGAGGGCGAAACGAGGAACTACTCCGAGAGCGACCGCCGCAGCGAGCTGGCCATCGTGGACGTGACCGCGCCGGACAGGGACCGGGTGGTCGTCATCCCCGAGGCGCTGCTGGCGCAGGGCGGGCGGCTGTCCGAGCCGTCGCTGCCGTTCACGATCGAGATGAAGCGGTTCATGGTGAACTCCTACCTCACGAACCGCGTCGGCCGCATGACGAACGAGCCGGTGCTGGCCACCGAGGGCGTCGGCCCGCGCGTGGCCGCCTTCGAGCTGCCGAAGGTGACGCAGATGGATTACCGCGACGTGCCCAGCGCCGTGATCGAGCTGCGCACGCCGGAGAAGTCGCTCGGGACGTGGCTCGTGTCCGGCCACCTCGAGCGCCCGCAGCGCGTGAGCGTGGGCGGCCGGGACTTCGATCTCACCCTGCGGCTCGAGCGTTTCTACAAGGACTTCAGCCTCACGCTGCTGGATTTCCGGCATGACAAGTACCGCGGCACCGAGATCCCGAAGAACTTCTCCAGCCAGGTCCGCCTGCGGAACGCGAAGACCGGCGAGGACCGCGAGGTGCTGATCTACATGAACAACCCGCTGCGCTACGACGGGCAGACGTTCTACCAGGCCAGCTTCGACCCGAAAGATGACCGGGTGACCATCCTGCAGGTCGTCCGCAACCCGACCTGGCTCACGCCGTACTTCGGCTGCCTCGTGGTCGGGCTGGGGCTGGTCGTCCAGTTCGGCATCAGCCTCGTCGTCCACGTGAAACGCCGCGCCGCCGCCGCGCCCGTCAACGCCCAAGCCTGACCGCCATGAAACGCCTCGCCCCCTGGATTCCGTTCGTGCTCGTGCTGCTCGCCGGCCTGTGGCTGTTCCAGGCCATCCTGCCGCGCCGCGTGGCGGTCGTGGCCGACGAGTTCGGCCGGCTGCCCGTGCTGCTGCAGGGACGCACCCAG
>JBJXFY010000116.1:0-3213 GCA_046155815.1 Limisphaerales bacterium | reverse complement strand
CAAGGGGCCGATCTTCGCGAACGTGATCCTCGCCGACGAGATCAACCGCACGCCGCCCAAGACTCAGGCTGCAATGCTCGAGGCGATGCAGGAGCGCAAGGTGACCGCCGGCGGGCAAAACTATTCCCTGCCCGACCCGTTCTTCGTGCTGGCGACGCAGAATCCGATTGAGCAGGAAGGCACCTATCCGCTGCCGGAGGCGCAGCTCGACCGCTTCATGTTCATGGTCTCGGTGGACTACCCGAGCTCCGCGGAGGAGCTGCAGATCATGCGCATGGCCACGGGCGCGCCGCCCGCGCCGCCGGAGCCGGTGCTGGCCGGCGACGAGATCCTCGCGCTGCAGACGTCCATCCGCCACATGCCGGTGGCGGACCATGTCTTCACCTACGCGGAGAAACTGGTGCGCAGCACGCGGCCGAAGCTGCCCGAGGCGGCGGACTTCTGCCGGAAATGGCTGACCTGGGGCGCCGGCCCGCGGGCGTCGCTGAACCTCATCCTCGCCGCGCGCGCACGGGCGATGTTGCGAGGCCAGGTGTATGTGAACTGCGCGGACGTGGCGGCGGTGGCCGCGCCGGTGCTGCGCCACCGGCTCGGGCCGAACTTCGCCGCGCAGAGCGACGGCGTGACGGCCGACGACATTGTCGGCCGGCTGATCGAGGCGATGCCGCCGGTTTGAGGCCGTACCGGCCTCAGGGATTCTTCGACGCCGCGGTGACGGCGAAGGAGACGCGCTGGAAGCCGGCACCGCGAACCACGTTGAGCACGCCGATGACCGCGCCGTGCGGGGTGCTCCGGTCGCCCACGACGTAGATCGGGAGGTTCGTGGAGGCGTTGCCGCGGGGGAAGCGGTTGGACATGTGCAGGGACAGCTCCGCGAGATTGACCTGCGTGTCGCCGAGGAAGATGTCGCCCGAGGGCTTCAACGTGATGCTGAAAAAGTCCGGGTTCACGTCCTGCTGGCTGGACGGGATGCTGCGGGCGGTCGGCATGTCCACCTTGATCGTGCTCAGCTTCGACATCTTCAGCGTCACCATCATGAACGAGGCGAGCAGGAAGAACATGATGTCAATCAGCGGGATGATCTCAATCCGCGCATGCTTCTTCTCGACGGCGTGGCCGAACTTCATGGGGCGTCACTTCTGGCCGGGGAGCGGCGCGATGTTGAAGGAGACCTGCTCGAGGCCGGCGGCCTTCACGGTGTCCACGACGTTGAGCACTTGGCCGTGCGTGGCCTCGGGCGAGCCCTTGATGTACACGGGCAGGGCGTTGGTGGCGGCCGCGAGGCGGTTGGAGAGGTAGCCGCCCAGCTCGACGAGGTTCATGCGTCGGCGGTCATCCTTCCGGTCCCCCATCAGGAACACGTCGCCCACGCGGTCAATCTCGAGGTTGACCATCTGCGGCTTTTCCTTGGCCTGGTAGACCGCGGCGGTGGGCAGGTTCATCTTGAGCGACTGGATCTTGATCATCGCCAGGCTGACCATCATGAACGACGCGAGCAGGAAGAACATGATGTCAATCAGCGGGATGATCTCGATCCGCGCGCGACGGCCCTTGACCGGGGAGCTGATGAACATGCAGGCGGCGGGTGGCGGCGCTCAGGCCGTGACCTCGGGCCGCCGGAACTCGACGGTGTCGTAGCCCTTCTGCTTGGCGGCGTTGACCATGACCTCGACGTTGGTCGCGGCGGTCTCAAGCTCGAACTGCAGGCGGTTGATGCGCCCTGCGAAGTAGTTGAAGGGGACGAGGCAGACGATGGCGATCCCGAGGCCGAAGGCCGTGGCAATGAGCGCTTCGGCGATGCCGCCGGTGACCGCCTGCACGGCGAGCTCGTCGCTGCCGACAACGGCGAAGGACTTCATGATGCCGGTCACGGTGCCCAGCAGGCCGATGAGCGGGCCCATCGTGATCATCGTGTCGAGCACGGACTGGAAGCGTCCGGCGCGCTGCAGCTCCACGCCGGCGGCCACCTGCAGGGCGCCCTGCAGCGAGGAGTTCACATGGTTCATGCCGTGGTAGATCATCTTCACCACGGGATCGTCCGAACCCTGCGAGAGCGCCGAGGCCTCGCGGAAGTCGCCCGCCTCCAGCGCGGCCAGCAGCTTCTCCAACCGCTGCGAGTCGCGGCGGCGCCCGAAGCGCAGCCACCAGATCAGCCGCTCGCCGACCACGGCGACGGTGATGAAGATGCAGATGGCGATCGGGTACATGATCGGGCCACCCTTGATGAACAGGTCAACGATGAGGTTTTTGGCGAGCATGGTGGGGCGGGAGGAAAGGGGGGTGGTGCCGGGCTGGACGGATACAGCTAGAAGTCGCTTCGAAGCCGGTACTTGCGCTCGTCGCCGGGCGGCGCGAGCCACTTGTTCCGGATCTCGCCGACCCAGAAGGAATCGAACTCGGGAAAGCCGCTGCCGCGCTCCACGTCGACACCCTTGATCGTTCCATCGGTGCCGATCGAGATCAGTGTCACGAGGTAGGAACCCTTCATGCCGCGCGACGCCAGCTGCGAAACCTTTCCCCTGTCGTAGTCCTGACGGGAGAACTCTCCGCCGCCGAAGCGGATGTTTTTGATCTGGAGGGCGGGCGGTTGATAGGCACGAACCGGGGCGGCGGGGGCCGGCGAAGCATAGCGGCCGTGCTCCACGATCTGCACCGGACCGATTGCCGGCACCGCAAAGGTGACCGACGCCGGGTTCTGCACCGCCATCACCACCTGAGGCATGGGCGAGATCTCCGGCATGTCCGGTGGCGTCTCCTCCAACGTGACGTCCTGCGTCGGCGGCGGCTCGTCCGCGTTGACGATGATCTCACGCGCCGGCTCCTCGAACTTCGGAATCTCGCGGATGACGAAAATCGGACCACGCAGTCCCAAAACGCCGATGAAGACAAAAAGCAGAGCCAGGGCGTTGGCCCACGCCAGGATACGCGTGTCATCCTGTCCGGACTGCGGCAGGCAATACTGGGCCAGATCCGAGCGCAGGACATGGCTCCCGACACTGGCTTCCATCGGGACGGCGCTCATGGAGTCGGAAGTGAATGCCTGAGAAATCGCGACTTCCGTGCCGCCATCTTGGAAGGCGAATTGGTTCTCTGCTGGTAGTTCAGCATCACAAGTGCCGGCCTCGCGGGGCGCAGGAAGGGCAGGCGGGCATCGGCTCCTGCCCCGCCGGTTGACGCATCCGTGACACGGCGGCGACAAAGTATTCTGCTCTC
>JBJXFY010000106.1:0-17049 GCA_046155815.1 Limisphaerales bacterium | reverse complement strand
CCGTACTTCTTTGCCGGACTGTTCTCCCAGATCATGACGATGTGGGCGGGTTCCTTGAACGGAAGGCGAAGCGCAGGACGTCCGTGGTCCGTGCTTGGAAACAGAAACATCGAACAACCAACTTTCAACTCTGAACTCCCAAGGGTGCGTAAGGCAGTCCTTCGAAGTTGAGTGTTGAGCGTTCATCTCACTCCGTTCGCAGCGCCACCATCGGGTCCACCCGCGCAGCGCGGCGGGCGGGCAGCCAACAGGCGACGAAGGCGGCGGCCAGCAGCATTGGCGGCACAAGCAGCCAGGTGAACGCATCGGCGGCCGAGATGCCGACCAGCAGGCTGGTCAACAGCCGGCTCACGGCGATGCCGGCGACCGCGCCGATCGCCAAACCTGTCCCGGCCAGCTGGAGACCCTGGCGCAAGACCAGGCGGAGCACGTCGCGGGGGTTCGCGCCGAGCGCGAGGCGGACGCCGAGTTCGCGCACGCGGTGGGCCACGCTCTGGGACATCACGGCGTATATTCCCATTACGGCCAGCAACAGGGCCAAAGCGCCGAGCACGCCAAGGAGCGTGGCCGCCGCATTGGGGATGGCGAACGCCGCGCTCACAAAGTCCTCGTAAGTCATGGCCGCGTGGGGCGTGGCGTCGGGATGCAGCGAGAGCGCGAGGCGCAGCACGGGCTGGGCAAGTTGCCGGGGATCGCCCGTGGTGCGAACCGCCAGGCTGAGGTTGCGATTGTCGGTCTGCCACGCCGAAAGATAGAGGAAGGGCTGCGGAGCCTCGCTCAATTCGTTGTACCGGCCCGTCGCGACAACGCCAATGATCCGAGTGTCGCCGCGCCAGGTGTTGAGGGTCCGTCCCACCGGATCGGCGCCGGCGAAATACCGTTTGGCGAAGACCTCATTAACGATGGCGACCGGTGAGGCCTGCGAATTGTCCTGCGCGGTGAAGTCCCGGCCCGCCCGGAGTGGAATGCGCAACGCCTCGAAGTAACCGGGTGAGACCAGGGCCACGCCCACGCTCATGCTTTCGCCGGGGACGGGTTCGTAGCCGGGCACCTTGACGCCGGAGCTGCTGCCGCCCTCGAAGCCCAGCGGAAACCAGTCCGCGAGACCGACCGCTTCCACGCCGGGCAGGCGGGCGGTTTCAGTCAGCAAGCGTTGATAAAAATCCCGGACGGACGCCTCGTTCTCGCCGGGTGAATTCAGGCGGAAGCCGGCGACCCACACGCCGCGCGGATTGAGTCCCAGGTCCATCCGCCGGGCTTCTGCGAGGCTGCGGAAACAGAGCCCCATGCCCAGCAACAACACGAGCGCTAGCGCCACTTCGCCGATGACCAGCGCCCGGCGCAAGCCCTGGCGCGGGCCAGCACCGGCGGTGGCACGGCCGCCGGCTTTCAGGGCGTCGTTCAGGTCGGTGCGGGCGCTGTTCAAGGCGGGTGCGAGGCCGAACAAGAGTCCAGTCACGAGCGTCACCGCAGCGGTAAGCCCCAGCACCCGCCAATCGAAACTGAAGTGGTAGGAGATCGGCAGATAGGTTTCGGGCAGGAGCTTGAGAAGCCAGTGCGCGCCGAGGAGGGCGAGGGCGACGCCGCCCGCACCGCCGAGCACCGCCAGCAACGAGCTTTCCGTCAGCAACTGCCGGATCACCTGGCCGGTCGAGGCCCCCAGCGCGAGCCGCAGGCTCATCTCGCGCTGCCGTTCGTGGGCGCGGGCCAGCAACAAGTTTGCGACGTTGGCCGTGACGAGCAGCAGGAGCAACCCGGCCACCACCGCGAGTACTCGCAACAATGGGAGAAACAAACGCTGTCCACCCCAGGGCGCTTCCCACACGGGAATCACCCGCAACGTCGAGTCCTTGCTGGATTCCGGGAACTCGGCCGCGATGCGCTGGCCGACGGCGTTGGCCGCTGCGTTTGCCTCGCGCACACTGACGCCTGGCGCGAGCCGCGCGACGGTATGCAGCCAGCGCCAGCCCCGCGATGTGTAGCGCGGTTGCAGCGTGCCGTCGTTGAATGCGGTGGCCAACGGAACCCAGAGGTCCATGCGCAAGCCACCCATGGCCCCAATGAATCCTGGTGGCGCCACGCCGACGATCGTCACGGGCCTTCGGTCGAGTTGCACGACCCGCCCCAACACGTCCGCCGCGCCCTGGAATTTTTTTTGCCACAGCTCGTGGCTGATCACGGCAACCTGATCTTTTGTCCCTGGCCGATCTTCTCCGGGGAGAAACCCGCGACCGAGCATCGGCTTTACTTCGAGCACGTCGAAGAAGTTGGCCATGGTGAGTTGGCCCCAGAGCCATTCCGGCTCCGCGCCCACGCGCACCGAAACGGGGCCAAACTGCGATGCGGTGATGCCGGCAAACACTTCGCGCTCGATGGCCAGCGACTCGATGTCGGACAAGGACATCGTGTCATTGAGGCCGCCGGACTTGTGCTCTTGCACGAGGACGGCGAGTTGTTGCGGCTCCGGCGCTCCCGGAATCGCATCGAACAACGTCGCGTGAATCCAGGTGAACACGAGCGTGTTGGCGCCGATGCCGACGGCGAGCGAGATCACGATGACGGCGGCCAGCAGGGGTCGCTTTAACAGTTGGCGAACGGCGAAGCGGAGATCGTTCATTCGGCAATGGCTTTCGTTGGAGTTGGCTCGTGAGCGGCAGCCGCTGGCGCAATGTGAAGCGCGATGATTTCCTCCGGGCTCCGGATGTAAACCCGGTCGTGACCGAAGCTCAGCGGAGTTTCCATGCGCACCGGCTTCATCACTTTCGCCCGCTGCAGCAACTCCGGGCCGGACCGGGCGACGCGCAACACTTGAAGTTCTCCCATCCGGTCGTGGACGAACAGCAGCAGACCGCCCCAACCGAGCAACTGGCCGTCGGTTTCGTCGGGCTGGCGCCAGAGTTCGCTACCGGTCGCCGCGTCGAGGCCGGTGAGGTGGCGTTTGTGGTGTCCGACTAACAGTCCGTTCGAGGCCACCACCGGCCCCATCGCACCCGCGAACACGTCGCTTTCCCAAACGTCCCGCGCCAACGTTGGCGAACCAGGATCCAGCGCCAGCAGCCGCGACCGTTCGGCGCTCGGGATGAACACCCGGCCAGCGCCGACCAGGGAGGGGGTCCACAAACCACCGGCTTCCTCTTCGCGACGCCACAACACCGCGCCGTCCTGCGGTGAAACGGCGGCCAGTTTCCCGCTGAGCATGGCCACGATCTGACCCTCCGCGCCGCCGGGCAGCCACGTCGCCGACGCATACTCGGCACCCGAATCCAGCCGGGTTTGCCAGAGGGCTTCACCCGTCTGGCAGTCAAGGGCCACGACCGAAGCCGACGATGAACCGGCGGGCATGATCACGATCTTGTTCCCGAGCAACAGGGGTGAACTGGCGAAGCCATAGCCGGGTTCGTAGGCCCGGAACTGCCGCTTGAGATTCGCTTCCCAAAGCAACTCCCCGCTCTTGACGGACAGCGCGACGAACCGTCCGTCGAGCGCCTGGGCATAAACGGCGTGCTCGTCGATGGCCGGGGTGGACAAGGGGCCGAGCGGCACGCCTTCGGCGCGTTTGCGCGTGCGGCCCAGCCGGTATTGCCAGCGTGCCTCGCCGGTGTGCGCATCCAGCAGCACCACGGCGTCATATCCCTCCGCGGACGTCAGCGTCGTCGCGTGGTCGCCGTGGATCGACAGGCCGGAGAACGAGCCCTGCGCCGGCTTTCTCCAGACCTCGCGGATTTCGAAAGACCCGGTCGCCGGCGGAAAGTTGGATGGCGCCACGGTGAGACTGCGCGATGGACCTCCCAGCCACTGGTTGCTTTGAGGAGCGGCCGTGCCGCCACTGGCGCCCACGACCGCCAGCAAGCCGATCAGAGCCGCGACCGAAAGGCCGGTTGATCGATGTTCCGTGTTCGATGTCGGATGTTCGATGTTCATTTCACTCCGCCCGCAGCGCCACCATCGGATCGACCTTGGCTGCCCTGCGCGCGGGCAGCCAGCACGCCGCCACGGCCGCGCTGGCCAGCAGGACGATGACGCAGCCGAAGGTGAGCGGATCAAGTGGCTGGATCTCGAACAGGAAACTCCGCAGTAATTGCGTCACACCGACCGCGCCCGCGAGCCCAAGCACCAGGCCCAGCACCACCATGCCCAGTCCCTGGCGCATGACCATCGTCAATACGTCCGACAACTGCGCCCCCAGCGCCATGCGGACGCCGATCTCCCGCGTGCGCCGGCTCATCGAGTTAGCCAGCACGCCGTAGATGCCGAGTGCCGCGAGCAACAACGCGAGCACGCCGAAGCCCGTGAGCAGCGTGGCCGCCATGCGCTGCATCGCCAGCGAGCCGCTTTTCTGCTGAGCGAGGGTGCGGACGTCGAAGACCGGCAAATTGGCGTCGAGCGATTTCACGACTCCGCGCACCTGAGTGATGGTCGCGCCGGGGTCCACCCCCGTGCGCACGCTCAGCGTCAGCGCAAGTTCGGGTTTCTGGGCGACCGGGAAGAACATCGCGGGCCGGGGGCTGTCCGTGAGCTGACCGCTCTTGGTCGTTTGCACCACGCCGATGATCTGCGTCGGCAGCCCGCCGGGACGTTCCCCGTCGGGCACGTGCTGATACACGTGTTTGCCGACCGGATCGCCTCCCGCGAAGTAGCGCTTCGCGAAGGCGTCGTTCACAATCACGACCGGCAGACTGCCCGCCGCGTCCGTGGTGGTGAAAGCCCGTCCGCGCAACACCGGGATGCCGAGTGTGCGGAAGTAATCCGCCGAAACCATGTTCAGCTCGCCAAAAGGCGGCGGGTCGCTCTCGGCGCGTTCGAATCCTTCCACTCGCTCGACGCTCATGCCCCAGGAGCGTCCGCTGAGCGGCGTGTTCGCGGAAAGACTGGCGGCTTCGACTCCCGGCAGGGCGCTCACCCGTTCCAACAGGCGATCATAAAATGCCCGCGCTTGCGGCTGTTGGTAGTCATTGAGTTCCAGATCGAACGACATCAGCGCGAGTTGCGACGGCTCGAACGCAGGATCGATCGCTTGCAGCTTGTTCAGACTGCGCACGCAGAGGCCGGCGCTGACCAGCACCAGCAACGAGAGCGCGACCTGTGTCACCACCAGCGCGTGGCGGAGATTCCAACGACCGCCGCGCTCCGTCGTCGTGCCGGCGGCGCCCTTGAGTTCCGGGACCACCTGCGGCCGGCTCGCCCGCCAGGCCGGGGCGAGACCGAACAACATTCCCGTCACCACCGAGGCGCCAAAGGCGAACAACAACACGCGTAGATCGAGTCCGTTCGAGAGCGCGATGCTGGCGTTGGGCGGGCGGAAGCGTTCGAGGAGTTGCACCAGCCCGGCCGCGACGGCGAGTCCGGCCCCGCCGCCGATCAGCGAGAGCACCAGGCTTTCCGTGAGCAACTGGCGGATCAGGCGGCCGCGATGGGCGCCGAGCGCGAGGCGGATGGCGAAATCGCGGAGGCGCCCGGCGGCGCGCGCGAGCTGCAGGTTGGCCAGATTGGCGCAGGCGATCAGCAGCACCAGCACCGACGTGCCGAGCAACAGGTTCAAGGGCAGCCGGGCCGGTTGCAGTTCGTCGGTAAAACCCAGCGCGCCCGGCAACACGCCGAGATTGGTGGAGGTGTTCGCAGGCGTCTCGGCATGCACCTGTTGCGCGAGGAGATTCATCGCGACCTGGGCCTGTTCGCGGCTGACGCCCTCCTTCAGGCGGCCCATGACCTGGGTCCAGGTGAAATACCGTTGCTGTAGCGGATGCACATCGCCGGGGCGTTGCGAGGTGAGCTGGCCGTACGAGGCAATCGGCACGTAGAGATCGGGCACACCGGTCCGTGCGGTGCCGGCAAACTCACGCGGTGTCACGCCGATCACGGTGAAGGGTTTGCCGTTGATGTTCACCGGGCGGCCGATGACCTGCGGGTCCGCGCCGAAGCTCCGCTGCCAGAGCCCATGACTCAATACCACCACGGCCGCGTCATCGATCTCGACGCCTTCATCCGGCGCGAACGTGCGGCCCAGCGCCGCGTTGACGCCGAGCATCGCGAAGTAGCTGCCCGAAACGAGCAAAGCCTGCTGGCGCTCGGTCGTGCCCGCTGTGCCCACGCCCACGGCGAGCGGGGCCGTCGCACTGAGTTGCTCAAACACGGTGTTGCCGCGCTGATAATCGCGGAACAGCGGATAGTTGAATTGGAAGTCCGCGCCGCCCCGGTCGTTGAGCTGCCCAAGCAACGCGAGTCGCGCGGGTTGCGGCACGGGCAACGGGCGCACGAGCAGTTGATCGACGACGCTGAAGATGGCCGTGTTGGCGCCGATGCCGAGGGCGAGGGTGAGCACGGCCACGGCGGTGAAGCCGGGGTTCTTCAGCAACTGGCGAAAGGCGAATTTGAAATCGTTCATAAACTGGTAGGAGCCGACGTAAGGAGGCTCATTCTTTTCGTTTCAATTCCGGCGCTCATTCCGATCAGAACCTCGTCGCCTCGGCTCCTACGTGGGACTGGTCATTCACTTCGCAGCGCCACCATCGGGTCCACGCGCGAGGCGCGCCGCGCGGGCAGCCAGCAGGCGATCAGGGCGACGCCCATTAACAGGCCCACGACCAGGGCGAGAATCAGCGGGCTGTTCGATTCGAGTCCGGGCGCGAGCGCACCGAGGACGCGCGTGAGGCCGAACGCACCGACCAGTCCGATTCCGGAACCCAGCAGCGTCAGGCGCACGCCCTTGCCGAGGACGAGGCGCAGCACGTCACCCAACTGAGCGCCCAACGCCATGCGGATACCGATCTCATTGGTTCGTTGCGTCACGAAGCCGGCAATCACCCCATAGAGTCCGAGGGTGGCGAGCAGCACTCCGAGTCCGGCGAATCCGCCGAGCAGCCATCCCGCGACGGCCGCCTGGTCGAGCACCTCCCGAACGGCGGCCCGGGCGAGGCCGGGCTGGTTCAAGGGCAGATCCTGGTCAAGCCCGGCGACGGTTTGCCGAAGCGTCGCCACCGACACATTGCCTCGCACCGCAATGGCGAGATTCGCCGGCGGCTCCTGGGCCAGCGGGATGTAGCTTTGGAAACGGGTGGGCGGTTCGCCGGGGTCGGAAGGGAAGCGGACGTCGTCCACCACGCCCACGACTTCCAGCCAGGCGCCCGGGGTGCCGATCCGTTTGCCGAGTGCTGATTCCCCCGCCCAGAAGCTGCGGGCCATCGTTTCGTTGACCACGACCACGCCCGGCTGGCCCGGAGTGTCGCCGGCAAGGAAGTCGCGGCCTTCCAAGAGTCGCATGCCGAGGGTCGCGAAATAGCCGGGCGTGACGACGTTGATTGACCGGCTGCGGCGGCGCCCGACGGAAGGATCGGGTTGATCCTCGATCGAGAACTCCGCAGAAGTGCGGAAGCCTGCGATGGGCAGCGAACCCGCGACGGCCGCGGCCGCAACCCCGGGAATAGCGGCCAGGTGCTCCCGCAAACGCGTGGCGAATCCCAGCCGGGCCGTGGCGTCCGCGTAGGTGGCGTCGGGCAGGTTCAGGTAGCCGACGGTGAGGCCGTCCACCCGCCATCCCGGATCTCGAACCCCAAAGTTTCGCAGGCCGTTGGCGAACGTGCCCGCGCCCGCCAGCAGCATCAAGGCGAGCGCCACCTGCGTGACAATGAGCCCGTGCCGCAAGCGGTTCTGGGACCGGTCGGCCGTCGTTCCGCGTGAGCCTTGCTTGAGCGCGGAGTTCGCGTCAGTGCGCGCGGCCATCCAGGCCGGAACCAGACCGAACGCGAGTCCGGTCACCGTGGAAACGACCAGGGCGAAGCCCAGCACGCCGAAGTTCAGGCCCAGGTTCAACGCCGGCTCGCCTTCGCGCAGCAGCCGGGTGTTGAGCAGGCCGTTCACCCAAACTGCCAGCACCAGCCCGAGCGCTCCGCCGATCAGCGCGACCAACAGGCTCTCCGTCAGCAGCTGTCGCATCAGCCGCGAGCGCGGTGCCCCCAGCGCGCCGCGGATGGCGAACTCCCGCGTGCGGAGCGCGGTGCGGGCGAACTGGAGATTGGCGAGGTTCGCGCAGGCGATCAGCAGGACGAAACCCGCCAGCCCCATGATCATCCAGATCATGATGCGTCCCTTCGGGTCCATGCCCGATCCGGCGAGGGAGACGACGCGCAGGCCGGAGTCGGCGTTGACCTCGGGAAACTCCTTCGCCAGACGATCGGCGATCCCGGCCATCGCGGCGTCGGCCTGGGCGACGGAAACGCCCGGCTTCAGGCGGCCCACCGACATGAGGTAGTTGGCGCCCCGGTTCTGGCGTTGCTCGTCCGAGAAGGCGAGGGGCCGGAGCACATCGACGGTTCCCCACAGCATGACGTCCGAAAAGCCGGGCGGCATCACCCCCAAGACGGTGACGGTTTGCCCGTCCATCCGCAGCGACTTGCCGACGATGTTCGTGTCGCCGGCGAAGCGTCGCAGCCAGAAGGAGTGTCCGAGAATGGCCACGTCGTTCCGGCCCGGTTGAGCCTCGTCCGGGATGAATCCCCGGCCGATCATGGGTGCGATACCGAGCAGCGGAATCAGCTCGGACGTGACCTCCAACCCTTGCAAGCGTTCGGCCTGCTGGCCTGGCTCGACGAGATTGAACGAACGCCGGTTCACCGCGGCCATCCGCTCGAAGACCGGGTTCTGCGATTGGTGGTCGAGAAAGTTGGCAGCCGAATGCGGCCATTTCTGCGAATGCGACGAGGTCCGGAAGAGGCGCACGAGGCGATCCGCCTCCGGGTAGGCGAGCGTCCGGAGCAGCAGCGACTGGAAGCCGCCGAACATGGCCGTGTTCACCCCGATGCCGAGCGCGAGCGTCAGCACGGCCACGGCGGTGAAGCCGGGATTCTTCACCAGTTGTCGGATGGCGAATTTGAGGTCGGTCATGAAAACGGGGTTCTTGGCCGGCCCTCAAGGTTCCGCAAGGGCCCGGCCATGCTGCTGCAGTGGTTGCAGCGGGCGTGCCATGGCCGTTCCGCCGCCGCGCCGGGCAGAATCTGCTGTTTTCCCCGGTGTCTCGAGCGGAGCGGTTGACCGGGCTGCCGACATTGGGAATCGGCGTCCCGGAGGCGGGACCGGTGAACACCATGGCCCCGCACGGTGCGGCCGGCGGGGCCCGTCTGGAGCCATTGCCGGCCTAGTTTCCCGAGAACGTCCAGCGATACCGGCCCTTGGGCAGAGGGGTTCCGTCGGCGTTCGTCAGGGGCACGTTCAGGGCGAGGATGGCCAATTGGTCGTCGCCGAGCTGCCGGATGCGGACCGCGCCCTTCTTTGGCACGCCCGGCCCAGCCAACAGCGCGCCGTTGAAGCCGGCCTGGCGGTCGTCGCCCTTGAGCTTCCAGTACACGTCCAGGGAGCCCACGCCCGAGATGTATGGTAGCGGGCCGCGCGTCCAACGGCCGCCGGTCGTGTACACGCCGCTGCCGGTCGAGCCGGCCAGCTCGAAGGTATCCGTAGTGACGTTCGCTACGGTCCATGTGCCGTTGGCCGCCGTGTTGCCCTTGACCTGGTCCAACGTGATCCGCTCGCCGCCCTGGAGGCCGTGCTTGAGGGACGAGATCACGATGGGGCTCGCTTGCGTGGCGTCCGTGATGCCCTCGTAGAAGCTCACGGTCTGCGCCGGGTCCCAGTCGCCCTCTCCGCTCACCGGACCGTATACGGCCTGGATGGTCCATTGGTTCGTGTTCGGCAGGCCATCCAGGCCGCCGACCGTGACCATCAGCTGCGTCGCCTCGCCCGCCCCGACGTCGGCGGTGTCGTCGTCGAGCGAGAAGCCGTAGCCGGAGAAGCCGAGCTTCACGTGCACGAACCAGACGAAGGGATCGAGGTTGTAGGCATTGAAGGTCAGGCCGCCGCGCGGCACGGCGGGGTCGGGATACCAGGCCTGGGCGCCCTCGGTGTCGAACTCGGAAAAGCGGGTGAAGTCCGTCACGCCGCGGAGCACGGACTTGATCATGTCGCGGATGGTGGCGGAGATGCCGAGGCCGTCGGTGGCGAAGCGCCGCTCGTTCGTGTCGAAGATGAAGCCCATGTTGCCGCCGACCACGTTGTTCATCAGGTCCAGCACGTGCGGGGCCTTCGCGGCGGGATCGGGGTTCTTCGGGATCTGCGCCATCGAGGCCATGATGAGGTACACCTTCTGGGCGAACTCGTCGGGCAGGCGCTGTGGCTCCACCGGGTCATGGGTAAAGTCGAAGGTGTAGAGATTGCCCGGCGTGGCGGGCAGCGGCTGCGGCTTCACGAACGAGTAACTGCGGCCCTCCGCGAGGGAATGATTCTCCCGCGCCAACTGGCTGAACACGACGGAGCGCCGGTCACTGGCGATCGAGAGGATGACGACCCCGCCCTTCTCCTGCGCCGGGTCGGCGTTGTCCAGGCCCGGGCCGGTCACCTGCATGCCGGGCACGAGGCCGCTCACCGGCGCGCCGAAGCGCAGCGTGGCCGCGTTGGTGACGACGGAGCCGACGACGGACTGTGAGGGCGTGTTCTCCGTGAGCTTGAGATAGTGGTTCGCCCATGAGAACCAGAGCCGGATCATGGCCGTGGAGGCGTAGTCGTCCACCGGGCGGAAGAAGTCGAAGGTGCAGCCCTCCTGCGAGGCGATGAGCGACTGGTCCAGCTCCACGCGGCTGGGATCGCCGGGGCCGGTGCCGACGTGGAGGATCCTCGTGATCTTCGTGCCGGGCGGGAGCGGGGCCTGCTTGCCCGCCGGCGGATAGCCGATCACGGCGAAGCCGGGGGTGAGCGCCTGCACCAGGGCCACGTCCACGTTGGGCGTGAGGGTGAGGACGTTGCCCGACGCGGCGGTGCCTTCGCCGCCGATGCTCAGCTTGATCGGCCCGGTGCCGCCGCTCGAGAGCATGAAATGGTTGTTCAGCACGTCATAGCTGGAGTTCGCGCCGGCGAGCGGGCTTTGCGCGAAGATGTTCTGCGCGGCGGGGATTTTCAGCTCGCCCTGTGGGTCGGGCGGGATGTTGTAGGAGGGCCAGCCATTCGTGCCGAAGTACGTGCCCAGCATCGCGCCGCCCGGGGCGGTGAAGGCGCGGATCTTTCCCTGGAGGTTCTGGGTGGTGTTCGTGGCGCCGATCCAGCCGTAGGGGCCACGGTTCTGGGTGAACGGCACCGGCGGCGCGGGTACGGGCACGTCCAGCGCCTCCATCGCCACGGGCAGGAACATGTTGTCCACGTAGGACACGTCGTAGTTGATGAGCGTGACCTTCTCGCTGTCCGGAATCAGGCCGCCGGTGCGCTGGGTGATCTGCGGGTTGCCCAGGTAGGGCCCGTCGCGGATCGTCCACTCGAGCAGCTGGTCCGGCGAATCCAGCGCCGGGGCCAGCAGCCCGGCGCGGTACCACATCACCACGCCGTCCGTCTGCGGGTCGCCCGGGCCGCCGCCCGCGGAGACCGGCCGTTCCGCCGCGGCGACGACCCGCTGCGCGTTGGGATCATAGTAGAGCGGGTTGGGCTCGCCGCGGGCCGGCGTCAGATAGCGGCCGTCCGTGAGGATTCCCATGCGCGCGCCGTTCCAGAAGACCAGCGGCACCCGCACGGTGATCTCCTCGCCCGAGCGCAGCCCGAAGTAGTACCGGCCATCGCCGCCCTGGTAGCCGATGTAGCCCCGGTACTCGAGTTTGATCGGGTCATAGGGATCGTAGAGACCCACGCTGTTGTCACCTCCGGTCTCGGCCTCGTTGCCGTCGCGCATGACGGGAAAGATTGTGAACAACGTATTGTTGCGGATGGCGATCGTCTTCACCGGGATGGCGTTGCCGTCGTGGTCCGCGGCGTACACCAGCACCTGCTGCACGAGCGACTGCGCCACGTTCGTCGGCGCGGGATCGAAGGGCGTGTTCACCGTCGGCATCGGGTACTCGACGAGCGGGCCGGGGTGGACCGTGAAATGGAACGGATTGTCCCCGGTACGCAGCTCGTCGCGGGTCGAGCGGTGGTCCTCGTCCGGATCGAGGTGCGGATCCTCGGGGTTCAGCGGGTCCACCCAGGGCCGCCACTGAAGTTCGTACACGTCGTCCAACCCGTCCCCGTCCACGTCCTTCGGCGCGCCGACGGGCACCTGCTCCAGCCGGTAGAAGCCAGCGCCGCTCCTCGGGGGCCGCGGCAGATCGGCCAGCTCCAGGATGGGCGGCCCGCCCGCCAAGGGGGCTGGCTCCAGCGCAACGGGCCTACGGATGTCGTCCACCACGCCGCCACGATAGAGGATTCCATAGTGCCCCGGCTGCGCCGGCGCCTGCACCACCACACGCCCGGCCGCCTCCACCTGGACGTCGGTGATGCCAAACGGCTGCTGCGCCTGGGCATGCCCGGGCCCGCTCGGGCTGATTCCCAGCAGGCCCGCCAACAAAAGGGCGACGACGGGAAAGATGCTCCGGCCGGACGGGTCGGGCTTCGTGGAGGGCGGTGGCAGTATCATCCGGAGCCCTACTCGACACGCGAAGGGACGTTACATGGCTGCGGGGGGCGGCCCGGGCCGTTCATTCATTCCGCAACGCCGCCATCGGGTCCACCCGTGCCGCGCGGCGGGCGGGCAGGGCGGTGGCGGCCAATGCCACGCCCAGCACCAGCAGGCTGACGCCGCCCAGCAACCGCGGATCGTGCGGTGAAACCTCAAAGAGCTGGCTGGCCAGCAGCCGGCTGGTTCCCAAGGAAACCAGGATTCCGATCAGCACTCCCGCCGCCACCAAGCGGAGCGCCTGCAAAAGCACAAGCCGCATCAGGCCGGTGGGACTGGAGCCCAGCGCGAGCCGGATGCCGAATTCATTGGTCCGCTGCGCGACCTGATACGCCACGACGCCGAAGATGCCGACCACCGCGATGCCCAACGCCACGCCCGCATAGGCGGCGAGCATCGTCATGAGGAAGCGCCGCTCGGCGACCGTGCCGGAAACGATTTCGGCCATCGGCTGGATGTCATGGATGATCACCCGTGAGCCAAACTGTTGCAGCGTGTCGCGCAGCAGCGGAATCAGCGCCCGCGACGGCACCGCGCTCCGCACTGCGAACTGCGCGCCGCCGAAGGTGAAGTTCAGGTAGAACCGCGGTTCCGCCCGCTGCTCCAGCCGCACGTCCCGCGTGTCCTTCACCACGCCGACCACCTCGTAGAAACGCTCCGGCCGGTTGTCGAAGGCGACACGCTTGCCCAGCGCCGATTCACCGGGAAACAACGTCGCGACCGCCGCCTCATTCAGGATCACGAACGGAGGCATGTCGTCATCGCGCTGTTCCGTCCGGTCGAAGAACCGCCCTGTGAGCAGAGGAATTCCCATTGCCTGAAAGAAATCAAACGCCACGAAGGTGGCGGCGAGCGAAGGCCGATCCACCGCGGGGAGAGGCCGGCCAAACACCTCGGCTTGCTGGTGGAACGTCCATTTGCCCGTGAGCGGAGTGGACTGGATGGTTCCCACAGCCTCTACGCCCGGCAGCGCGGCCAGCTTCGCGTGGATCTCCCGGTAAAAGCGGGAACCCTCGTCGTTGGTTGGCAAGTTCAGCGTGGTCAGGTCTAGGGCCACTACCGAACGCGGCTGGTAGCCCAGATCCTGGCCCAGCAGGCGACGGAAGCTCTCCAACAGCAGCCCGGCCGACGCGAGCAGGACCAGCACGACGGCGATCTGCGCCACGAGCAGCCCGCGTTGCCACGCCCGAATCTGCGGGCCGCCCGTCATCCTCGCGCCACCTCGCAGCGACTCCGCCGCCTCGACCCGTGACTGCCATAACGCGGGCAATAGACCAAACACTCCGGCCGTTAGCAGCGAGAGGCACAAGGTGAAAACCGATGCGGTCGCGTCCACCGACGCCTCGCGGACGAAAGGAATGCTCGCGGAGGCCAGTTGGCGGACTCCGTGCAGCGAACCCTGCGCGAGCAGTATTCCCAGCCCGCCACCCAGCGCGGACAGGAGCAAGCTCTCCACCATCAGTGCCCGCACGATCCGGCTGCGTCCGGCCCCGAGCGCGAGCCGCACGGCCAGTTCGCGCTGACGGGACACACCGCGCGCGAGGAGCAGATTGGCGAGGTTCACGCAGCAGATCAGCAGGACCGCCGCCACCGCCACCGCCAAGAGCGGAATGCCCTGCCGGGTCCGTCCCAGTATCTGGTCGCGGAAACTTGCCAGCACGAAGGTCCAGTGCCGGTTCGTCTCGGGATGGTCCGCAGCCAGTCGCCGGCCCAACGCCGACAACTCGGCTCGGGCGGCGGCCTCGGTCACGCCCGGCTTCAAACGGGCGACGGGCAGAAACATCCGCGCGCCACGGGAAGTCCCGTCTTCAATACCCGGTACGGACATCGGCAGCCAAAAGGATTTAACACCGACGCTCAAAAGGGCACCGGTGCCCAATGAGGGTGCTCGTTCCATCGGGAACTCCAGTCCCGGCGGCAGCACACCGACGATGGTGTGGGACTTTTCTTCGAGCCGAACAGTCTGCCCGAGCACGTCCGGCGTGCCACCAAACTCCGCTTGCCAGAGTTCATGGCTAATCATCGCCACCGGCCCGGCAGCCTCAACGGTGTCGGCGGGCAGCAACATCCGTCCCAGCGCTGGACGCACGCGCAGGACTTCGCCGAGGTTCGGCGTCACCCGTAACGAGGACACCAGCTCGGCGCGATCTCCCCGTTCCCAGATCACTCCAGGTGAACCAAACGTCGCAATCGCCTCAAAGCTCTGCGTGTTCTCCCGTATGTCTTCCATCTCCCGCCACGACATAACGTCATTGACCGTGCCCGTCTGTGTGCTGGCCATCTGAAGCCACATTAACCGGTCCGCCTCGGCAAAGCCCAGCGGCCTGAACAACACCGCCTTCGCCACGCTGAACACAACGACGTTCGCCCCGATGCCGACGGCGAGCGTGAGCACGGCCACGGCGGTGAAGCCGGGGTTCTTCAGCAATTGGCGGAAGGCGAGGCGAAGGTCGGTCAATAAAGAAGGCGGAAGGAGGAAGGCAGAAGGCATAAAGGAACCGGAGGTGAGTGGCAGGCTAAGTTGGGCAATCTCTTCATTCTACCTCCTTCCTCCTTTATTCACTTCCGAGCGCCACCATCGGGTCGGTGGCCGCCGCGCGGCGGGCCGGCAGCCAGCACGCCCCGGCGGCGGCGGCGGCGAGCAGCAGGGTCGTGGCGGCAAAGGTGAGCGGGTCACCGGCACTCACGTTCACCAGGAAACTGCCCAGCACCCGCGTGACGCCCCATGCGCCTGCCAACCCGAGCACCAGGCCCAGGGCCGTTAGCCGGGCACCGTGCCGCAGCACGAGCTTCATGACGTCGCCGCGCTGTGCACCCAGTGCCATCCGGATGCCCAGCTCACGGCGGCGGCGGTTCACCTGGAAGCTCATCACGCCGTAGATGCCGAGCAGCGCGAGCAGCAGGGCGACGAACCCGAGCGCGGTCAGCAACGTCGCCGCGGTGCGCGGCAGCAGGAAGGCCGGGCTGATGTAGTTCTCCAGCGTGCCGGTGGTGAAGGTCTTCACCTCGGGGGAAATCTTCTTCACCGCCGCCGTCAGCAGACCGATCGCCGCCGGGGCCGGACCCCGGGTGCGGATGATGGCCACCATGTCGGTCTCGCCCCACTGCGCCTGCGCCACCCAGACGTACAGCTTCGGCGTCTCACTGAGCGTCCGGTACTTGCCTGCGGCCGCGACGCCAATGACTTCGCACTCGCGGCCCCACATGTTCACCTTCAGGCCCAGCGGGTCGCGGCCGGGAAAGACCCGTTGCGCCGCCGTCTCGTTGAGAATGATGCGGGTGGGTGCCTTGGGGTCGTCGTCCTCGCGGAATTCACGGCCCGCGACCAGCGAAGTCCGCATCGTGGCAAAGTAGCCGGGGCTGACCTTGTTCAGATACGCCTGCCGGTTCTCACCGGGCCGCAGGGTCTCGCCCGGCACCGTGACGTCGCCGCCGGGGCCGCCCTCGAAACCCAGCGGCAGCGTCTCGCTGAAGGCCACGCTCTCGACCTCGGGCTGCGTGAGCAGTTCCAGCCTCAGCTCCCGGAGGAAGCGCGTCGCGCCCGCGCCGTCGAAACCGTGGGCTTCCAGGTGGAATCCGCCGGCGACCACGCCGCGCGGATCGAACCCGAGCGGAAGTTGCCGGGCCGCGCCAAAGCTCCGCACGCACAGCGCCGCCGCAATGAGCAGCACCAGGGCGAGCGCGACCTGCGCCACGACCAGCCCGCGCCGCACCCAACTGCGTCCACCCGGCGCCTCGCTGCCACGCGAACCTTCATTGAGCGCGGCGGTGAGCGACGTGGCCGCCGACTGGAACGCCGGCACCAGGCCGAAAAGAATTCCCGCCAGCATCGCGAGCCCGGCAGTCGCCGCAACCAGCGGCAGGTCCAGGCCCAACTGGATCGCGATGGGCAGATGCGTGCTGGGCAGGAACATGAAGATGAGCCGCAGGCCCCACGCTGCGAAGCCCAGGCCGAGCGCGCCGCCCAGGCCGGCGAGCAGCAGGTTCTCGCCGAGCAACTGGCGCACGAGCCGGCCCCGGCCCGCGCCCACCGCCAGGCGCACCGCCATCTCGCGGCTGCGCGTCGTGGCCCGCGCGAGCTGGAGGTTCGCGAGATTGGCGATGACGAGCAGCAGCACCAGACCGGAGGCGACCGCCAGCGCGCGCAGCAGCGGCAGGAAGACACTTTGCGCGCCCCACGGGCATTTCCACAGCGGCAGCACGGTGAAGCTCATTTCCCTGCTGTCCCCGAGTTCGTTCGGATAAGCCGCCTGCAGCCGCCTCGCAACCACGCCCGCCGCGGCGTCCGCCTGCGCGACGCTCACGCCGGGCTGCAGGCGCGCAACGGTGTGGTAGGAAGTCCAGCCGCGCTTGTCCGGCGGCGAGCCGAAGCCCACCTGCGGCTGCATCGCCACCGGCACCCACAGGTCAAAGGCCAGTCCGCCGGTCAAGCCTTGGAACGCG
The DNA here is from genome assembly GCA_046155815.1 of Limisphaerales bacterium. Lineage (GTDB taxonomy): Bacteria > Verrucomicrobiota > Verrucomicrobiia > Limisphaerales > CAIMTB01 > JBJXFY01. The sequence continues at coordinate 149 of JBJXFY010000106.1, read as the reverse complement.
CTTTCCGCCACGCCGATGACCGTGAAGGCGTGCCGGTTGATCTGCAGCGTCTGCCCGACGATGGCCGGGTCGCCGCCGAACTCGCGCCGCCAGAAGCGTTCGCTGAGCACCACCTGCGGCGCGCTGCCGGGCTTCGTGTCGCTGTCCGC
>JBJXFY010000101.1:0-8775 GCA_046155815.1 Limisphaerales bacterium | reverse complement strand
CGGTCGCGGTGCGCCTCCAGCAGCGTGGCCGGCAGGCCCGCAGTCTCGCGGCCAAACACGAGGCAGTCGTCGGGCGCGTAGGAAACTTCGGCATGGCTCCGCGACGTGCCCTGCTCGATGAACCAGCACCGCCCCATCCCGGTGGCCTCCGCAAACTCCCGCCACGTCGGCCAGCGCCGCCACCGGACTTGCCGCCAATAGTCCATGCCCGCCCGGCGGAGCGTGGAGTCGTCGAGGCGGAAGCCGAGCGGCTCGACCAGGTGCAGCTCCGTCTCCGTGGCGGCACACAGCCGGGCAATGTTGCCGGTGTTCGGCGGAATCTCGGGTTCGACCAGGACAATGCACATGGACAGGTGAGCGTTTCGGGGCAGGCCGCGGCCGGCAATGGCCGTTTGGGCCATGTCCCGTACCAGGCGGGACCCCCGGCCCGTCACGTTGCGCGGGCTGGCAGCCCACGCAACCCGCACGACCAGCCAGCCTTGGTAAAGTAACTTTTTGACTCACTTTGAAATTATTGTTTTCGAATGTGTCATAATGCGCCTAATGCAAGGATGTCTGACTCGAGCCTGATCTACTTAACACGTTGGAAACAAGCGAATTGACGATTCGCCCCGAGGCGGAACCCGCCTGGCACGCCACACGCAGCAAGATGCCGTCCGTTAACCACCGATCACGAATACGACCATGACACTGACCCGTTACTTCCGTGGCCCAAATCCGGCTGCGCGGCTGGCCACCCGCGACCTGTTAGGCCGGCTGCATCAGGAACTGGAGCGCGACTTTGAGCGCCTGTTCGGCGCGCCCTTGGCGACCACGGCCTCGCGGCTCTTCACGAACTGGGCGCCTGCCGTGGACCTGCACGAGGACGATCACAACCTCGTCGTCCACGTCGAGGCACCGGGCCTGAAGAAGCAGGACTTCAGCATCTCGCTGCACGACGGCGTGCTGTCCGTGACCGGCGAGCGCAAGCTCGACGAGCGGCGCGAGAAGTCGAACGGCTACCGCGCGGAGCGTTTCGAGGGGCGCTTCAGCCGCTCGATCGCGCTGCCCAAGGCGGTGGACGCCGACAAGGTCGCCGCCACCTACGAGGACGGCGTGCTCACCATCACGCTGCCTGTCTCCGAGGCCGCGCGCCCGCGACAGATCGCCGTGAAGTCCAACTGAACCGCAATCCGGCGGCGTGGCCCGCGCCACGCCGCCACGCATCCTCCATCCAACACGAAGCAAACCATGAACGCTGTCTGCACTCCTGAAACCTGCGCCCCGGCCGAAGTCGAGCGCGCGGAATACCAGTCGCCCGACGTCAACATCTACGAGACCGCCGAGGGCTACACGCTCGAGGCCGACCTGCCCGGCGTGAACAAGGCCGGGCTTGAGCTCTCGCTCGACCAGAACACGCTCACCATCACCGGCCGCCGCAAGGCCCGCCGGGCGGAAAACGGGAGCTACCGCGAATCCGCCGACGCGGACTACCGCCGCGTGTTCGAGCTGGATGCGGCCATTGATGCCAGCCGCATCGCGGCGCGGATTGAGGACGGTGTCCTCACCTTGGAGCTGCCCAAGGCCGAGCAGGCCCGCCCTCGGCAAATCGCCGTGAATTGATTCCCCCGCGAATCTGACGAAAGCACCAACGGGCCGGGAGCCATCCCGGCCCGTTTCTACTTCCGCCGCCGAGCCCGGAACAGCTCGAGCTGCGGATCCTTCAGCAGGTCGTACTGCTTGAGGATGCGCAGCAACTGGAGAACGTCGGAGCGGGCATAGTTGCGGTTCGCCTCGACCCGTTCAACCAGGCCGGCCAGCACCGCGCGGAAGGGCAGCACCGCCTCGACGCCTGCCGCCCGCAGCGCGGCGAGGCTCTCGTCCCGCGCCGGCTTCGCCCGCGGCAGCGAGGAGATGACCAGCACCTTGAGCGCGGGTCCGGCGAAGGAGAATGCCAGCAGCGAACGGACGTGAACCGCCGCGTCCGCGAAGCGCACGACGGCCGGTTCCTGCGCCAGCAGCGCGGCGGAAAAGGTCTCCGAGTGCCACGCCTTCACCGCCACCACGGCCGCCTTCACCCTGGCCAGATCGCCGGCTGAAAGGACGAACGGTGGCGGTTCCCCGCCTTCGACCGCGCGCGGATTGAGGACGAAAAAATCAGCCTCCTCCTCTTCCGCCGCCGCCGGCGCGATGAACTTCCGATGCTGTCGGACCAGGAAGCCGCGCGACTCGAAGAACTCGCGGACCAGGGCTTCGCTTACGTCGGCCATGCACGCCCTCCGTTCATCCGGCGACCGCCTTGAGCGCGGCGTGGACCAGTCCCGTCGGCACGCGCTGCTTCCAGACGGTGTCGCCGATCCGCGGCGCGAGCACGAAGAGCGCCTCGCCGCCGCTCACCTTCTTGTCGAGGCGCATGGCGTCCAGCAGGCGCGTCCGCTGCGGCGCGGAAAAGCGCCTCGTCACCGGCAGGCCCGCGCGCTCCAGCAGCCGGCGGATGCGCGTCACGTCGGCCTCCGGCAGGCCGGCCAGCTGCGCGCTCAGCCACGCCGCCGCGACCTGCCCGAGGCTGATCGCCTCGCCATGCAGGAACTTGCCGTAGGCCGTCACCGCCTCGATCGCGTGGCCCACGGTGTGGCCGAAATTGAGGATCGCCCGCCGCCCCGCCTCCGTCTCGTCCTCCGCCACCACCTCCGCCTTGAGCTCGCAGCAGCGCGCGATGGTTGCGGCCAGCGCCGCCGGGTCACGGGCGAGCAGCCGGTCCAGGTTTCGCTCCAGACGACGGAACAGCGCAGCGTCCGCGATGATCCCATACTTGATCACCTCGGCCAGGCCGGCCCGGAACTCGCGTTCCGGCAGGGTGCGCAGCGTGTCGAGGTCGCAGAGCACGAGCCGCGGCTGGTGGAACGAGCCCACGAGGTTTTTCCCCGCCGGCAGGTTCACGCCCACCTTGCCGCCGACCGAACTGTCCACCTGCGCCAGCAGCGTCGTGGGCACCTGCACGAAGGCGAGGCCGCGCAGGTACGTGGCCGCGACGAAGCCCGCGAGGTCACCCACCACGCCGCCGCCCAGCGCGACCACGAAGGACTTCCGCTCCAGCCGGTGCGCCGCCAGCGCGTCGTAGCAGCGCGCGACCTCACGGAGCCGCTTGGACTTTTCCCCGGCCGGGATCGTGACGGTGACCGGCTCGAAGCCGGCGGCCCGCAGGCTGTCCGCCGCCGCGTCCGCAAACCGCGGGCCGACCTGGCTGTCGGTGATCATGGCGCAGCGGTCAGCGAAGCCCAGACGACGGCAGCGTGCGCCCAGCCCCGCCAGCAAGCCGGGGCCGATGAAGATGTCGTAACTCCGCGCCCCGAGCGGGACGTTCACGCGACGCATGGCGGGAAAGATGGGCGCAGCGGAGGCGGAGTCCAAGCGGCAGCGGAGGAAATTCCCAGGCACCAAGCTCCAAGTTCCAATGAAGCTCCAGCGGTCAAGTTCCAACAACCGGCTGCGGCCTCGGGCGCTGGGAATTGAAACTCGGAGCTTGCCGAGATCGGAACGCCCCCGAGCGCCACTCCTTCCGCGCCTGCTCCGCCACCAGCCGCAGGCCCGCGGCTTCGTAGGCCGCCCGCACTTCCGCGAACTGCTCCCGCAGGATGCCCGCCAGCACGAGCAGCCCGCCCGGCTTCACCCGCGCCAAGAGCCGGTCGCGCTCCGCGAGGAGCAGGCCGGCCATCAGGTTCGCGCACACCACGTCGTAGCGACGACGCGGACGGCGCGGCAGCTTCGTCAGGTCCGCGTGGCGCAGGGCGATGCGGCCGACCAGGCGGTTGCGACGGGCGTTCTCCGTCGCCACGCGGACTGAGTCCGGGTCGAAATCGAAGGCATCCACCGGCGAGTAGCCGAGCTTGGCGGCGGCGATGGCCAGCAACCCTGAGCCCATGCCCGCGTCCAGCAGCGACTGCGCCGACCCGGCCCTCCGCGCGCGGACGAGCTGCGCGAGGCAGAAGGCCGTGGTCGGATGCTGCCCCGTGCCGAAGCTCAGCCCCGGGTCGAGGACCACCACGCGCTGTCCCGGCCGTGCGCGCTCGCGGCTCCAGCCGGGCCTGACCAGCAGCGCGCGGCCGACGTGGATCGGCTTGAAGTGCCGCTTCCACGACTCACGCCAGTCCGCCGCCCGCACCCGGCGGAAGGCGATCCGTTCCGGCGCGATCTCCAGCCCGCATTCCGCGATGCGTCTCAGGCCGTCCTTGAGCGCGGCCGTCTGGGCGCGCGGCCAGAACGACGGGTTCACCAGGTAGGCCGACACCGTGCACACCCCCGACTCCAGGTGGTGGTACGACGACGCCGGCACGTCCGTCAGCCGGGCGAGCAGTTCCGCCACCGCGTCCTCGGCCTCGGGCGCGGTGACGACGGAGAGGTGCCAGAGGGGCGGCGCTTTCATGCTCAGGCCAGATCCCGCCACGGCGCAAAGTTGTGAAGCTGCAGTTCGATCTTGCCGGGACGGTGGTTCACCCACGTCACGCTCGCGTACTCGACCTCGAGGTGCGTCATCTTGCGCAGCGGCAGCTCGAGCAGGATGGCCAGCGCCATGCGGATCACGCCGCCGTGGCAGGCCACCGCCACCGTGCGGCCGGCCTGCGCGGCGAGGATCTCATTCAGCGCCCGCTCGACCCGGTCGCGAAAGAGGTCGGGCGGCTCCGCGTCGGGAATCAGCCCCTGCTCAAGCTGGTCCAGCCAGTCGAAGGCGGTGACGCCGAAACGCTCCTCGATCTGCTCCCAGCGCAGGCCCGTCCAGGCACCAAAGTCCACCTCGCGCAGTCCGTCGTCGAAGACCGGCGTGAGGCCGGTGCGCGCCAGCAGCGGCGCGAGCGTCTCGCGCACACGCTGCATCGGGCTGGCATGGAGCGCGTCGGGTTGGAAGCGCCGGGCCGCGTAGTCCGCCAGCTGGCCGGCCTGGAGACGCCCGCGGGCGGAGAGTGCGATGTCAAGGCGTCCGCCGAAGACGCGGTGGAAGTCCTCCTGCACCTCGGCGTGGCGGAGGAAGAGGAGGCGGGTTCGGGGAGGCTCGGCAGCAGGTGTCATGCGATGTCCACGGAGAGGCCGTCGTGCGCGAACCACACGCCGTCCGGCATCTCGGCCTGGTCGGCGTCGTGGTCGTATTCGTGCGTCAGGTGGGTGAGATATGTCCGCTCCGCGCCGATGCGGCGCGCGGCGGTCAGCGCCTCGTCGAGGCACATGTGCGTGGGATGCGGCGCGCGGCGCAGCGCGTCGAGCACGGCCACCGGCACGCCGCGGACCTTGGCCAGCGCGTCGTCCGGCACCGCGCTGCAGTCGCTCAGGTACGCCAGCCGCGGGCGGCCGGCCTGCTCGACCAGCAGGCCCGTCGTCTGGATGCGCCCGTGCGGCAGCGCGAGGGGCGTGCAGCGCAGGTCGCCGATCTCAAACGGCCCGGCGATCTCGCGCGGGTCGGGGTCGAAGTAGCCCTTCGGCACCCCGCCGTTGAAGGCGTAGGCGAACACGCGCCGCACGACGTCGAAGGTCTCGCGGCTCGCGTACACCGGCAGCTTGCCGCCGCGCAGGTCGCAGAAGCGCCGGCAGTCATCCAGGCCCATGATGTGGTCCGCGTGCGGGTGCGTGAGCACCACGGCGTCCAGCCGGCGGACGTTCTCGCGCAGCATCTGGAGGCGGAACTCGGGCGTGGTGTCCACCACGACGCTCGCGCCCGGCGACTCGATCAGGACGGAGGGCCGGAGGCGGTGGTTGCGCGGGTTGGCGAGGAAGGCGGGCGGATAGTCCACTCCGATCATCGGTACGCCCTGCGACGTGCCGGAGCCGAGGAAGGTGAGGCGCACGCCGGCCGCGACCGGGGCGCGGGCGGCGGCCGGGGCGTTGGGCGGGCCGGACACGCGGCCAAGGTTGCCGCGCCGCGCCGCGCCCGCCAGAGTCGGCGCGCATTTTTCGCGCCATGCTGACGACGCTGCGGATAAAGAACCTCGCGCTCGTCGCCGACCTCACGCTCGGGCTGCGCCCCGGCTTCAACGCCCTCACCGGCGAGACCGGCGCGGCCGTGTGCAGAACAAGGATTGGCAACGGCGCGGTTTACCTGGGCGGCATCTGCAGGTAGCGCGTGCCGTTGGTGTTAACCGGGGCGTGAAAGCCAAACGGAACACCCCGCTCATCCCATCGGGTGTGCATGTCAAAGCGCAGCTTCGCATACAATCCGCCTTCCCGAGCCTTGAGGTAAAACTTGCCGTTAAACTGTGAATTCCAGTCAGGGGCGTCCTTTGCGTGTTCGACTACAGATTCCTGATAACCCGCTGCCGGAGCCTGGAGCATGTAGTCCAGCCGCTCCGCCTGCACCGGCACCAGCCCTCCCCCCCGTGGCCTCCAACACCAGCCGCCACGGAATCTTGTCGCCGGCCTTGTACGGCTCCGGGCAGAAAATGGAGACGACGATATCCCCGCCTGTGGGGACGACCTGGCCGGTCAACAGGTCAATACGCACCGGCTCGCCCGTGTTGCGCGCGGTCCAACCCCGCCTCAGTTCGAGCAGGGGTTCCGGTTCCTCCTTCTTGGTAAGAACGAAGGGCACCGGCTCGGCGATGCTGGGCTGGTGAATGGGCCGGTTGTTTCCCATTGGGCTGTACTGAAACCACTGCCACGGCGGCGGGATGTAGTCCGGCCCCTTGTCCGCCGCCACCATCAGCACCTGCCCGTCCGCGATGTCGAACTCGAAGCGCCCATCGGGGCCCGACTCCGTGGCCACGGGCAGGTGGCGCAGCTCGCCGCCGTAACGGGCCACCGTCACCAGACCCGTGATCGTCACGCTGGGCAGGAGGTTGGTCTGGTCGTCCAGCGTGACGCCGTAGAAGAGCAGCCGTTTGTTCAGCGTGTCCGCGGCGGGTGTGGAGCGCGGGGGCGGCGGCTCGGCCAGCGCCTCCGCCAGCTCCAGCAACTGCTCGTCCGTGAGCGAGAGCATCGTGTCGGGGATCAGGTTGGTCCACAGCCGGCCCCCTATCTCGACCACCACGACCTTGCCCGTCTCGGTCAGTGTCTGGCTGGCGATGCGGGCGGGCGCGTCTGTGGAACCCATCTCGCCGGCGGCGACCTGCTGCACAGCCAAGGAGTGCTCGTCAGGGGCAGCCGGCCGCCGCAACGCAAGCCAGACGGTCCCGAGCAGCAGCACGGCTGCACCCAGCAGGAAGGGCACGCAGCGTCTCACCACCGGCCGTAGGGTTTGTCGGCGTTGAGGTCGGTGAGCTTGGCCGGATCCACCTCCAGCACGCGCGAGGCATTGGTGTTCACGTAGCACTGGATGCCGAACGGCACGCCGCGCTCGTCCCACGAGATGTTCATGTCGAAGCGGACTTTCGCATAGTGCCGGCCGCCGCGGCTCATGATGTAGAACAGGCCGTCAAACTGCGCGCCGAACCCCTCGCCTTCGTGCCCGTAGCTGACCTCGATCAACGGCTGATAGCCGGCGGGCGGAGCCTCATACATCCACTCCAGCCGTCCGGCGTCGCTGGGGGCAAAGCCTCCGCCCACCGCCTCCAGCCGCATGCGCCAGGGCACGGGATTGCCGAACTCGAACTTCTCCAGGCATTCGATGGAGACGATCAGGTCGCCGCCCTGCTGGACCACCTGCCCGGTCGCGAAGTCAATGCGCACCGGTTCGCCGGTGTGGGGTGCACGGAGACCACGCTCAAAGCGTACAAGATGCTCTGCGTTCTTGATCTCCGTGAGCACAAATGTGACAGGATCGTCGGGGTTTGGTTGATGCACGGAAGCACCGTAGAACAGCGAATAATGAATCAGCTGAGTCGGCGCAAAATGATAGTTTGTTCTGGTGACCGTGACGCCCAACGATTCCCCCGCCACGCCGTCAATGACAAAGCGCCCGTCCGGCCCTGTCACAAGCTTCAGCTTCTCCTCCCGTTCGTTCGTCAGCGTCCGCACGGTCACCAGCGCATGCACGGTGGCGCCGGCCAGGGTGTTCGTGTCCTGATCCACCGCCACGCCGTAAAAAGCGATGTCCTGCCGGTTGATGCCCTCGAAACCCCTGAGCTTGCGCTCCCGGCCAGATGGGTTGACCGTAGAGGCTGCAATGGCTTCCTTGAAGGCTTCGCTGCCTGGCAGGTTGACCATGTTCGGCGTGAACACGGATGGGAAAGCGCCTCCCAGCCACCAGAGGTTGGTTCCGTCCCGATGAAAATAAGAACCCTCCGCGTTGGTGAAGATGTTCCAGCCACCGGACGGCGGCGGCGGCAAAGACCCAGGCGCAACCTGTGCGGGCATGAGGCCGTCCTCGTTTGGCACCGCTGCCAAGACAGTATTTGGCTCGGGCACAGAAACATCGTCATTGCCATGAGGAATACTTCGGTAAATCAGGATAGAAATCAAACAGCTAACTATGCCGAGAATACCAGTTATGACGAAGCGTCGCTTGTTCATCATGTGTGTGACTGTGTTACGATAGTTTTAATGCTTCAATTTTTCAACGCAGGGCCGACTAGCTTGAAGCATTTATTGCACAAATACACGCATACCGAGTGGGCCAAGCAACGCTTCCCAGTATCCGTTCTGCCTCATATTGTTTTGGCGGAACTGCGCACTGTGCCATTTGTGTCGAGCGTGTGGTCTGCCCTGATCGTCAAGCTCGGTGTCAGGAGGCCAGATTGAGGGCAGGCTCAAGACATTGGGCAGCGCGTTGGTATCCACGGTCGCTCCCAGTGTCAGGCTATGTGCCTGCGCCCCATACGAGACGGTCTCGTACATGTCCACGAGTTTGTGCTCGAAACTGAAGTATTTGCGCCC
>JBJXFY010000099.1:0-19715 GCA_046155815.1 Limisphaerales bacterium | reverse complement strand
TCAGCCTCGCCCGCGAGGGCACGCTGGACATGAACGAGTTCGTCCCGACGACCCGTCCCCCCAGCCCGTGATGCGCCGAGTCCAGGTGGTGGATTCCCACACGGGCGGCGAACCCACCCGCGTCGTCGTGGCCGGCGGCCCCGATCTGGGTCCGGGCACGGTGGCCGCGCGGCTGAAGCGCTTCCGCGCGGAGCACGACGCCTTCCGTTCCGCCGTGGTCAACGAGCCGCGCGGCTCGGACGTGCTCGTCGGCGCGCTGCTCGTCGCGCCCGCCGACCCGTCGTGCGCTGTCGGCGTGATCTTCTTCAACAACGTCGGCTACCTCGGCATGTGCGGGCACGGGACCATCGGCGTGGTCGCCACACTCGCCCACCTTGGCCGGCTGAAGTCCGGGGCCGTCCGGTTGGAAACCTCCGTGGGCATCGTAACCGCCGTGCTTCACCCGGATGGTTCCGTGGAACTCACCAACGTGCCCAGCCACCGCGCCCGCGCCGCCGTCACGGTGGACGTGCCGGGTCACGGCCCGGTCACCGGCGACGTGGCCTGGGGCGGCAACTGGTTCTTCCTCGTGAGTGAGCACGGCCGCGAACTCATCTTGAAGTCAGTGGGTGAACTTACTGACTTCACCCAGCGCATCCGGCGGGCGGTCAACTCACAGGGCTTCCCCGAGGTGGATCACGTCGAGCTGTTCGGCCCGCCCGCCGATCCGGCGGCGGACTCGCGGAACTTCGTCCTCTGCCCGGGCGGGGCCTACGACCGCTCGCCCTGCGGCACGGGGACCAGCGCCAAGCTCGCCTGCCTCGCCGCGGACGGGAAGCTGGCCGAGGGCGAAGCGTGGGTTCAGGAGAGCATTCTCGGCTCGCGCTTCACCGGACGCTTCCGCTGGCTGGACCGGGACCGTGGCGTCATCGAACCCACGGTCATGGGCGCTGCCCACGTCAACGCCGAGGCCACGCTGCTGCTCGACGAACGTGATCCCTTCTGCTGGGGCATCCGCTGATGGTGGACCTGCGCCAACTGGGCTGGGATGACGCGTGGGCCGCGACCCTTCGTGATCCGGAACTCACTCCCGCCCGTGTCGTCAGCGAGGGGAAGAACTATTACACCGTCGTGGCCGACGACGGCGACCACCTCGCCCGCGCGGCCGGCCGGATGCTGCACCGCCGACGCGCCGACGCGGACCTGCCCAAGGTCGGTGACTGGGTGGGCGTGCGCCGCGTGCCCCACGACGGGCGCGTGGTGATCGAAACCGTCCTGCCACGCCGGACCTGGCTGGCGCGGAAGATTCCCGGCCGCGAGACCGAGGCGCAGATTCTCGGGACCAACATGGACGTGGTCTTCGTGGTGCAGGCGCTGGATGCGACCTTCAACCTGCGCCGGCTGGAGCGCTTCCTGGTCATGGTCCATGAGGGCTGCGCAGGGCCGGTGGTGGTGCTGAACAAGGCGGACCTCTGCGGCGACGTACCGGCTCGTCGGGCTGAGGCGCAGGCGGCGGCCGGGGAGGTGACCGTGCTCACCGCCTGCGCCCTGACCGGAAGTGGGATGGGTGACTTGCGCAAGTTCACGGGGCCGGGCCGCACCGTCGCCTTCGTCGGCACCTCGGGCGTGGGCAAGTCCAGCCTCATCAACCGCCTTGCCGGCGAGGAGGTCCAGGCGACGCTCGAGGTGCGCGAGTCGGACGCCAAGGGCCGGCATTCGACGACTTCGCGGGAGCTCATCCCGCTGCCGGGCGGCGGTGTCGTGATGGATACGCCGGGCATGCGGGAGTTTCACATGTGGACGGCGGAGGAAGGGTTCGGTGAAGCCTTTCCCGACATCCAGTCACTCGCCGCCGGGTGTCACTTCCGCGACTGCTCGCATGTGGGTGAAAAGGACTGCGCCGTGCTGGCGGCCCTGGCCGGCGGCCGGCTGGAGCGCCCGCGATATGACAGCTTTCAGAAGCTGCGGCGGGAACTGGCCACCACCGGCCGGCGCCGGCGCGAGCATGACTTCCAGATGCGCAAGCGCCGCGCGAAACAGGGCACGCGTGCCTGGCTCGATCCGGGGCTGCCGGAGTAGCAGAGACGTTGCCCGCCGCCGTCCCGCCGGCCAAGGCTCGCCCCATGACCCGCCACTGCCACCAGTGCGGCACGGTGTACGGCCTGTCCGGCGCGCCAGGCCGCAGCGAGACCTGCGAGAAGTGCGGCGCCGACCTGCACGCGTGCCTCAATTGCGCGCAGTACGACGTGGCCGCCGCCCATCGGTGCCGCGAGCGCCGGGCCGAGCCGGTGCTGGAGAAGGCGGCGGCCAACTTCTGCGAATGGTACGAGTTTGCCCGCCGCCCCGGATGGAAGCCCGACAGCCACGGGCAGTCCCGCGAGACGGCCGCCCGCGAGGCGCTGAGGAAGCTGTTCGGCTGATCGGCCACCACGAGCGCTGGCCAGGCGGCCCGCCGGCGGCCATCCTCCCGGCCTCCGCATGAGGACGCGCCACGTCGTTTTGCTCGGCAGCACCGGCTCCATCGGCACCAGCACCTGCAAGGTCGCCGGGGACCTTCCGGATCATGTCCGACTCGTCGGCCTCGCCGCCGGCGCCAATGCCGACCTGCTGATCGAGCAGGCGCTACGCCACCGGCCGCGCGTCGTCTGCATCCACGATCCCGCGAAGGCCGCCGCCGTCCGGGCCGCGCTCCCGGCGGAAATCGCCGTCTGCGCGGGCGCGGAGGGGCTGCTCCGCCTCGCCACGATGGAGGGGGCGGACATTGTGCTCATCGCCATCGTCGGCACGGCGGGCCTCCAGCCCGCCCTGGCCGCGGTGCGCGCCGGCCGGGACATCGCCGTGGCCTCGAAGGAGATCCTTGTCATGGCTGGCGAGACCGTCATGGGCGAGGCCGCCCGGCACGGTGCGCAGGTGCTGGCGGTGGACAGCGAGCATTCCGCGATCTTCCAGTGCCTCGACGGCCGGCCGGCGGATTCGGTGCGCAACCTTTGGCTCACCGCCTCGGGCGGGCCGTTCCGCGACGCCGCCCGCTGGCCGAAGTCCGCGCTGGCCGGCATCACCGTGGAACAGGCGCTGAAGCATCCTTCGTGGGTGATGGGGCGGAAGATCACGATTGATTCGGCCACGCTCTTCAACAAGGGCCTCGAGATGATCGAGGCGCGCTGGCTCTTCGGGGTGGGCATGGACCGCGTGCAGGTGGTGGTGCATCCGCAGAGCGTGGTGCATTCGATGGTCGAGTTTGTTGATGGCTCGATTGTCGCCCAGTTATCTACTCCGGACATGTGCCTCCCCATCCAGTACGCGCTCACATGGCCGGACCGCGCCCCCAGCGGCCGGGTGCAGACGGATTTTGCGAAGATCGGCAGCCTGACCTTCGAGGAGCCGGATCTCGACCGCTTCCCGGCGCTGACCCTCGCACGGCAGGCCGGCACCGTGGGCGGCACGCTCCCCGCCGTCTTCAACGCCGCCAACGAGGTGGCGGTCGAGGCCTTTTGCGGGCGCCGGCTCAGCTTTCCCGGCATCACGGAAACCGTCGCCCGCACCTTGGCTGCGCACGCAACGGCGGCGCATCCGGCGCTGGAGGAAATCTTCGCGGCGGACGCCTGGGCTCGGACAGAGGCGACACAGGTGATCGCCGGCGAAACGGCTTGAAGGAAAGGCGAAGGAGCAACGCCGCGAAGTGGGGATGGAAAATCGGCTTCCAACCCGGCTGGGTGACCGCTCCCCAAGCCCGCCGGCCCTTGGTTATCCAGCATGCGGCCTCGCGTTCCTCCCGGGGGCTGACACACGCCGTTGCCGGGAGGGGGTTGATTCCTATATTGGCCCCGTTCGGCCACCCCGGACATCCAACGCGTGCTCAACATCCTGATCATCTGCCTCGAGGTACTGGTCTTCTTCAACCTCATGATCGTGGTGCACGAGCTGGGGCATTTCCTGGCTGCGCGGTGGCGGGGGCTGGTGGTGGACCGGTTCGGCATCTGGTTCGGCAAGCCGCTCTGGCAGAAAAAAATCGGCGGCGTGTGGTACAGCCTCGGCTCGATCCCGGCCGGCGGCTTCGTGGCGCTGCCGCAGCTGGCGCCGATGGAGCTTATCGAGGGCGGCAGCGGCGGGACGCCGCGCCAGCTCCCGCCCATCACGCCGCTGGACAAGATCATCGTGGCCTTCGCGGGTCCGCTTTTCAGCTTCGGGCTCGCGGCTGCCCTGGCCGTCGTGGTCTGGCAGGTTGGCCGCCCGGTGAGCGAGGCGGAGGCGACGACCACCATCGGTTTCGTGCTGCCGAATTCGCCGGCGGAGAAGGCCGGGCTGCGCACGGGCGACCGGCTGCTCGAGGTGGACGGCCACGCCGTGAACCGCTGGGGCGGTACGGGCGCCGACAGCGTGGCATGGCGCGTCGTGAGCAGCGTGGGCGACACCGTGCCCGTGAAGTTCGAGCGTGATGGCCGGGTCATGACCGTGGAGGCGTCCCCGGTGATCCCGGAAACGCGGGTTTGGCAGCGGAGGTCCACGCGGCAGCTCCAGATCGCGCCGGCCGAGACGCCGATGATTGCCCGGGTCGAGCCCGGCAGCGCGGCGGAGGCGGCCGGCCTCCGGCCGAACGACCTCCTCACCGAGATCAACGGCCAGCGGCTCTACAGCGCGCTGGGCATCGGCGACTTTGCGCGTCGCCACCCGCAGGAGCCGCTCATGCTCACGGTGGAGCGTGGCGGGCAGACGCTGTACCTGCCATTCCGGCCGAGCGGCGCTCGCGTCGGCGGCGTCGTCCCGGACGGACCGGCCGGGCTGGCCGGCGTGCAGGCGGGCGACCTTGTGCTGGCGGTGGACGGCCGCGCCCTGCGCGTCGCCGAGGAGTTTTCCGAGTACATCCAGAAGAACGGCGACCGGAAGCTGACGCTGACCGTGGAACGCGGCGGCGTGCCGCGGGAGATCGCGGTCGTGCCGCGTGTGCCGGAGGGCGACACCCTGCCGCGCATCGGCATCGCGTGGAGCAGTGCCAGCGACGGCATGGTCTTCGACTCGTTTGGCCGCTCGTTCATCGTGCATCCGGGGCCGTGGGAACAGATCCGCACCGCTGCGCTGTCCATCGTGAACACGCTGGACGCGCTCACCTCCCGCAACTCCGACATCAAGCTCCAGCACATGTCCGGCCCGGTGATGATCCTGCGCATCTACTACCTGCTCTTCGAGAATGCGGACGGGTGGCGGATGGCGCTGTGGTTCAGCGTGCTGCTCAACGTGAACCTCGCGATCCTGAACCTGCTCCCGCTGCCGGTGCTGGACGGCGGCCACATCGTTCTCGCGCTGGTGGAGGCGGCGCGCCGCCGGCCGATGAACCCGCGGGCCCTGCTCTGGCTGCAGAATGGCTGCGCCGCGCTGCTCATCGGCTTCATGCTCTACGTGACCTTCTTCGACGTGCAGGACTTTTTCGGCGGCGGCGAGCGCGCCGTGCCGGAGATGCGCTTCAAGTCGGAGAAGTAGGCCCCGGCCGCGGGGCGCGCCGCCGCCACGGAAGCGGCTCGGTTTGGAGTGCCGGGGAGCGCTCCGCGGGGTGGGACCTCCGGCCCGAACCGCGCCAGGTGGTCAGTTTGACCGTCCATTCCTGGCTGCCTAGCCTGCCCTTTGTGGAGAGGCGGCTTCGAGCTGCCTCCCTCTGTTCCGATGCGCTACTGCGAAAGCCCCTACGTCCGCCACCTCCGCCGCGCCCGCGAAGTCGTCGCCGGCGATCCCGTCGCCGGCGGCGTCACCATCGGCGGCGACCATCCCGTCGTGCGGCAGTCCATGCTCACCTGCGACACGATGGACACGGCGGAGTGCGTGAAGCAGACGCTCGAACTCGTCGCCGTCGGCTGCCAGATCGTGCGCATCACCGCGCCCACGGTGAAGGACGCCGCCAACCTGGAAAACATCGTCCGCGAACTCCGCGCCCGCGGCTGCCGCGTGCCCATCGTGGCCGACATCCACTTCAAGCCCGACGCCGCGCTGGAGGCCGTGAAGTGGGTCGAGAAGGTCCGCATCAACCCGGGCAACTACGCCGACTCAAAGAAGTTCGCCGTCAAGGAATACACCGACGAGGCTTATGCCGCCGAGCTGGCGCGCATCGAGGAGAAGTTCACCCCGCTCGTGCTTGAGGCGCAGCGCCTTGGCCGCGCCCTGCGCATCGGCACCAACCACGGTTCGCTCAGCGACCGCATCATGAACCGCTACGGCGACACGCCGCTCGGCATGGTCGAGAGCGCACTCGAATTTGCCCGCATCTGCCGCGGGCATGGCTTCCACAACTTCGTTTTCTCGATGAAGTCGAGCAACCCGAAGGTCATGATCGAGTGCTACCGGCTGCTCGCCGCACGGCTCGAACAGGAAGGTCCGGACTGGAACTATCCCCTCCACCTCGGCGTGACGGAGGCCGGCGAAGGCGAGGATGGCCGCATCAAGTCCGCGATCGGCATCGGCTCCCTCCTCTGCGACGGCCTCGGCGAGACCATCCGCGTCAGCCTCACCGAGGACAGCCCGCGCGAGATCGAGGTCTGCAGCGACCTGCTCGCGCAGATCCCCACGCTGACCTTGGCTGCGACGCCCCAGACGCCAGACCCCATCCGCGAGACGCCGGTCCTCCCCTTCGACCCTTTCGCCTTCGAGCGCCGCGAGACGCCTGAGATCGAGCTCGGCCCCGACGGCACACGCGCCGGCGGCGGGCAGACCGTGCGCGTCGTCGTCGCCCGTGCGGCGTGGGACAAGCTCGCCGGCCGCATCCGCCCCGGCGACGACGTGCGGCCCGAGGCCATCTACGAGGATCTCAACGTCCAGGAAGTGAACCCGCTGGAGGACTTCGCCGTGGCCTGCGACACGCAGCTCGTGACCGTGCGGGACGGCACGCCGCTGCCGGCCATCGCCGCCTTCCGCCTGCTGGCCGCGAAGCTGAAGTCTCTCGGCCGCCAGAATCCGATCCTGCTCAAGGACTGCCTCGCGTTCGAGGCCGTGCCGCTCGAGCCGAAGATCGCCCTGCTCCGCGCCTCCGTCGTCATCGGCTCGCTGCTCGCCGACGGGATCGGCGACGCGATCCTCGTGCGCGGCGAGTCCGGCGCGGGCCAGTCGCTGCGGCTCGCGTACAACATCCTCCAGGCCGCCGGCTGCCGGAGCTTCAAGACGGACTACGTCGCCTGCCCGAGCTGCGGCCGCACGCTCTTCAACCTCCAGACCGTGACCGCGCGCATCAAGGAGCGCACCAGCCACCTCAAGGGCGTGAAGATCGCCATCATGGGCTGCATCGTGAACGGTCCCGGCGAGATGGCCGACGCGGACTTCGGCTACGTGGGCGGCGCGCCGAACAAGATCAACCTCTACGTCGGCAAGAAGCCGGTGAAGTTCAACATCCCCGAGGCCGAGGCCGTCGAGCGCCTCGTGGACCTCATCCGCGAGCACGGGAAGTGGGTGGAGGCGGAGGCACCGAATGTCTGAAAAGCTGGATTGGTCGCCGGCCACCGGACCGCAGCATCCAAGTGAGGTGACCGATGCATTCCGGAGAATTCAGCGGTACGCCATCCAGAATCCTCGCCGTGGAATTTCTTCTGCCATCGGATGGAGCCTGAAGAGGAAAGAAAGACAGGAGCACATTCACCGGACGTCGGAAGGGTTCCAGATTTGTTACACGGTATGCGAAAAGGCCAGCAACGTTGCTCACACGGTGTCAGGAAAATCGAGGATGCTATCTTTGAATGACCAGATTGAATCCATGCTGATCATTCTGTTGGAGCTTAACCGCCAGTTCGCCCGAGCGGGATTTGCCGCGCGGCTTGACGCGTCTAGCCTCAAACGATCTTTCACCGGAACATTGTTTGTGGAGTTTTCCTTAGATCGTGTTGAGCACGATCAGTTCATCAAGAGCCTAGACGAACTGCTCCTGTCGAATAGTCTTCGTTCACCGCCATGATCACCGCCCGGAACATCCGCGAGCTGCTGGACGCCCGGCCCTTCAAGCCCTTCCGCATTTTCCTGACCGACGGCTCCAGCCACGACATCCCGCATCCCGAGTTCGGCTGGGTTTTTGGCGGACGCATCTTCGTTGGCGAGGCGGCCGGACCGGGCATCGAATCCGGCACGGGCGTCAGGCAGCTCGCCATCCTTCACGTCGCGCGCGTGGAGGAACTGCCGTCGGGCAGGCCGGTGAGCTGACGGCCGGAGGCTGGCGGCGCCTCCCGTTGCGGCGCGTCGCTTCCCTTCTACGCTGCCCGCCCGTGCCGAAGCCGCCGACCGCTCCTGTGCCCGTCCGGCATCTCGTCCTCGTCCTCGGCGACCAGTTGAACCGCGGCTCCGCGGCGTTCGACGGCTTCGACCGCGCGCAGGACGCCGTGTGGATGGCCGAAGTGGCGCACGAGTCCACCAAGGTGTGGAGCCATCAGGCCCGGATCGCCGTCTTCCTCGCGGCCATGCGCCACTTTCGCGACTCCCGCCGCAGCGAAGGCTGGCGGGTGATCTACCGCGAGCTGACGGCGGAGGACGCGGCCAAGGAAAATGGCAAAGGGCAAAAGGCAAAAGGCGGGACGGGCGGCGATGCGCCCGCAGTGGATTCCGCGATCCACAATCCGCCTTCCGCAATTGCCGAAACTTTCACCGCCCAGCTCACCGCGAGCCTCGCGGCGCTGCGGCCGCAGCGGCTCCTCGTCGTCGAGCCCGGCGAGTGGGGCGTGCGCGAGGAGCTGCGCACCGCGGCGCGGGCCGCCGGCGTGCCGATCGAGGAACGGCCGGACCGGCATTTCCTCACTTCCATCGGGGACCTCGCGCGCCACGCCGCGGGGCGGAAGCAGCTTCGCCTTGAGTTCTTCTACCGCGAGCTGCGCAAGCGCACGGGCCTCCTGATGGACGGCGATGCGCCTGCCGGCGGCGCGTGGAACTACGACGCCGAAAACCGGAGGAGCTTCGGCAAGGCCGGCCCCGGCCGTCTCCCCGCGCCGCGGCGCTTCCTGCCTGACGCGACCACGCGGGCAGTCCTGGACCTCGTGGCGGCGCGCTTCGCCGGACATCCGGGCCGGCTGGAGCACTTCGACTGGCCCGTCACGCCGGCCGACGCGCAGGCGGCGCTCGAGGACTTCATCGCCCACCGCCTGCCGGACTTCGGCACGTACCAGGACGCGATGTGGACGGGCGAGCCGTGGCTGTACCACTCGCGGCTCTCCGTGGCGCTGAACCTCAAGCTCCTCGACCCGCGCGACGTGCTGGCCGCGGCGGAGCGCGCCTACCGCGCCGGGCGCGCGCCGCTGGCGGCGGCCGAGGGCTTCATCCGCCAAATCCTCGGCTGGCGGGAGTACGTGCGCGGCATCTACTGGCATTTCATGCCCGCCTACGCGGCGCTGAACGAGCTGGACGCGACGCAGCCGCTGCCGCGCTTCTACTGGACCGGCGACACGGAGATGAACTGCCTGCGGCACGCCATCGGCCAGACGCTCGAATACGGCTACGCACACCACATCCAGCGTCTGATGGTGACGGGCCTCTTCGCGCTGCTGCTCGGCGTGCGCCCGCAGGCGGTGCATGAGTGGTACCTCGCGGTGTACGTGGACGCCGTGGAATGGGTCGAGCTGCCGAACACGCTCGGGATGTCGCAGCACGGCGACGGCGGGCTGATGGCGAGCAAGCCCTACGTGGCTTCGGGGAGATACATCCAGCGCATGAGCAACTACTGCGCGGGCTGCCGGTACGATCCGGCGGCAAGCACCGGGCCGCGCGCGTGTCCGTTCACGACGCTGTACTGGGACTTCCTCCAGCGCCACGAGGCGCGACTGCGGAAGAACCAACGCATGGACCTGCAGGTCCGCAACCTTGACCGCCTCGCGCCGGCGCAGCGGGTGGCCATCCGCCAGCAGGCGGAGGAGGTGCGGGCACGGTGCGCGGCGGGGTGAGGCACGGTGTCACCCGCCGCCGGAGGGTGGCGACCGGCATCGCGCCGGCCGCTCGGACACCCGCGACATGACTGGGGAAAACACGCCGCTCGCGCCCGCGGCCGGCCGTGTGACCACGCCCGTCAGCCGCCGCTGCGGGGCCGGGGCGCGACGCCCCGGCCAACCCGCCGGAGGCGGGTGCTACCGCGTCAACGCCGCCGCCCGCGCCGCCACGGCGCGGGCGAAATCCTCCGCCAGCGGGCCGCTCCGCGCGGGGCGCAGAACGCCGAGGCTCAGGCACGGGAAGCCCTCCAGCGGCAGCGCGCGCACCTCGTGCGCAGGCGCCGCGCCGGGCGCGGCCACGGACAGGCCCAGGCCATAGCCGTTGGCGACGTAGGCCTCGATCAGCGTCAGCGACGGCACCTCCATGCCGGGGGCCCACTCAACGCCGAGCTCCATGAGCCGCTGCTGAAAGCGGCGGCTGATGGGTTCTTCCGCCGGCAGCGTCAGCAGCGGATCCCCGATGCGGTCCTGGCCCAGCACTTCCCCGGCCTTCCGCCAGCGGCTGGCGCGCGGCACAAGCAGGACGAGGGGCACTTCGATCAACGGCTCCGTGCGCAGGCCCTCGCCCGCGCTCTCGTCGCAGAGCGTCACGGCCACGTCGAGTTCGCCGGCGCGCAGGGCGCGCTCGAGCTCGGCGAGGTAGCCCTGCCGCAGATCCACGCGCAGGTCGGGGTGCTGCTTCCGCAGCTCAGCAAGGATGGCGGGCAGGTGGTCGCGCAGGACGATCTCGGACGCGCCGATGCGCAGCGGGCGGGCCGCCCGGCCGCGCAGGCGGTCGTTCAGGTCCGGCAGCCGGCCGAAGAACGGCTCGACAAAGGCGAACAGATCCTGCCCCGCGGCCGTGAGCGCGAAGGGCCGGCGCTGGAACAGCACCGCGCCCAGGTCCTCCTCGAGCTGGCGGAGCTGGCTGCTGATGGCCGGCGGCTGGATGCCGTAGGGCATCTGGCGTGCGGCCTCGCTGATGCCGCGGTGCCGCGCGACGTAGTAGAACAGCTCGAGGTGGTGGAGGTTCATCTTCGACGCGGTGAAACGCGGCTTCGATTTTATCAAGTA
This sequence comes from Limisphaerales bacterium, assembly GCA_046155815.1. Taxonomy (GTDB): domain Bacteria; phylum Verrucomicrobiota; class Verrucomicrobiia; order Limisphaerales; family CAIMTB01; genus JBJXFY01. Next base: position 8,751 of record JBJXFY010000099.1, on the reverse strand, counting down.
ACGCTTCGGCGGCGAGCCTGCACACGATCTGCGCCGTTGGCTCCGCATCCCGACGGGCCGGAGCCGGAAAGGCCGCCATGATCGAAATCCTGCTCATTGTAGTCGTCCTGTTTCTCGTGCTGCCCGCGGTCGCGTTGGTTCGGGCGACCGCCGCGCGGCGTGCGGTGGAGGAACTGGCCGCGCGCGTCAGCGCCCTCGAAGGGCGCGTCATCCGGGCCGCAGCGCCCGTCCCAGCCGCGGAGTCACCGGCCCCGGCCGCCGACCTGCTGCGACGCGTGCATGAGGAGAGTGCGGCCAAGTCATTTCGCGCGGATGCGCAGCCCGCCGTCCCGCCACCGCTGCCCGACTTCACGCGGGGGCCGGCTGAAGGCCCGCTCCAGGAGGATGCCGATGCGGGGAGGGGGACGGGCCTCCAGCCTGTCGCCGGGGCTTCCGGCGCCGGCGCCTTCTTCCCTCGGTCTGGAAGCCTGGGAGGCAGGCAGGATGCCCGTCCCGCTTTTTGGACCAACGCCGAAGAACCACCGGCCCCGACCGCGGTTCCCGCGCCGGAGGAAGCTTCCGGCGGCGCGTGGGAGGGGCTGGTCGGCGCGCGGCTGTTCGCGTGGGCGGGCGGCTTCGCCCTCTTTCTCGCCGCGGCCTACGGGCTGAAGTACTCGATTGACCACAACCTGCTGCCGCCCGCGATGCGTGTGCTGCTCGGGTTGCTCGCCGGCGCGGGCCTGGCGGCGGGCGGGCTGTTCATGGACCGCCGGGGCTACCGCGTGACGGCGCAGGCGCTGGCCGGCGCGGGCGTCGTGGTCGCGTACGCGGCCGGCTACGTGGGCCACGCGCTGTACCGTCTGGCGCCCCTCACGCCGGGCGTGACGCTGGTCCTGCTCGCGGGCGTGACCGCCGCGGGCATCGCCTTGGCGCTGCGGCTGAACTCGCCCGTGGTCGCGGTGCTGGGATCGGTGGCGGGCTTCATCACGCCGTTCCTGTTGCCGCAGGGCCTCGAGTCGCCGCTGGCGCGCTTCACCTACGTCGGCCTGCTCAGCTCCGGCCTGCTGGCCGTGGTGCTGCGGCGCGGCTGGGGCTGGCTGGCGCCGCTGGCCGCGGCCGGCACGGCCGTCACGCTGGTAGCCGACCTGTCCAAGCTCGGCGACGCGCAGCGCACGGGCGTGGCGCTGGGATTCCTCGCGCTGTTTGGCGGCGCCGCGTGGTGGCACGCTCGGCGCGAAGACGAGGCGGATGAATCGCCCGTCATGACGGCCGCCATGGGCCTGACGATGGCGCTGGGGCTGACGTTGCTGCTGACTTACGTCGTCGCGTGGTCGCTGATCTTCCGGCCGCAGAACACCGGCAACACCGTCGGCCTGCTGCTGCTGGCCGGCACGCTGCACGGCGTCACGCAGCGCTGGCCCGGCCGCGTGCCGCGGCTGCCGCTGCTCGTGCTGGTGCCGGCCGGCGCGCTGGCGCTGCTGCTGGGCGCCTGGGTGTGGGCGGCGCTGCCGGCGGTGCATCTCGCCTGGCTGCCCACGGCGGTCGTCGTGCTGCTGCTCACGGGACGCGGTCTTTTCCCGTTGGACCGCGACGCGGCCGCCGATGACTCACCAGCCACGACCCGTGTGACTGCCCTGGCGGGCACGACGCTGGCCGCCGCGTTGGTCCTGTTGCAGGGCGTGCTGAACCACAACCTGGATGCCGCTTCCTGGGCCTTCCTCGGCGCGACGCTGCTGGCCGCGTGGCTGCTGGCGGGCGCACGCCGGCTCCGGCTTGCGGTGCTCGCCCCGGCGGCCGTGCTGATCGTCGGCGCCATCACGAACGTCTGGGCGCTGACGGCGACCGACCCGGCGGCGTACGCGGAACTGCTGCCGGGCAGCCGCCTGTTCACGGAACCGCTGGGCCGCGACGTGTCCTGGTCGCCGGCGGCCATGCTCGCCTGGCTGGCGGGTTTCGCGGCGGTGTTCACGCTGCTGCCCACCGCGCTGCGCCGTGTGGACGACGGCCGGCCCGCATGGTGGATCGCCGCGGCCGTGGCGGGGCCGCTGCACCTGCTGCCGCTGCTCGGCGTGGTGCGGCAGGCCTGGCCCGTCGTGCCGGCGGCGCTGGTGCCGCTGGTGCTGGCCGTGCCCACCGGCTTTGTGGCGTGGCGGGCGGCGCGCTCGCTGGCGCCGGAAAACCCGCACCGCCTCACGGCGCTGGCCTGGCTGTGGGGCGCGGTGCTGCTGCTGCTCACGGTTGCCCTGCCGCTGCAGCTCGACCGGCAGTGGCTCACCATCGGTTTTGCGGTGGAGGGCGCCGCGCTGCTGGGCCTCTTCCGCCGCCTTCCGCACCCCGGGCTGGCGCGCGTCGGTGTGGCGCTTCTGGTGGGCGCGTTCTTCCGGCTGATGCTGAGTCCGGACCTGTTCACCTGGGGCCTGCCTGACGGCGCGCCCGTCTTCAACGCCCTGCTGTACCCCTTCGCCGTCGTGATCGCGGCGCTCTTTGCCGGTGCGCGGCTTTCCGACGAGGCGGCCGTGCCGCACAGCCGGCGGCTGCTGCTGGCGCTGGGCACAATCGCGCTCTTCGCGCTGGTGAACCTGCAGATCGCCCACTTCTTCACGCCGCCGGGGAACGTGCGGCTGGACCTGTCGTTCACCGGCAACCTCGCGCGCGACATGTCCTACACCCTCGCGTGGTCCGTCTTTGCGCTGGCGCTGGTGGTCGTGGGCCTGGTGCGCGACCTGCGGGCCGTGCGGCTCGCGGGCGCGGCGTTGTTTGGCGCGGCGCTGCTGAAGCTCTTCTTTCACGACCTGGCGCGGCTCGACAACCTGTACCGCATCGGCGCGCTGCTCGGCGTCGCCATCGTCGCGCTGGCGGCCTCGACGCTGTACCAGCGGTTCCTCAAGCCGGACGGCTCGAAGTAAGGCACCGCGCGGCCCCGGCCGCGGTCACGGCGTGGCACCGGCGTACTCGCGCAGGAACGCCAGCACCTTGTCCGGGAAGCGATGGTCCTCGTCGTCGAGCCGCTGGTCCGGCGTGTCGTTCAGCACGCGGCCGTCCGGCGTGAGCACGAGCAGCGTGGGCATGCCCTTCTCCAGCGGCTCGCCGAGGCGGGCGACGAGCGCGGCGTTGCGGCGGGGGGTGACGCGGTTGTCCACGTCCACGAGCACCACGACGTAGTGCGCGCGGGCCTCCGCGGCGAGGGCGGGATCGTCGTCCAGCAGGCGGTGCATGGCCTGGCTGTCGCCGCACCAGTTCGCGCCGAGGCAGAGCAGCACGCGCCGGTCCTTGCGCTCCGCCTGCCGCAGCGCCCGCGCGAGCTGCCGCTCGCCGTCGGCGTGCGGGTCGTAGATTTGCGGCTTGCCGTCGGCGGCCTGCCGGGTGGCGCAGCCGGAGAGAACCGCGGCGGAAGCGGCCAGCAGAAACCGGAACGCGCGGGCGGCGTTCATTGGCGGCGGAACACTTCCTTCACCGGCAGGCTGAATCCAGGAAGCAGCGGGGTTGTCAGCGTGTCCCTGGTCCGCAGTTCCGCCGCCGGCTTCACGGCGTCCTCGGTGAAACGGTACACCAGCACGCGTTTCTTCGTGCGGTCCACGAACCATCCTTCGGCTACTCCGGCACGGGCGTAGGCCTTGAGCTTGGCGCCGAGGTCCAGCCCGGCCGTCCGCGGCGACAGCACCTCCACCACCAGGTCCGGCGCGCCCGTGACGCCCTGCCGGGTGATGATCCGGCGCCGCGCCCGGCTCACGAAGTACACGTCCGGCTGCACGACGTTCACCTCGTCGAGCTCCACGTCGGACGGGGCGATCTGCACCACGCCCGCACCGGTCCGGTTGACATGATCCCGCAGGAGGGCAAAGAGGTTGCCGGTGACGTCCTGATGGAAGAAATCCGGTGACGGCGACATGTAGAGTCCTCCTTCGACGAGCTGGAAATACGGCGGACCCAGCGGCATCTGCCGGTAGTCTTCCGCCGTGATCTGAACTGCGGCTGCGGCCGTGGCCATGCCTTGACCATGAAGCGCCGCCGCCCGCCGGCAAGCCGCCCGCGGCATCCGGCCTTGGAATACCGCCGGCTTTGCCCCTAGCCTGCCGCCCGTGTCCGAAGGCCAGGTCCAGATCCGCCGCGCCCTGCTCGATGACCTCGAGGATCTGCGCGGGCTGTGGACGGAGTTCCGTCTGCCGGCGCACGACCTCGAGAGGCGTTTCACGGAGTTCCAGCTTGTGACCGATCCGTCCGGCTGGCTGGTGGGCGCGGTCGGGCTGCGGACGGCGGGCTCGCACGGGCAGGTCCACAGCGAGGCGCTGCGCCGGCCGGACCTGCACGCCGAGCTGCGCCCGCTGCTCTGGGAACGGCTGCACCAGCTCGCCCTCAGCCGCGGCGTCTTCCGCCTGTGGACGCGCGAGCCGCATGCCTTCTGGCGTGGGCTGGGTTTCGCGGAACCGGAGGGCGACGAACGGAAGCAGCTCCCGCCCGCCTTCGGCGCCGGCGACCATTGGCTCACGCTCAAGCTGCGCGACGACCCGCTGGCGATGTTGAGCGTGGAGCAGCAGCTCGAGGTGCACGCCGCCGAACAGCGCGCCGAGGCGGAACGCATGATCCGCCGCGGACGGGTGCTGAAGCTGTTCGGCACGATCCTCGCCGTGATCGTCTTCGCGCTGTCCGGCGCGCTGCTGCTGGCGTACCTGCGGAAGGCACGCGGACGGTGAGGGTTTCCAGCGAAGGGACAAAGGAGGCGAAGGTCGGAAGCCTGTGCGCCTCTTGAATGGGGGCTGAATCCGTCAGGAATCGCTCCGGCGATCCGGATATCCTGGCCAACTTCATGGCCTTTGCCCCTTCGCGGGGAAGCCTCACGGCCGCTTCTTCAGCGTCGCCAGGTACTCGACCAGGTCCACCAGCTCCTGCCTCGTCATCACCTGCGCGAGGCCGGCGGGCATCACAGAGGACTTCTGCAGCTCGCGCTTCGTCACGTCCGCCTTCTTCACGCGGGTCACGATGCCGGTCTGGTCCTTGACCGCGAACTCGTCCGCCGTCTCGCTCGTGATGATCCCGAACAGCTCTCCGCCCTGCCGCGTCTCGACGGCCCAGCCCTCGAAGCCGAACGAGATGCCGGCGCTGGGATCGAGGATCGAGTCGTACAGCGCCCGCCGGTCCAGCTTCGTGCCGATCTCGGTCAGCGCCGGGCCGAAGTCCACGCCGTCATCGCCGACCTTGTGGCAGCGGCTGCACGCGACCTGCTCGCTGCGGAAGATCTTGGCCCCGCGCGCGGGATCGCCGGTGAGCTTCACCAGCTCCTCGACCGGCGGCAGCGGCGCGCCGTCGCCGGCGGCCGGCAGGGGCAGGAGCTTCGCGGCCTCAGCCTTGATGTCCGGCCAGCGCGCCTGGGCGAGTTCGAGCGACGCCGTGGTGCGGCCGCGTTCGTCGAGCTTGTCCTCGCGTGCGAGCCTGAGCAGTTCCCGCGCGCCGTCCTGCGTGTGCGCCAGCCCGCGGATCGCGGCGGCGCGGACGGCGTGGTCCTCGTTGCCGAGCGCGGCGAGCAGCATGGGCACGGCGGCGCGGTCGCCGGTCTGGCCGAGCGCCTGGGCGAGCGGCGCGGCCTCGTGCGGATGGCCGGTCCGGAGCCGCTCCGTGAGGAAGGCCGCCTCGCCCTGCTCGAGCAGCAGCCGCGCGGCGTCGGCCCCGGCGCTCTGGCCGGCGAGCTTCACCGCCGCCTCGAGCAGCCCGTCGCGCTGGCCGGCGAGCTTGAAGTCGCGCACGAGGGCGACGTACTCGGGCGTGCCGCGGCTCTGCTCCGCGACGCGCACGACGGCGGCCTTGAGCGCAGGATTGGCCTCGAGGTCCATGCCCTTGAGGCGCTGCAACGCCTCGATCTGGGCGGAGTTCTGGGCCGCGGCGGAGAGCGTTAGAAGCACGGCGGCGAGCAGGGCGGGCAGGATCGGCACGGCGGAAAAGCGTCGAAGCTCCGCGCGCAAAGTTCAAAGCCCAAAAGGGACGGGGAACCGCCGGCCGTCGGGAACACGGTTCCAGCGGAAGTTTTCGCCGACGCCAGGGCGGGCAGTCGGCTGCCCGCCGCGGGCACACATGTGGCCACCTCCCGCGCCAGCGGGCCGCCGGCCACGGCTCCATGACCCTATCTCCGAGCCGGGCGGCGTGGCCGGAGGGCTCGGAAGGGGGCGGCTCAGTCGGGAGGAAAGAGGCGGCGGAGCATACGCTCGATCTCCTGCGCCCATGCCTGCCGCAGCAGCTCGGGGTGGGCTTCGTACGCCGACCAGCGCTGGCCGGCCCCGCGCACCGTCGGATCCTGTTCCACCGCCTGCCCGGACCAGAGCGACTTTCCGCTGGCGTCAAACAGGCGCGCCTTGAGGACTAGGAAGGGCACCTTCGGGCCGGCCACAACGGCGTTGACGAAGCCAAAATGCTCGATGGTGATCACGAGCGAAGGAGCCGCCTCATCATCCGTCAGCCGGAAATCATTCCGCCGGCCCAGCCAGCGGGTCGCCGCGTCATGCACCATGCCGGGCACGTCAATGCCTTCGCGCTGCATCACGGCGGCCATCTGTTCAAGTTCGTCCCGGTAGGCCGCCTGCGTCGCGGCGCTGCCAAGCGCCATGATCAGGTCGCCCCGCTGCGGGAGGCCATACGTCATGGGCGGAGCCTCGACGCGCGGCTCGATCCGGATGGTGCTTGCGCCTTGCTTGGCGGCGGCTTTGCCCACGTCGGTGGCGCAGCCGGCGCTCCCCAGGACCAGGGCGAGCGCCAGCAGGAACAGGATGTGTTTCGTGGGATCAAGGGAGATCGCGAATGGGCCCGCGAACCAGTTGTCGGGCCGCGTCCTCGGCGATGGCCGGCAGTTCGTCCGCGTACAGCATGCCGTTGTTCAGGAACGCCTCCTTGGCATGCAGGTGGGTGCCGGTGGCCACGACCGTGGCCGTCCACAAGGTCTTGTCCGGCGCCTCCGCGAGCAGGCGACCCTGAACGCTGAGATAGGGCGCGAAGAGTCCGCGGTTTTTCTCCATCAGGCCAAGGTCCAGAAGCTTGAGTTCAAGCCGGGTCTGGGCGGTGTCATCGGTCGTGATGCGGATGCCGGCCCGCAGCAGTTCCCGCTCCACGGCCTCCCGGACCAGGCGGCCCTCCGCGCCGGGCGGCAGATTGCGCAGGCCGGTGGCCAGCGTGTCGCCGCCGGATTCGGCCACCCCGCGGTCATGATGCCGGCGGTCAGGCCGCCGAGCAGGCCTGCCGACTGCAGGCCCGCATTGTCGCGGCGGGCGGCCGAGCGGTAGTTCGCGTTCGTGCGGCCGCCCACGTCGCCCAGCCGCACGGCCTCCGCTGCGCCGGCGGCACGCTCACCAGCGGTCGTGGCCGGGCGCAGCCCGCGGCCAGCACCCCGGCCAGAAGCGCGAGCGCTGCGGCCTGAGAGCTGCGGTGATGGTTGCGTTCCATGCTGCAAACGGCGGCCAAGGAGCCACGTCACCGGGTGGCGGGCAAGGGCTTCATTCGGTCTCTGCCGCCCCGCCTCATCCTCGGGCCCCGCCGCCCTGAAAACCATCGCGCCTCGGCAGAACACGCTGCTGCGTCCGGCGGAGGCCAGGCAGGTTCAGCCGCCAGCAGCAAACCGGCAGGCCGCTCATGAGCAACGCGCGGGAGCGGCATTGCCATTCTTCCGTCTAAGAAATCGTGAAGCCGCCCGTTGTCAGCTTGGATGCACCACGCATGAGAGACGGGACGCACGAGGCCGGGGACGCGCGGGTGGCGTGGCTGGAGCGGGCGCTGGCCGAGCACGAGGCGCCGCTGCTGCGCTACGCAGCGTCGCTCACCGGCGACGCGGACCGCGCCCGCGACGCCGTGCAGGACACCTTCCTGCGCCTGTGCGGGCAGGAGCCGGCCGCCCTCAACGGCCGCCTCGCCCCCTGGCTCTTCACCGTGTGCCGCCGCCGGATCATTGACCGCCAACGCAAGGAAAGCCCCATGCAACCGCTCGCCGACACGTTCGAGGAGGAAGCCGCCACCACACCCGACCCGGCCGCCGCCGCCGCCGCCCACGACACGGGCGACGCCCTGCTCGGCCTGCTGGCCCGCCTGCCCGGCCGCCAGCGCGAGGTGGTCCACCTCCGCTTCCAGGAGCAGCTCAGCTACGCGGAGATCGCCGAGGTCACCGGCCTCACGGCGACGAACGTCGGCTTCCTCCTGCACACCACCCTGCGCGCACTGCGCCGCCAGCTCGCCGAGCTCGAGTCCCCCGCCCGCGGCTGAACCCAACCTCCTTCGACTCCCATGAAACTCACTCCTGAATCCCCGGAACTCACGGCCCTGGCGCTGGACGAGCTTGACCTCGCCCAACGCGCGGAGATCGAGGCGGCCCTCGCCGCCGATCCCACCCTGCGCGCCGAACTGGACGCCCTGCGCGCCACCGCCGGCCGCCTCGAACGCGCGCTGGCGGAAGCGCCGGCCCCCGCGCTCACGACCGGCCAGCGCGAGATCCTGCGCGAGGCCGCCCTGCGGTCCGCGCCCGCGGAGCGTCGCCGGCCGGCCGCTGAAGAAGCTCCTGCCGTCCCGTGGTGGGCTGGTTGGCTGCGGCCGGCGCTGGGCTTCGCGCTGGCGGCCCTCGTCGTCGCGGCGGCGGTCGCCTGGTGGCCGCGGCCGTCGGACGAAATGCGCTTCAGCCGGCTGCGCTACCAGCCGGGGCGGACGATGGAGGATTTTGCCCCTAAGCCGGCACCGGCCACGCCGCCGGCGACAGAACTGACCGAGGAGGTGAAGATTCCGGCCCCGACGACGGTGGCAGGCGTACCT
>JBJXFY010000088.1:0-3928 GCA_046155815.1 Limisphaerales bacterium | reverse complement strand
CCGCGGCGCCGTGGCGGCGTCGGGTCCGCTTCCCTCGGCGCTCACCAGCCGGACGCTGGGCGACGCCTTTGACGCGCCGATGAAACTTGTCCGCCGCGGCGGGCGGTATGAACTCCGCGCGGGATGAGGACGGCCGGGGCCACCGTGGCCATTGCGCACCCCGGCGGCGGACGCTTCCATTGCCCCATGCAGATGCATTTCCGACGCCCCTGCGTCCTTCCTTTTGCCGCCGCCCTGCTGGTCCTCGCCGGCTGCCACACCGTGCCGGAGACGGGCCGGAAATCCTTCAACATGATGGGCGCGGGCGAGGAGATGCAGCTTGGCTTCTCCGAGTTCGAGAAGATGAAGAAGGAGGTGCCGATCTCCATGGATCCCGCGGTCAACGCGCTGGTGAAGAAGGTGGGGCAGGAGATCGCGGCAGTGGCCCCGCTGCCCGGTGCGCAGTGGGAGTTCGTGGTGTTCGACAGCAAGGAGGCGAACGCCTTCTGCCTGCCCGGCGGCAAGGTCGGCGTGTACACGGGCATCCTGCCGGTCACCAAGGACGAGGCCGGAATGGCCACGGTGATCGGCCACGAGGTGGCGCACGCGGTGGCCCGCCACGGTGGGGAGCGCATGAGCCGCGCCATGGCCGTCCAGGGCGTGGGTACGATCGCCAGCGCGGCGCTGGGCGCCTCGGACTACGCGAACTACGGGCCGATCTTCAACCAGGCGTACGGGGCCGGCGCGCAGATCGGCGTGGCCCTGCCCCACAGCCGTGCGCAGGAATCCGAGGCCGACCGCATGGGGCTGATCGACATGGCGCGCGCCGGTTACGACCCCGCCAAGTCCGTCGAGTTCTGGCAGCGCTTCGCCGACTACAACCGGCAGCGCGGCGGCGACGCGGGCGCGTGGTTCCTCCGCACGCATCCGCTCGACGAGCAGCGCATCGCCGACATCCGGAAACACCTGCCCGAGGCGCAGGCGCAGTACCGCCCGAAGTAGGCCGCCGGCCGGGGAGCTCACGCCGGAAGCGTGTGCTCCCCTGGCACAGCCGGGCAGCGGAGCGTGCCCTTCGGTTCGAACCCGTGACCGCCCGGCCCCGCCCCGCCACTTTGACACCGCCGCCACCGTGGCGGACGGTCGCCCATCCGCATGACGTTCCGTTCCGGGTTCCTGATCGCCTCCGCGCTGCTGGCCGGCGTGGCGGCGCGTGCCGGGGTGGTGATCAACGAGCTGCATTACCACCCGCCCAGCCATGATCCGCGGGACGAGTTCGTCGAGCTGCTGAACACCGGGTCGGACACGGTCAACCTCCGCGGCTGGCAGTTCACCGCAGGCGTCCGCTTCACGTTCACGAACGACGCCGTCCTCGCGCCCGGCGAGTTCTGGGTCGTGGCTGCTGACCCCGCGCGGTTGCAGGGCCAGCACACCGGACTGACGCGCGTGTCCGGCGGCTGGGACGGCCAGCTCAGCCACACGGGCGAGGCCGTCGAGCTGCGCTCGCCCACGGGCGTGATCGTGCAGCGTGTCGAATACGCCGACGAAGGCGATTGGGCCCTGCGGGCGCGCGGGCCGGTGGACTTCGGCCATCGCGGGCTGGTCTGGGAGGCGGCGCACGACGGCGGCGGGGCCTCGCTCGAGCTGTGCCAACCGCGGCTGCCGAACACTTCCGGCCAGAACTGGGCCGCCAGCCTCGTCTCCAGCGGCACGCCCGGCCTCGCCAACTCGGCCGCCGCCACCAACCTCCCGCCGCTGCTCACGGACGTGGGCCACGCGCCGGCCGTGCCGCGCTCCGCCGATCTTGTGACCGTTCGTGCGCGGGTCACCGACGAGGCCGGCCCGCCGGCCGCCGTGACCCTGCTTTGGCGGCGTGATGGTGACGCGGAGTTCGCCACGCTTCCGATGCGTGACGACGGGGCGGGCGGTGACGCGCTTGCGAACGACGGCCTCTTCGCCGCCGCCATCCCGGCGCAGACGAACCTCACCGTCGTCGAGTTTTTCATCGAGGCGGCGGACGTAGCCGGCCTCACGCGCACCTGGCCCGCGCCGGTACGGGAGGACGACGGCCTGCGGCAGACGGCCAACGCGCTGTTTGCCGTGGACAACACCCCGGACACGGCGGGCTTCCCGCAGCTCCGCCTCGCCGTGAAAGTCGCCGACCTTGCCGTGCTGCGGCAGATCAACCGCAACTTTCCCGCCGCGCCTTTCCCGGGCTTCGACCAGACCCGCAGCCACGCACAGATGAACGGCACGTTCGTTGCCACCGAGGCCGGCCGGACCGAAGTCCGGTATCGCGCCGGCGTGCGGAACCGCGGCAACGGCAGCCGCGTCCAGCCACCGCAGAGCTTCCGCGTGAACCTGCCCGCGGACCGCCGATGGAACGAGGTCGTGGCGCTGAACCTGAACACGCAGAACCCCGACCTCCAGATCCTGGGCAATGCGCTGTTCCGCGCGGCAGGCCTGCCGGCCGGGCAGGCGCGGCCGGTGCAGCTCCGCGTGAACGGCCTGAACCACGCGCTGCCGGGCGCGCCGACCTTCGGGATCATCGCGGCGAACGAGGTGCTGGACGCGGACTTCGCGGACCGTCAATTCCCGAACGACGCCGGCGGCAACCTGTACCGCGGCCAGCGGCTCGACGGTCCGGGCGGTTCCACGCACGCGAACTTGGATTACCGCGGCCCGGACGCCGACGCCTACCGCCCGCTGTACTTCAAGCGCACGAACGGCGCCGAGGACGACTGGAGCGACCTCATCGAACTCACGCGCGTCCTCACGGAAACGCCGGAGACGAACTTCGTGGCCGAAGCCCGGCGCGTCGCGGACGTGGAGCAGTGGGCGCGGTGGTTCGCGCTGCACACGCTGCTCGACAACCGCGAGACCAGCCCCGTGAACGGCTCGGGCGACGACTATTTCCTGTACCGTGGCGTGGCCGATCCGCGCTTCCGGCTGCTGCCCTACGACCTCGACACCATCCTCGGCCTCGGCAGCCCGGCGGGCAGCGCGACAAACACGCTCTGGCCGATGCTCAGCGGGCGTGTGCCGACTTTCGAGCGCGTGCTCACCAACGCGGAGTTCGCGCCGCTCTACCTCGGCGAACTGCGGCGGCTGACGGGCCGCCTTTTCGACGTGTTCCAGCTCGAAGAGCGCCTGCTGCCCGGGGTGCTCGCCGACCCGCGGCGTGAGGCGATCCAGGACTTCGTGTTCCGGCGCATTGAACATGTGAGGGCGCAGATTCCGACGAGCCTGACGGTGACCTCCGACCTGCCGGTGATCAATGCACTGCCCACCGCCGCGGGGCCGGAGGCCGGACTGCACGGCACGGCGTTTGCCGGGGCCACGCGTCGTGTCCTGGTCAACGGCCGGCCGGCCCCCTGGTCGTCCATGCAGGGCCGTTGGACGAACGCCGCCGCGGCGCTGCGGCCAGGGATCAACCGCATCCTCGTGGAGGCGCAGTCCGTGTCGAACATCACGTTTGCGCACGCCCACTACGACGTCGTCTGGCTGCCGCCGGGCGCGGGGACGGATGTCGGTGGCGCGCTTGCGGGCGAAGTGACCTGGGGCGCGGCCGGTTCACCGTACCGCGTCCACGGCACCGTGACCGTGCCCGCCGGCACGCGGCTCACCATTGAGCCCGGCACGACGGTGTTCTTTGCGGCGGGCGCGGGCCTGGACGTGCGCGGCCAGCTGGTCGCGGCGGGCACGCCCACGAACCGCATCCGTTTCACGCGCCCGCCCGGCGCAGCCAGCCCGACGAACTCGTGGGCCGGCTTCGCCTTCCGCGACACCACGGCGTCCAACCGGCTGGCCCATGTGGACGTGGAATTCGCCGGCAGTTCCGGCCGCTCCATCCAAACCGTCAACGCGGCGCTGGAACTCGAAGACTGCTCCTTTGCCGGCACGACGCGGACGTTCATCGAGACGTCGAACTCCTCGCTGTACGTCACCGGCT
>JBJXFY010000069.1:0-6974 GCA_046155815.1 Limisphaerales bacterium | reverse complement strand
AGCTCGAGCAGGGAGAGCCAGCCGCGCGCCTTCAGCCAGTCCTCCCAGCCCGGCATCGGCAGGTAGGCGAAGACCATGAACAGCCCGCCGATGATCGTCAGCGGCACCACCGCCACCATCCCGGCTCGGATGGCCGCGAGGTAGGGATTCTCGCTCAGCCGGTTCAGCGGGGCGACGAGGTAGCGCTCGAGCTTCGACGGAGTCTGGCTCACGGGCGCGGAGGATTGGCTGCCGCCGCGGCGAGGTCACGCCGGAACGCCGCCGCGGTGCGGATCGTAGCCGGACGCTCCAACGTGCTGCCGGCACCCGCCGCGGCGGGGCGCCGCGGGCACCTTAGGCGACGGGGCGTCGCCGCCACGGCAGCGCCCTTACCGAAGCACCTTCCCCATGTACCTGCACCCGTCCGCCCCCTCGCCCACGCGGACGATCTCGCGGAAGCCGAGCCGCCCGTAGAAGCCGAACGCCGGCAAGTTCAGAAGGCTCACGCCGAGATGCGCGCCCGGCGAGCCGCGCGCCCGCAGCCGGCGCATCACCTCCTCCAGCATCCGCCGGCCCCAGCCCCGCCCCTGCGCCCGAGGGAGCAGGTCAATGTGCAGGTGCGACGGGTACGCCGCATACGGCTCGGGCGTGAAATAGTCCGGTTGGTGGTACCACGATTGGACCTTTTGCGTGCGCGTCCACCCCGCCGGATCGCCCGCCGGCATGGGAAACTGCGCGACCAGCTTCGGCCGCCACTCGCGCTCGTAGCGGTCGTAGAACGCACGTGAGTCCAAGGCCCCCAGCGCGTAGCCGCACACCCCGCCGGCGTCCTCGAGGATCAGCGCCAGCTCCGGCTCGAAGGCCAGATACGGCCCCACGAAGATGCGCCCCAGCGCGTCCGGGTCGTCGCGGTGGAACGGCTCGCCGTCCTTCCCTAAGTCGCCGGTCTTCAAGCAGACGTGGTACGCGCCCGGTTCATCCCCCGGCCGCGCGTCGCGCAGGGTGAAGTCACTCATGCCGCCTCCGTGGCTCGGGGACCATGCCCGCCCCGGGCGTGGACGGACGCGCCCCGCGGCCGGCCGCCGTTGCGTCCGGAGCGGGCGTGCTCCCCGAGCAGCGTGTCACGCCCCCTCCGCGCTCGTCCGCGTTCATCTGCGGTTCTCCTTCTCCGCCGCCGGCTCGAAGGATCCGTCCGCCCGCGGCTCCAGCAGGCCTTGCAGCCGCGCCACGAACCCGCCGCGGTACGTGCCCGGCAGGTGGAAGTCCGACCGCGCCAGTCCGCGCGGATCGGCCTGCTTCTGCCGCACCCAGGCCAGCAGCAGGTCCAGCTCCTCGCGCAGCTCCCACACGCGCCGCCACAGCGCGGCGAACAACGCGCGGTCGCGCAGCGCCGCCAGGCCGGTGCAGAAATCCCGCAGCCGCGTCGCCGGCCCGCGGAATGCTTCGACCTCCGCCACCGTCCACATCGCCGGGTCGGTACCCACCAGCCGGTCGAACGCGGCGGTCAGTGCCCGCGCGCCGTGGCCGTCCTCGTGCGGCAGATAGAAGCAGTCGCAGAAGAGCGTGAGGTCTTCCGCACCTGCCTCGCCCGCGACGGTGGCGAAGCGCGGCGCCCATTCGCCGAGCGCGCGGAGGTACGCCGCGCGCGGTTCCCAGGCTTCGCCGGCGTGCAGCCAGTCGCCGAGGGTGCGCAGGGCGACGTGGTTCACCGCGTGTTCCGTGTTCGGATTCGTCAGGATGCCGGCCACCTCCGCGCGCAGTTCCGGAGGGCGGCCGGCGTACGGGCCGAGGAACACGCGCCGGCCGTCGTAGTCGTCCGCGTGCAGGTTGTCCCAGATCACCGGCTTCCGACGGAGCCGGGAGGCCACCTCGCGGACGTGGGCGACGGTGATCTCGCGCGAGATGATCTCCGGCCCGGTCCAGAACACGCCGAAGTCCGGGTGCAGCGCGCGGCCCAGCGTCTCGAGGTAGCCCGCGCCGCCCAACCCGGCCGCCGTCATCCGGCCGCAGTACGGCGTGGGGCAGAAGAGCAGCCGGGCGTCCGGCGCGCGCCCGCGCACGAAGGCGAGGAGCCCGTTCGCCACGTCGGCCTGCGCGGCGGCGAACGAGCCGAAGCGCTCACGGTCCGCGTCGCGCATCCGGTCCGGGATGTCGTCGAAGAGCAGCGCGAAATGCCGGCCGCCGAGGTCGAGCAGTTGGGCGAGCCGAGCGCGGAGGCGTTCGCGGTCCGCGTCGTCGCCGAAGCGCAGGTCCAGCCCCGGCCCCAGCGCGTAGAAGAACCGCACGCCGCGCACCGCGCAGCCCGCGATGAGCGACGCCAGCCCTGCAGCCTCGGCCGCGGCGTACGGTTCGCGCCACCGGGCGCGGTGATGCAGGTCGTCCTTCGGGCCGTAGAGGTAGGTATCCAGCCCCCAGCCGGGCAGCGCAGCAAGGAGTTCCTCGCGCTCGGCCAGCGACCAGGGCGGGCCGTAGAAGCCCTCGATCACGCCGGCGAGGAAGCCGGTCGGCGCGGGAGGCGGGGAGGGTTCGGGCGTTCGGATGCGACTAGGCTAGGAAGCAGGGCGGGGCGGGGGCAAGCGGCGTGCGTGGGCTGCAACGTGCTGCCGGCCTCTTGCCGGCACCGGCCCGCGGCGGGGCGCCGCGGACACCCTCGGCAACGGGGCGTCGCCGCCACACGCCGCGCCGCCGCCGTCACCCCTGCCCGTACTTTCCCTCGATCTGTTCCCGCAGCGCCGCCACCCAGTGCGGCGTGATTTCCGCTTCGTGGGCGATGCCGTACCACAGGCCCGCCTGGCGCACGAAGCGGCCCAGGTTCACGAGTGCGTGCTCCACCTCCGCCCACGTCAGGCCCATCGCCGCCGGCCGGATGTCCACGCCCGCGCGGTGGATGATGTCCAGCATCTCGTCCGCCCGGTCACCGTGCAGCCGCGACCCGACGACGATCCCGAGGCACACCGGCTGGCCGTGGATGAACTTCTTCCCGGTAAAGTATTCCAGCGCGTAGAAGACGAAATGCTCGACGCCCTCGATGGGCCGGGGGTTCCAGCCCGCGTTGTGGAAGGCCGCGCCGCCCCAGCGCATCGCCGTCATCAGCGCGCGGATGCCGGCCTCGTTCACGGCCGCGAGGTCGTCCAGCCGCGCCAGAACGCCGTCGAGAACGGCGCGCGCCTCATCCACGAGGGCCTGGTCGTAGGGCCACTTCGCCTCGCAGCGGCCGCGGTCGCGCGCGAGGCGCCAGTCCGCGTGCGCGGTGTGAAAGCAGAGGACCTCGCAGAGGCCGCTGCGGTTCAGCGCGGGCGGCGCGTCCTGGATCACGTCGAAGTCCACGTACACCGCCTCCGGAACGGCCCAGCCGAGGTACTTCACGTGCCCGCCGAAGCGCAGCCCTGCGCGGTGGCCGAACGGCGCGTCCACGGTCATCGCCGTGGGGCACTGGAAGAGTGGAAGCCGGCGCGACCACGCGAAGAACTTGGCCACGTCCAGCGCCTGCCCGCCGCCGAGGCCCACCACCGAGCCGCAGGCCGGCAGCGCCGCGACCTGCCGCGCCAGCTCGTCGCCGTCAATCGTGGTCACCCGATGCGGCCCCGCGACATGCCCGGTGAGCCGGTCGCTGAACTTCGGCCACAGGTCGGGCATGGTGACGATGAGGTACGGCCGGTGCGCAATGGCCGGGATCTCGGCCAGCAGGCCGCGGCCGAAGACGGTTGTGAACTCGTGGCCGGTGTGGAGCAGGCTGGGCATGGCGGACAATCCGCAGGCTCCGCAACCCTGCCCGCCGTTGGCAAGGGCGCACCATCGGGAGGCGCCCGGACAGGAAGGAGGCAGGCAGCACGGAACAGGTCCCACGCCCCCTTTACGCTTCAGACCCCGGAACGTCAGGGCCCGACAACGACCTCGGCCTCGACGCCGTTCTCGAGGTAGTTCAGGCGCACGGCCAGCCCGGCCGGCAGCCCGGCGACCTCGAAGTCGCTGCGGAAGGTCCAGTTCCGGGAGGGCGCGGACACGATGAGAAATTCCTGCCCGAGCGCGGGCGTGAAGCCGGGAACAAACTCAAGCCGCAGCCGGCCGTCGAGCCACAGCACGTCGGTGCCGCGAAGCTGGTCGTGCTGCGTGCCGGCGGCGGGGCCGCCGATCCGCACGGTCACGAGGCTGTCCGGCGAGAGATGCGTGCGCGAGGCGTCGAAGGTCAGCACGCCGTGGCCGGCCGGGCTGCCGGGCCGCAGGAGCGCGCTGTTTGTGATGACGTAGAAGCCGCTGCCGGCGCGGCTCACAATGCCGGGGCCGTGGATTTCGCCGCCCAGCTGTAGCGCGCCGCCGGGACTGAACGTGCCGCCGCCCAGCCGCGTCAGGCCCTCTTCCGTCTGCGTGAAGTCCCCGGAAACCGTCAGCACGCCGGTGATCTCGATGACGCCACGGTTGGTCACGGCAAACTCCACGCGCGCGTTGCCGGGGCCGGCCTGGCGCAGGAGGCCGGCGTTGTCGAAGACGCCGGGCGGCGGGGTGTCGCTGAGCGAGCCGGTCAGGTTGGTGACCGTGTAGGTCGCGCCGGGCAGGTTGCGGAAGAGGCCGGCGTAGCGCGGCCGGGTGGAGGTGGCGTAGATCCATTCGCCGGCGTTCTCGATGTCCGTGTCGAACCACACGACGGATTCCGTGACGCGGCCGTCGTTGCGCACGGGGCCGGGGCCGCGGACACGGGTGTTGCTGCCGGTGAGGATGGTGTTCGTGCCAGCGAGGCGCAGCGGGCCGTCGAGGTGGAGCGTGCCGGAGCGGATTTCGCCGTTCGTCAGGCCGATGTCCGCGGGCAGGCGGACGGTGGCGCCCTGGATGAGGAGGGCCGGCCCCGCAAGCGATCCTGACAGGTGGTTCGAGCCGCCCAGCAGCCGCAGCCGGCCGTCGCCGGTGAACGCACCGGAGAGCAGCCAGCCCGGCCGCTGGCTGGCGCCGGTGATTTCGAGCGTCGTGCCGGGCGCGAAGACGACCGGGCCGCCCAGCGTGCCACCACCGCCGAGGCGCAGCCACCCGCCGGCCAGCTCGAGCGGGCCGGGGCTTTCGAGCGCGACGTTGATGACGTTGGTCAGCGCGTTGGCCGCCTTCACCAGCGTGCCGAGGTTCTCAAACGTGCCCCGGCCGCTGACGGTGCCGTTGGTGGCCAGCTCGAAGCGGCCGTTGGCCAGGTTCCGGAAGACCGCGCCGGGATCGAAGTTCAGCGTGGTGATGGATGCGACCACCCGCGGCTGCCAGACGGTGCTGCCGGCGTGCTCCAGCACGACGTTGGTCCCGAGGTCGAAGTAGCTCGGCCGCTGCACGAAGCCGTCGTTCACGCGCAGCCGGCCGGGACCGACCAGCCGCGCGCCGTTCCCCACGTCCGTCGCGCCGAGGACGAGCCGGTTCATGACCGTGACGTCGGCGGTCGGCTGCACGTCGCCGAACTCCCAGCGGAAATCGCCCAGCGTCGTCGGATGGCGGAAATCGAGCGTGCCTTCGCGCAGGGTGAGCGGGGAGCTCAGCGTGAGCGGGCCGTTGTCGAAGACGACGTCGCAGTTCACGAAGCGCAGCCCGCCCGCGCTGGGGGCCAGCTCGCCGGTGAACGTCGCTGTCAGGCTCTCGAAGGTCGCGCCGCCGGTGACCGCGAACCGGCCGGCGAGCCCGGTCGTCTTCCGCCGGGCGCTGAACGTGCCCGGCCCCCCGATCACGCCGCCGGCGGCGAGCTGGAGCACGCCGTCGTTGCCGGTGAGCGCCAGCGACGTGCCGGCCGCGAGCGTGAGGCGGCCCGACTGCACCAGGCTGCCCTGCAGCTCGGCGTGGCCGGCGTTGATCTCCCAGACGGCGTCGTTGGTGACCGTGAGGCCGAACCAGCGCAGCAGGTTGGTGCCGCCGGTCTGGCGGAACAGGCCGCGGTTCAAAAGGGAACCGCCGTACTGCTGCCAGTCGCGCCCCGCCGTTCCCGCCGTGGCTTCGAAGGTCGCGCCGGGGCTGATGATCCAGTGCGTCCGGGTCTCGTCGCTCGAATACCCGGTCACGTCGCCCGCCGCCCACGTCAGCGGACCGCCCTCGATCCGCAGGGTTTGTCCGCCGATCTCCACGTCGTTGCCACCGACCGAAGTGCTGCCGGCGAGGGTCACCGGACCGGCGAAGACACTGGTGCCGCCCCCACGCAGGAAGGCCCGCGGGCCGAAGGTCACCGGCCCGGTGAGGCGGAGTTCGGCGCGGTTTGAGAGCGTGCCGCCCTGCACCAGCAGCGGACCGCTGAGGAGGGAATTGGACTGGAGCGTCAGGCTGCCGCCCGTCAGGCGCAGGCTCTCCGTGCCGGCCAGCGAGCTGACGAGCGTGTTCCCGGTCTGGTGCGTGACCACGACGTTCGTGGCAGGACGATCGAGGACGACGTCGTCGCCGGGGACGGGCCGCGCGGGCGACCAGTTGCCGGCCACGTCCCAGCGGCCGTCCGCGTCCACGGCCCACGTCACCGGACCATGCACGCCGAAGCGCGAGGTGAACTCCGCGGCGAGCGGGTTGCCGTAGATGTCGGTGACGTTGGTGGTCACGCGCAGGCGGTACTCGCCGCCGGGCAGGGCCGCCGTGAAGGCCAGCGTCGCGGTGAGCGTGTCCGCGTCGAAGGCCGTCACGCCGCCGGGCACGGGCGTGCCGTTGGTGAGCGCAAGCTGGAGGCCGGCTGCGAGCGTGGCCGGATTCAGCGCGTCCGTGAACCGCACGCGCAGCTCCGCAAGCCCGCCGAGCGGCCGGGCGTGGCCGTCCGGCGGGTCCACGGCGGTGACCGCGGGCGAAAGCACGGTGAAGTTCCACGGCGCCGGCGGCGCGAGGCGGTTGCCGGCGACGTCGAGCGCGTTGGTCGTGAGCCGGGCGCGGTAGCGGCCGCTGCGCAGCGGCGGCGCGGGGGTGAAGACCATGCGGTTGGACAGCGCCGTGAACGTGAGCGCCGAAACGTCCACCGGCACGGCGTCCGCCGTGCCGGGCTGGGCGTCCGGTCCCGCGTGGTC
>JBJXFY010000067.1:0-2624 GCA_046155815.1 Limisphaerales bacterium | reverse complement strand
CTGCTGACGGCGCGCGTGCCCCCGTTGCCGGCGGGCTTTCCCAACCCGGACCTGACCATTCACCTGCGCTTCGACTATCAACGGTGATGATCGCCTACGCCCGGTACGCCGCTCCCCTTCTTGCCGTGGGCCTGCTGTGGGCAGGCCCCCTCGCGTTCCAGACCCCGCCTCGCGCCCAGCCCTCGGAAATCGAACTGTCGATCAGCGGCGACAGCGGCACGCCGCCCCGCTTTGCCGTGCCGGCATTCGTGGCGGCCGCGCCCGACGCGGCGGATGCGGCCAGGGTGCTGAGCGAGGTCCTGTGGGATGACCTGGCGTTTGAACGCGAGTTCTACCTGATTCCCCGCGACACGTACGCGTCGGTGCCGACGGCCAGGACCGCCGATCAGCTGCCGTTCGCCGCCTGGCGGGAGCTGGGTGCGGACGGCGTAATCTTCGGCGCCGTGCAGCGGACGGGCAACACCCTGCGCGTGGAAGTCCGGCTCTTCAACATGCGGACCCGCCAGGCGGTGTTCGCCAAGGAATACGTGGGCCCTGCCGCCAACCCGCGCTTCCTCGCGCACACCGCGGCGGATGAGCTCCACCAGCAGCAGCGGGCGCTGCGCGGGGTGGCGCGGACGAAGCTGGCCTTTACCTCCGATCGCAACAGGGAGAAGGTGGCGGGCACGACCGAGAATCGTGATGTGAAGGAAGTCTTCATTGCCGACTACGACGGCGCGAACGCGCGACGGATCACGGTGGACCGCCAGCTCAACATCGCGCCAGTCTGGTCGCCGGATGCCCGTGCCCTCGCGTACACCTCCTACCGGAAGGGGTTCCCCGACATCTTCATCGCGCGGATCTACGAGGGGACGCCGCCGTCGAATCCGACCGGCGGCAAGGGCAGCAACTTCCTGCCGTCCTATTCGCCGGATGGCACGCGGCTGGCGTTCATGTCGAGCCGCGACGGCAACCCGGAGATCTACACGATGCACGTGGACGGCTCGAACCTTCGCCGTCTCACGAATCATGCGGCCAACGATGTGACACCGACCTGGTCCCCGGCCGGCACGGAAATCGCCTTCACGTCGGACCGGGCCGGCACGCCCCAGATCTACATCGTGAACGCCGAAGGCACGGGCGGGGTCCGGCGCATCTCGCTCAATGAGTCGTACGCGGATCGGCCGACGTGGTCGTCGCCGCCCTTCAACGAGATTGCCTTCGCGGCCCGGACGGGGCCGGGCTTCGACATCAAGATCTACGAAGTCGCCAGCGGGCAGACACGGCAGATCACCTTCGGCGAAGGAACCAACGAGAGCCCGGTGTTTGCGCCGAACGGCCGGCACCTGGCCTTCACGTCGACTCGTGCGGGCCGTGTCCAGGTGTTCACGATCGCCAGGGACGGCAAGAACGTCCGGCAGATCACCCGCGACGGCAACAACTACACCCCGGGCTGGTCGCAGTAGAGACGCCAAGGGCGTACACTAGAACCTGCTTCGTAAATGAGGCCGTGGCACCGAGGGTGGCGAGGCGCCCGGCTGGCCAGGCGCGACGACCAAGCATGCCGGGAGCATGTGCGGGAGGAGCAACGCAGCCAGGCGGGATGCATCGCCGGCCGAATGCAGGTCCCATTTACGAGGCAGGTTCTAGTACGGCTGTTCCGGCGGCGTGACGATCCAGAGGAGTTCCAGAGCCGCATGTGCATACTCAGCATGTTCAATCGACGCCTCGTCGCAGGCGGTGTACTGGCCGCAGCCCTCGTCATGGCCGGTTGCGGCGGCAAGAAGGCGCCGGTCACGCCGGAGCCGCAGCCGGCGCCCCCGGTGACGGCGGCCCCCACCAACCCGGCCCGGCCTGCGCCGCCACCCCAGCAGGCCCGTGAGCCCCTGCCGGTACCGCCGCAGCCCGTGCCAGAGGACGGCGTGTCGGCCAGGTCCCTGGATGACCTGAACCGGAACTCCCCGCTCACCCCGGTGTTCTTCGGCTACGACAGCGCCGAACTGAGCGAGGACGCCCAGAAGGCCGCACAGGCGAACGCCGCCGTGCTGCGGACGAACCGTACCTGGGTCATCACGATCGAGGGCCACTGCGACGAGCGCGGCACCGCCGAGTACAACCTGGCGCTCGGCGAGCGGCGGGCCAGCTCGGTGAAGGCGTACCTGGTGTCGATGGGCATCGTGGCCGAGCGCCTCCGCGTCGTGAGCTACGGCAAGGAGTTCCCGTTTGACGCCGGGCACGACGAAGCCGCCTGGTCGAAGAACCGGCGCGGGCATTTCGTGGTGACGGCGAAGTGAGGGGCCGGCTCGTGCGTGGGTGGTGCGCGGCGGTCCTGGTGGGCGGCCTGAGCGCCACGCCCCTCCTCGCCGCCGACCGGGAACACCAGCAGATCGTCGCGGACATCCGGATGCTGCAGGAGCAGACGCAGCAGATGGCCCTGGCGATCGCGTCGCTGGCGGATGCGCTGAAAGCGGCGATGACCCGCCTCGAACAGCGGCTGGACCAGCAGACGGAGGTGACCCGCAAGGGATTCGCCGATCAGAAGCTGCAGCTCGACGCCATGGGCAGCGACCTGAAGGTGATCCGGGAGCGCTCGGACGAAACCAACGTCCGCATCTCGGCGCTCGATCAGGAGATCGAGGCGCTGC
>JBJXFY010000066.1:0-2823 GCA_046155815.1 Limisphaerales bacterium | reverse complement strand
GGGGAAGTTCGCCTTCACAAACGCCTCGTCCACGAGCGCCACGGGCAGCCCCTCAGCCGTGTCGGCGCGGGAAATCGCCCGGCCGTCGAGGAGCCGGATGCCCAGTGCCTCGACCGTGCCGTCGGTGACGACGCGCCACTCCGCACGGGGCAGCTCGTGGAGCGGCGCCGGTGGCTGGTCCTCGATCTGAAACAGCCCCATGCCGTGCATCTCCATGCCGGGCAGGATGCTGACCGCGCCGGCGGCCACCACGCCCGGCACGGCGCGCAGCCGTTCGAGGACCTGCCCGAAGAACCGGGGGTACTCGACCTTGTTCGTGTAGTAGTCCGGCGGCAGCCCCACGCGGAAGGTGAGCACGCCGTCCGCGCGGTAGCCGGGGTCGGCGTTCTGCGACTCGACGAAGCTGCGCAGCATCAGGCCCGCGCCCACGAGCAGCACGAGCGCGAGCGCGATCTCGCCGACCACCAGCGCCTGCCGCACATGCTGCTGGCGCCGGCCGCCGCCACCGCTGCGCATGCCCTCCCGGATCCCGCCCATCAGCTCCGGCCGCACCGCCTGCAGGGCCGGCGCCAGCCCGAAGACCGCCACCGACAGGAGCGTGACGACGGCGGCGAAGGCAAACACCCGCCAGTCGAAGTCGAAGCTCAGCCAGAACGGCAGCTCGCGCCCGATGCCCGCACGGCACAGGCCGCGCCCCCACAGGCCCAGGATGAAGCCCAGCCCGCCGCCCAGCAGGCCGAGCAGCAGCGACTCCGTGAGGAGCTGCCGCACCAGCCGCCCCCGGCCCGCGCCGAGGGCCAGCCGCACGGCGATTTCCCGCGACCGCTGCGCCCCGCGCGCGAGCAGGAGGTTGGCGACGTTCGCGCAGGCGATGAGCAGCACGAACATCACCGCCCCGAGCAGCAGCCGGCTCTGCGTGCCCACGTCCGCCGTCATCGAGTCGCGCAGCGGCTCCAGGCGGACGCCGACGGCGGCGTTCAGCTCCGGATGCTCCGCCGCAAGACGGGCGGCCAGCGTGTCCGCCTCCGCCTGCGCCTCCGCGCGGGTCACGCCCGGCCGCAACCGTGCGAGGCCGCGCAGGAAGAACGCCCCGCGCGGGTTCGCCTTCTCCGTCCAGCCCCCCGGCATCCAGATGTCCGACTCCTCGGGGAAGCGCCAGCCGGGCGGCATGATGCCGACCACGGTCACCGGACTGCCGGAGATCGAGATCGTGCGCCCGACCAGGTTGGGGTCCGCGCCGTAGCGGCGCTGCCAGAGCGCGTGGCCGAGCAGGACCACGGGCGGCCGGCCCGGAGCCTCCTCCTCGGGGAAGAAGTCGCGGCCGAGCGTCGGCTTCACGCCGAGCACGGCGAACGTCCGGGCGGAGATGGAATTGCCGAGCACGCGTTCGGGCTGCCCGCCGCCGTCCGTCAGGAAGAACGTGCGCGCCTGATGCACCACCGGGCCGTCGAACGTGCGCGCCTGGGCACCGAAGTCACGGCAGTCCGGGAAGCTGAGGCCGAGGTCGCCGCCGGGCTCGTTGGCCAAGGTCTGCGTGACGGTCACGAGCCGGTGCTGCTCCGGCACGAGCGGCAGCGGCTTGAGGCGGATGGAATTGAACGCGCCAAACGCGGCGGTCGCCGCACCGATGCCGAGGCCCAGCGCCAGCCCGGCGACCAGGGTGAAGAGCGGGCTGCGCGCAAGCATCCGCGCGCCGTAGGTCAGGTCCCGCCACTCGCCCCATTCCGGCCCCGGACGCCGCGGCGGGGCAAGGCTCACCGCGGCGCGGCCGCGCCGCCCAAACTTCGTCCGGACGAGCGAAGCGACGGCCGGGCTACCGCGCTGGCGATGCCCGCCCGCCACGCTCCGCGGCGGACGGGAAAATGGGGCCCCGCCGCAGTGCGGCCCTACCACGAGCGATCCCTACCACAACGCCCGCCGCCGGTTCCGCGCACGGGAATGCCGTTTCCCGGAAGCGGGACGGCCTTCACACCTTCACGCTGCGGCCCCTTCACTGCGGCCAGTCGTCGGCGCGCGCGGCCAAGGCCGCGAAGCACCACGCCATCGCGCAAAGCCTGCTCATTCGCCGCCTCCCGCGGCGAACTTCCGCGCGCCCTCGGCCATCTGCTCCGGCGTGGGGTCGAACTTGTGCGTGGCCACGCCCCAGACGTGCCCGAACGGGTCGGTGAACTTGCAGTGGCGGTCGCCCCAGAACTGGTCCGTGGGCGGGAAGGTCACCTGGCAGCCCATCTCCACCGCCTTGGCGAACACGGCGTCCACGTCCGGCACGTAGTGCATCAGGCTCACCGGCGAGCCGCCGTACTTCTGCGGCGAATGGACGCCCCACGCCTCGAACTCGTCGGCGAGCATGAGCACGGAATCGCCGAGGCGCAGCTCGGCGTGCATGAGCCGGTCCGAGCCGGGCTGGGGCATCCGCATGACCTCCACGGCGCCGAAGAGCTCCTGGTAGAACTCGATGGCTTTCGCGGCGTCCCGGCAGATGAAGTAGGGCTGGAGCGAATGGTAGCCGGGAGGAATCGGTAAGGTGGGCATGGGTGGATGTTGGTTGGGTTCGTGGTTCGGAAACAGCGATGCGGCGCAGGACGTGCAGGATTGCTGCCAGCCGGACCTCCCCGCGATCTGGGCGCCAGCCCGGCCTCAGAAACTCACCCGCCGCTGGCTGTGCCGGCTGCGGGCGGCCTCCTCCTCGCGGTGACGGAAAACGAGGATCGCCTGCGCCGTCTGGCTCGCCACGCTGGCGCAGAGGTTCAGGTCGTTCAGGTCAAAACAACCCGGCCGCGCTCCGGTCAGGAACAGCACGCCCAGCGCCCGGCCGTCGCGCAC
>JBJXFY010000409.1:0-7562 GCA_046155815.1 Limisphaerales bacterium | reverse complement strand
GTTTGGCCGCGCCGCCACGGGCGTTGGACCCTGGCCAATGCCAGCCGGGCTTCAGAACCGCCAGACCATGTCGAAGGTGAAGCGGTCCTTGAAGATGTCGTCGTCCTCGAGCACGCCGTTCTCGTAGGCGAAGCCGAAGTCGAGGCTCGGCAGGAGGCGGGTGCGGAAGCCCACGCCGATCGCGCCCTGGGTGGTGCCGCTGGCGTCCATCGAGCCGAAGTTGATCAGGTCGAAGCCCTCGCTCGAGAGCGGCAGGCGGTCGCCGTCGCTCAGGGTGGTGAAGGCGTTGAAGGCGACGAAGGGGATGAACCAGCGGCTGGCGAAGTAGTCCAGCATCACGCTGTAGCGGAGGTTCGCGGTGTTCGCGTCGGCATCCATCGGGATCTGGCCGCCGAGGTTCGCGTTCAGGTGCAGCCGGTCCCAGCCCTTGATGGCGGAAACGAAGAGGTTGAAAATGCCGTCGCCCTCGCCCTGGAAGACCTCGTCGCTGCCGATGGGGATCTCGAAGGTGAAGCCTGGCGTGACGACGAACTGCGAGGCGTCGTCCTGGTAGGCGGCGTATTTCACGCCGGCGGCGATGTTCGCCCAGCCATCGCTGTTCGATCCGGCGTCCGGCTCGATCTCAATGTAGCCGTCCTTGGTGGCGATGATCGCCAGGCGGTCGGTGACGGCCCAGCGGAGCTGCACGGCGTAGAGGCGCACATCGGCCTCGGTGCCGAGGAAGTCCTCGTCGAGGCGATGCCACATGAAAAGCGGGCGGACCTCGCTCTGGATGAGTGCGGACTCGAAGAAGATGGGGTTGGTGACGGGGGCGATGGCCTCGTCGGTCCAGCCTTGGGCCGTGGCGGCGCAGGCGAGACCGAGCGCAGCCAGACCGGTGATCTGCGGGGAGGCGCGAAGCGGTTTCATGCACCGGCAGCATGGACCTTCGCGGCGGGCCGGCTTCCCGGCGATTGTTCACTGCTCAACCAAAATTGTCCTCCCCGGCGGTCCCGGGGAGGCGGAGGACGGGCCGCCGGGCAACTTGCCGAAGCCCGGGTGCCGGGCTCCCCGCCGCCGGCATGCCCGATGCGCAGGGGCGCGCTTCGGGGAAAGAATCGCGGGCGGGCTACTTGAGCCGCCAGGTAATGCGCGCCTTGCCGAGGTCGTAGGGCGACATTTCCATCTTCACCCGGTCGCCCACGGTCAGCCGCACCCAGCGCTTGCGCATCTTGCCGCAAATGGTCGCGAGGACGAGGTGCTTGTTGTCGAGCTCGACGCGGAACAGGGTACCGGGCAGGACGGTGGTGACGCGGCCTTCAACTTCGATGTGGTCTTCTTTCATGCAACGAACGGGAGCCTTGGGGGAAAACGAAAGGCGGGGTCCGGTTCACCGGAACCCCGCCTTTCGGTTGATGAAATCTCAGTAACGCTGGCCGCGGCCGCCGCCGCCGCCGCCGCCGCCGCCGCCGAAGTCACGGCGTCCGCCGCCGCCGCCGCCGCCGCCTTCTGGGCGGTTTTCGCGGGGCCGCGCGACGTTGACGGTGAGCGCCCGTCCGCCCAGGTCGCGGCCATGCAGGGCGGCGATCGCCGCCTGCGCTTCCTCGGGCGTGCTCATGGTGACGAAGCCGAAACCGCGGGCGCGACCGGTCATGCGGTCCACCATCAGGTTGGCCTCGACTACCGTGCCGTGCGCCGCGAAGGCGTCTTGGAGGTCGTTTTCAGTGATGTCGAAAGAGAGATTTCCGACAAAGAGCTTGTTGTTCATCAGGTGTTCAGCCGGCCGACGACGCGGTGCTTTCCGCATCATTTCCCGTACTTCGGGACGGAAATCTTCCGTGAACCGGGTTCACGTGAGGATTTGCCAAGCCTTGAAAACGACGAGCCAGCCAGCAGTGGCCGCCAACCTGACGGTTCAAGCCGGGAGGGCAACCATTATCGTCAACAATCTTTGCCGCCCGGGGCGCCCCGGCGGGCGGCCAATCCGTCCGCCGGGCTCGGACCAGCATGGTGCCGGCGGAGGGGGTCGAACCCACACTCCCTTGCGGGAACCGGATTTTGAGTCCGGCGCGTCTGCCGATTCCGCCACGCCGGCACGGGCGAAGCGCCGTGACCTAACCGCGCTGCGCCTCCGGCCGCAAGCCTGCTCCCGCGCAGGCTTGACGCTGCCCGCTCCCACCGCGTGAGCTTGACGGATGACCTCCCGGCCTCAACTCCGCCGCGGGCTGCGCGCCCTCGCGGCCACCCTTCTGCTCGCCGTGACCGCCCGCGCTGAGGTGCGTCTCCCGGCGCTCTTCTCGGACAACGCCCTTTTCCAGCAGGGCCGCCGGATCCCCGTGTGGGGTTGGGCGACGCCGGGCGAGCGCGTGACGGTCGAGTTCGCCGGGCGCCGCGTGTCCGCGGTGACCGGGGCCGACGGCCGGTGGCGCGCGGACCTCCCCGCCTCCCGCGCCGGCGGACCTTACGACCTGCGCGTCAGCGGGACCGGCGACTTGCTCCGCACCAACATCCTCGTCGGCGAGGTCTGGATCGCCAGCGGCCAGTCGAACATGGAATGGCCCATGCGCCTCACCGAGGATCCCGGCCCGGCCCTTGACGCCTCGTACAACAACCACATCCGGCTCTTCACCGTCCCCAAGCTCAAGGCCGACGCGCCGATGGACGACGTGGAGGCGCAGTGGCTGCCCGCGCGCCCTGAACACCTCACCAACTTCTCCGCCACCGCCTACTATTTCGCCCGCGCCCTGCAGGCGGAACGCGGGGTGCCCGTCGGCATCATCCACACTTCATGGGGCGGCTCGCCCGCAGAAGTCTGGATGCGCGAGGGCGTGCTCTCCGCCGTGCCGGAGTTCGAGCAGGACATTCTCGGCGCGTATTCCGGGGCCCGGCTCCGCGCGGACGAAGCCATCGCAGCATGGGAGAAAGAGGCCGCCGAAGCGCGCGCGCAGGGCCGGCAGCCCGCCCGCGGCCGGCCCGGCCTGCCGTGGAAACCCACCGAGCTCTACAACGGCATGATCGCCCCGCTCATCCCGTACGCGATTGCCGGCGCGATCTGGTACCAGGGGGAGTCCAATGCCGGCCGCGCCGACCAGTACGCGCGCCTGTGTCCCTCGATGATCCTCAACTGGCGCGAGGACTGGGATCAGGGCGACTTCCCGTTCCTCTTCGTCCAGCTCGCGCCGTGGGACAAGAACCGCAAGCGCACGCTGGCCGAGATCGCCGCCGCGCCGGGCGACAGCGACTGGGCGGAGCTCCGCGAGGCGCAGCTTTTCACCACGAAGCTGCTGCCCGAGACCGGCATGGCCGTCACCACCGACCTCGGCGACAAGGACGACATCCACCCCCAGAAGAAGCGCGAGGTGGGCGAGCGCCTGGCGCTGCTCGCCCGCGGGATCGCCTACGGCGAACGGATCACCGCCAGCGGCCCCGAGTTCCGACGGATGACGGTGCGCCAAGGCGAGGCGGTGCTGAGCTTCGACCATGTCGGCGCGGGGCTCGAGGCGCGGGGCGGCCGCCTACAGGGCTTCCAGATCGCCGGCAGCGACCGCCAGTGGGCCTGGGCCGACGCGCGCATCGAGAGCGACCGGGTGATCGTCAGCAGCCCCAAGGTCCCAACGCCCCTGGCCGTGCGCTACGGCTGGGCCGACTTTCCGATGGTGAACCTGTTCAACAAGGACGGCCTGCCGGCCACGCCCTTCCGCACGGACAATTTCCCGCTGACCACCGTCAAGAAGCCCTGACCCATGCGCTCCGCTCTCATCCTCTTTCTCGTCCTCCTCTTCGGAAAGGCTTCCATCCCCGCCGCCGACCTACCCGGCCAGGCAGCGCTGCTGAAGCAGGAGTTTATCTTCGACGATTTCCTGCCCGCGAATCACGCCTCGACCATTGTCGAGACCTCCGAGGGCCTGCTGGCCTCTTGGTTCGCTGGCACCCGTGAGCGCCATCAGGACGTCTCCATCTACCTTGCCTGGCACACGAACGGCGTCTGGACCGTGCCCCACCGCGTCGCCGAGGGCTACGACGCCCGGGAAGACCGCCGTTACCCGTGTTGGAACCCGGTGCTCTTCCAGCCCAAGGACGGACCACTGCTGCTCTTTTACAAGGTCGGCCCCAGCCCTGCCACATGGTGGGGGTATTGGATGCAGTCCGATGACAACGGCCGCTCGTGGTCCCGGCCGCGGCGCATCCCCGACGGCCACATCGGCCCCGTGCGCAACAAGCCGGTGGAACTCGCCGACGGCCGGCTGCTCTTCGGCGCCAGCCACGAGGATGCCGGCTGGTACGTGCGGATGGAATGGACCTGGGGCGTGGGTGGCTCGTGGCACCGCTCGCCGCGGCTGAACGACACCGACGTGTGGGGCGCCATCCAGCCGACCATCCTGGTCCACGACGCGAAGAACATCCAGATCCTGTGCCGTTCCAAGCAGCGCGTGGTGCTCGAGGGATGGTCCCGCGACGGCGGCCGCAAGTGGAGCCAGCTCCGCCCCACACGGCTGCCAAACCCCAACTCCGGGATCGACGCGGTGGCGCTCGCCGACGGCCGGTTCCTGCTGGTCTACAACCCCTCGAAGACCAGCCGCGGCATCCTGGGCGTGGCTGTGTCCCACGACGGCGCAAGCTGGCGCGATGTGGCGACGCTCGAGGATGGCCAAGGCGAGTACTCCTACCCTGCCGTCATCCAGTCCCGCGACGGCCTCGTCCACGTGACCTACACTTGGCGGCGCGAGCGCATTCGCCGCGCCGTGCTGGACCCGGCAAAGCTGTAGTGGCGGCGCGGGGAGCGCAGCCTGGAAAGCTGGCCGTAGACCGTGGACGTGACGGGTCAAATGACGGAGGAACTCACCGGAAACCTCCGATCACCCCCGTGTTGAACGGGTCGCGTCCTGCGCCGGCATTGAATCCACCTGTTCCCTTGCTAGCGTCGGCCCGCCCCGTGGAACCCCGCGGGGCGCCGAACGTAGAAATCCGCTTTTTGCCATGAGCACCCCCACCGCCCACCGCTGGCACTTCTTCCGTGCCGGCGGCCTCGACCAGGTCCGCTTCGAATCCGCCGAGGATTACCGGAACCTCGAGCACCTCGACCCCAAGCTGTGGGTCGCCCTCGCCTGCCCGGCGAAGGGGCTCGAGTTCGACGAGCGCACCCTCGCCCTGATTGACGGCGACGGGGATGGCCGCGTCCGCGTGCCCGAGATCATCGCCGCGGTGCAGTGGGCCGAGGATCACCTGAGGGATCTGGGCGCGCTGAAACACGGCAGCGACACCCTCCCCCTCGCGCAGATCAACGACACGACGGACAACGGCAAGGCCATCCTCGTCTCCGCCAAGGGCATCCTCCGCAACCTCGGCAAGCCCGACGCCACCGCCATTTCGCTGGCCGACGTGGCGGACACCGCGAAGATCTTCGCCCAGACCAAGCTCAACGGCGACGGCATCATCCCCGCCGACGCCGCGGAGGATCCCGCGCTCCGGCGCATCGTGGGCGAAGTGATCGCGACGCAGGGCGCTGAGGCGGACCGCAGCGGCAAGCCGGGCATCAGCCAGTTCAAGCTCGATTCGTTCTTCGGCCAGTTGAACATGTTGCAGGCTTGGGCCGCGCAGGCCGAGGCGCGGAAGGACGAGCTGCTGCCATTGGGCGATGCCACGGCCGCTGCCGCGGGCGCGCTCCAAGCCGTACGCCCGAAGGTGGACGACTACTTCGCCCGCTGCCGCCTCGCCGCGTTCGACCCGCGCGCCCTCGCCGCGGTGAATCGTCAGGAGGCCGAGTACCTCGCCGTCGCCGCCAAGGACATGACGATCAGCGCGCAGGAGGTCGCCGGCTTCCCGCTCGCGCGCATCGAGGCCGGCCGGCCGCTGTCGCTCACGGACGGGATCAATCCCGCGTGGACCAAAGCCCTCGCCACCCTCAAGTCCACCGTGATCGCGCCGCTGCCGGGCGCGGACAAGGCGTCGCTGACGGAGGCCGAATGGACGGCGCTGAAGGACCGCTTCGAGCCGTACCTCGCCTGGGCCGCCGGCAAGCCCGCGGTGCGCGTCGAAGCCCTCGGCCTGCCGCGGGTGAGGGAAATCCTCGCCGCCGACGCGCACCCCGCGATCAGCCGGCTCATCCAGCAGGACGCCGCCCTCGCCGCCGAGGCGGCCGCCATCACCGACGTCGAGAAGCTCATCCGGTTCTACCGCGACCTGCGCACGCTGCTGAACAATTTCGTCAACTTCGCCGACTTTTACGACACCGCGCGGCCCGCCACCTTCCAGGCCGGCCGGCTCTACCTCGACGCCCGCGCCTGCGATCTCTGCGTCCGCGTGGATGATCCGGGCAAGCACGCCGCCCTGGCCGGCCTCTCCAAGGCCTACCTCGCGTACTGCGACTGCACCCGGCCCGGCGGCGAGAAGGTGAGCATCGCGGCCGCCTTCACCGACGGCGACGGCGACAACCTCATGGTCGGCCGCAACGGCGTCTTCTACGACCGCAAGGGCCGCGACTGGGACGCCACCATCACGAGGATCGTCGAAAACCCCATCAGCATCCGGCAGGCCTTCTGGTCGCCGTACAAGAAGCTCGTGCGGCTGATCGAGGAGATGGTCGCGAAGCGCGCCGCCGCCGCGGACGCCGCGTCCGACGCGAAGCTCACCGCCGCCGCCGCCGCCGCGGACAAGGCCCCGCCCGCGGCGCCGAAGAAGGTGGACGTCGGCACCGTGGCCGCGATCAGCGTGGCCATCGCTGGCATCGGCACGCTCATGACCGGCATCGTGGGCTACCTGACGGGGCTGTTTTTCCTGCCCTTCTGGCAGATCTGCATCGCGTTTGCCGGGCTGCTGCTGCTCGTCTCCGGCCCCTCGATGCTCATCGCCTGGCTCAAGCTCCGCCAGCGCAACCTCGGCCCGCTGCTCGACGCCTCCGGCTGGGCCGTAAACGGCCGCGTGAAGGTTCCCGTGCCGCTTGGCAAGATCCTCACCACGGTCGCCACGCTCCCGCCCGGCACCCTGCCCGCCGCGGACGACCAGTTTTCCGAACCGCCCGCCGTCTGGCCCAAGCTGCTCCTCTGGGCCGTCATCCTCGGCTTCCTCTACAGCCTCCTGAACCACTACGGGCTCGTGGACAAATGGTCCGGCGGGAAGCTCGGCACGCCTTACGACGCGAAGAAGCCCGGCCTGCTCGACGTGGTGAAGCCCGCCGAAACGAACGCCCTGCCCGCCGCGCCTTGAGGACACGGCGGCGCCCCTGGAACCGGGCGGCCCCGGCTCAAGCGGTTTCGAGCCGCTGCAACAGCCGGCGATGGGCGGTCACCATCGGCAGCTCGTGCAGTTCCGCGAGCGTCTGCCACCGTGCGTCGCCGCCCGGGCGGACCGGGCGCGGCAGCCGCACCCGCCACGCCACCTGCGTGATCCGGTGGCGGGTGATCGCGTGCCGGACCTCGCCCAGGCGCACCGGCACGGCACGGCGCACGCCAAGGAGCAGGCGCGCCGCGGCGGCCGGATCGGCGGTATCGCCAGGGAGGATCTCAAGATTCGGAAATTCCCAGAAACCGCCGTTCACCGCGGCGGCCGGGCGGCGGCGGACAAGCCGGCGGCCGGAAGGAGATCGG
>JBJXFY010000031.1:0-5423 GCA_046155815.1 Limisphaerales bacterium | reverse complement strand
TCAGCGGGCCGCCGCGCAGCGGGCGGGCGCGGCCGGCGCGGTGCTGGCCGCGCAGCCCGAAATGATCCTCGCCTGCTGGTGCGGGAAGCCCTTCCGCCGCGCGGTGATCGCGGCCCGGCCCGGCTGGAGGGATCTCCCGGCCCTCCGCGAGGGCCGCGTCCATGGCCTGCCGCCGGAGGGTTTCCTGCAGCCCGGCTTCCGCCTCGTCTTCGGCTACGAACGCCTCAAGCGGCTGCTGGCGGCGGCCGGCGGCCGGCGGCCCGGTTGATGGGCGAGGGAGGAACATGGCGTTCAATGCGGGCCGCAGCCGGCGATGCCGCAGCACGAGCCGCCGCCGGAGGACGCGGCGGGAGCCGGCGCAGCGGGCGACTTGGTCCAGCGCTGCATGTTGAGGTAGCCGGACTGGATCACGCGGCGCGCCGGCCGGCCCGTCTCCGGGTCGTGCATGGGCGCGGCGTCCTTCACGGACTGCTTCACCTCGAAGCGGCGCGACGCTTCGTCCGGCGCGGCAGGCAGCGTCTCGTACACGTAAGGGGGCATCTTGGAAGGACGTTCAAGGTTCTCGGCGGCGGCGCGGGGCTGGGTTCAGGAGGCGGCCCGGGCGGCCCGGCGGGGCGGGCGCACAACCCGGTTCCACCACATCAGGAAGCCGGTCACGAACAGCAGCGCCGGCGCGAGGCCGAGGATCACCCAGAGGATGCGCGTGGTGAGGCCGCCAAACGTGCCGGCGTGCAGCGGGAACATGGCCCGGAGGATTCTCTGCGCGGGTGTCCGCTCCGCGTGCAGGTCGGCGCGCACCACCGTGCCGGTGTACGGTTCCAGGTGGACGTGGTTCATGCCCTCGAGGCGCCATTCGCCGGGCAGGCGCTTGCGCACGGTGAGCACGTCGCCGGGTTTCTCCGGCAGGCCGATCCAGTTGGCCGGCACGCCGGGCAGCACGGCGTCCGCGGCGCGCACGGCGTCGTCCAGCGGGAGGCGTTGCGCGTCGGGCGCGGGCACGGCGGCGGCGGGCGAATTCTCCTGCGCGGAGGTGCCGGTGAGCTTCTCCGCGGCCCAGCGGAAGGGCGCCTGGAACGGAAACCACACGCCCGTCACCGCCACGAGGAACAGCAGCGCGGCCGAGGCGATGCCGACGACCTTGTGCAGGTCGTAGTTCAGCCGCTTCCACCGGGCGCGCCACCGGATCGTCAGCCCCTGGCGGACGACCTGTCCGCGGCCGGGCCACCAGACGGCGACGCCGGTGAGCAGCAGGACGACGCACAGCAGGCCGCCGACGCCGTTGACCTGCTGGCCGGTGCGTCCGCCAAGCAGGTTGGCGTGCAGCTCGTAGAGCCATTCGGTGAGGTTGCCGCCGGCGACATCGTGGCCGAGCAGCGCGCCGGTGTGCGGGTTGAAGAAGGCGTGGAACGAGCGGCCCTGCGCATCATGCCCCCAGAACGAAAGGGAATGCCCGGCCTGCCGCGGCAGGTTGACGGTGTGAAAGCAGGCGCGGGGAATTCGCGCTGCGCCGCGTCGAGCATCGGCTGAACGGGCGCGCGCTCAGCCGCGGGCGAGACGCGCGTCAGGCGCGGATGCAGCGCGTCCTCGATCTCGCCGCGGAACACGACGGCGCTGCCCGTGACGCCGACGACCAGCAGGTACAGCCCGAGCATGAGGCCGCTCCAGAGGTGGATCTGGAAGAGCGCGCGGCGCAGGCGCGTCTGGCGCCAGCGCGGCGGCGAAGGAGGCAGCGTGGCGGCGGCGGTGGGCGACGCGGCGTTCATGGTGCGGAACCTGCGAGGAAGGCGGCGCGTTCCACCGCCACGAACGGCAGCACCAGCGCGTCGTCGGCCGTCTCCGCCGGCGGCGTGGGTTCCTCGCGCGGGTCCAGATAGACGCGCTGGCGCGGGCGCAGGAAGCGCAGGCCGGGCCGGCCGTCGCCGCAGAGGGTGACGCAGAAGCTGTGCAGCTCGATCCAGCGGTCGTGCCACCGCAGCCGGCAGCGGCTGCTGCCGCGGGCGTAAGGCAGGCGTGCGAAGCCGTGCGCGACGAGCAGGTTGCCGCGCGGGGACTTCACCTCCGCACCCCGTCGGAGCCCTTGGCGCTCGATCTCGCCGGCGAGCGCGCGGTTTGGGGTCATGGCAGCCGGAGGCGGAAGGCGCGGAACGGCTCCCCGCCCGCCGGCCACGGGAGCGGCAGCGGCCGGCCGTCGGTCTGGAGCGTCGTGACCTCGGCCCAGCCGGGCGGCTCTGCGGCCGCCTAGACGACCACCGGTCCGTACAGGCCGGCGGGTGTGCTGGCGGAATTCCTCCATGTCGCCACCGACCCTCGGCGATTCAGCCCGCCGCTGCTGACGGAAGAGGCACTGCGATGGGTTGAAGCCTGGCTGGCGAAAGTGGAAACCCTGCTCCTCGAGATCGCGGAGGACGACGTGCAGTCCTGGCTCCGCTGGCTGCGCCAGCATCACCTCGGCCGCAAGCGCATCCTCGACACCCAGCTTGCCGCGACGCTCCACCGCCGGGGCGTCCGCCGCCTCATCACGTCGAATCCGGACGACTTCCGGGTCTTCGGCGTGTTCGAGCTGTTGGTTCCCTGAAGGCATGGTCAGGCGGGGCGCAGCAGCATGGGCTGCGTCTCGGGCGGGGCCGGCGTCGCCGGCGTCCACGGCAGGAAGGGGTCGGGCAGCGCGGCCCAGGCGGCCGGGCCGGCGGCCATTTCCCGGTCGGTGAGCAGGCAGGCGTCGAGCATTGCGCGCAGCGCCGGCTCGTCCGGCCCGAGGCCGATGACCACCAGCTCCTGCCGGCGGTCGCCCCAGGGCTTCTGGAAGCTGCGGAGGATTTCGCGGCACTCCTCGTCGTCGTCCGGCCATTCATTCTTTGGCGTGGCGTCCCACCAGCGGCCGGCGCACTCGGTGCGGCAGGCGGCGCCGGCCTGGCTGAAGGCGCCGCAGAGGTCGTGGCGCGTCGCCAGCCAGAAGAAGCCCTTGCTCCGCACCACGCCGGGCCACTCGCCGCGCAGGCAGTCCATGAAGCGCTGCGGATGGAAGGGCCGCCGCGCGCGGTACACGAAGCTGCGGATGCCATACTCCTCCGTCTCCGGCGTGTGCTCGCCGCGCAGCTCCCGCAGCCAGCCCGGCGCGCGCTCGGCCTCCTCAAATTGGAAGCGCCCGGTGTCGAGCAGCTTCTCCAGCGGCACCCGGCCGAACGAGACGGGCACGATCTCCGCCCGCGGGTTCAGCCCCTTCAGGATGCCGGTGAGGGTCCGCAGCGCCGCCGCGTCCACGAGGTCGGCCTTGTTCAGCACGATCACGCCGGCGAACTCGACCTGGTCCACGAGCAGGTCCACCACGCAGCGCTCGTCCTCGCCGTCCCGCGCCTGCCGGCGGTCCACGAGCGAGTCGGCGGACCGGTAGTCGCGCAGGAAGTTCAGCGCGTCCACCACGGTGACCATCGTGTCCAGCCGCGCCACGTCGGCGAGGGAGCGGCCCTGCTCGTCGGCGAAGGTGAAGGTCTCGGCGACCGGCAGCGGCTCGGAGATTCCGGTGGACTCGATCACGAGGTAATCGAAGCGGCCCTCGCGCGCGAGCCGGCCGACCTCGAGGAGCAGGTCCTCGCGCAGCGTGCAGCAGATGCAGCCGTTGGACATCTCGACGAGCTTCTCGTCGGTGCGCGAGAGGCGCGCGCCGCCGCCCTTCACGAGCGCGGCGTCAATGTTCACCTCGCCCATGTCGTTCACGATCAGCGCGAGGCGGCGGCCGGCGCGGTTGTGGAGCAGGTGGTTGAGGACCGTGGTCTTGCCGGCGCCAAGGAACCCGGAGAGCACGGTGACCGGCAGGCGGCGGTCGTGTTTGTTTTTGCGAGTCATTTGCAATGAAAGTCCAGGCCGGGTTCCGGAGGCGCCGAAGGAGGGGATATCAGCCCCACAGCCAGCCGCGCGCCGCGCGCCAGCCCCAGGCCAGCACGAGGCCCGCGGCCAGCAGCTCGACGACCATCTGGCCGGGTGGGAAGTCGAAGTGATGCGCCAGCACGAGGCCTGCGAGCGCCGCGCCGGCAGCCACCAGCGGCGCCACCCAGAACATCGGCGCCACCTCGCGGCAGAGGTTCTTCGCAATCAGCGCTGGCAGCACCAGGCAGCCGAAAGTGAACAGCAGGCCGGTCGCCTGCAGCGCGACCGCGGTGCCCACGCCCAGCGCCAAGGCCAGCGCCGCGCTCCACCAGCCCGGCCGCATCCCGACCGCCGCCGCCATCGTCGGGTCGGTGATGAGCAGCACGAGGCGCGGCCGGGCGACGGCCGCCAACCCGAGCGCCAGCGCGGCCATCACGCCGAACAGCGCCACCTGCCCGCCCGTGAGGCCGATCACGCTCGAGACGGCCAGCGACTGGACCTCCTTCAGGCCGACCGGCTGCCTGGCCAGCACCAGCACCGCCGCGCTCGCCGTCACCAGGAACAGCCAGCCCGTGATCTCGTCCGACGTCCGGCCGCCACGGTGCCGCCGGCCGGCCGTGGCCAGCGCCGCCGCGCCGGACAGCGCCGTCGCCGCGAGGGCCGGCGGGGCCCAGCCCAATGCGAGGCTCAGCGCCACGCCGAGCACGGAGGCCTGCGCCACCGCCGCGGCCATGAAGATCTGCCCACGCAGCACCACCAGCACGCCGAACGTGCCCAACGCCACCGCCAGCAGCAGCGCCCCAAGGTAGGTCCAGTGGAACAGCGCCCAGCTCTGGAGGAAGGACGTGATCAAGCCTCCACCTCCGCGAACCGTGGCGCGGGCGCGCCGTTCAGCCGCACCGGATCGACGTCGGGCCTTGCCACGGCAGGGGACGCCGCGCCGGCCTGCACGGTGATTCCTCCCTGCTCATCCCGCAGCAGCGTCACCGGCACGCCGAAC
Organism: Limisphaerales bacterium; assembly: GCA_046155815.1. Taxonomy (GTDB): domain Bacteria; phylum Verrucomicrobiota; class Verrucomicrobiia; order Limisphaerales; family CAIMTB01; genus JBJXFY01. Next base: position 559 of record JBJXFY010000031.1, on the reverse strand, counting down.
GTGCGCTGCAGGTTCTCCGCCATGAACGCCTCCACGCGCGGGCCAGCCGTGACGCGCCCGCCCTTGAAGAACGCGACGTGCGTGGCCCGGCGGCCGGCGATCGCGAGATCGTGCGTCACAAACACCACCGTGACGCCCTTGTCGCGGCTCAGGCCGGCGATCGTCTCGAGCAGGCCCGTCGCGGCCGCGAGGTCCAGCCCGGCCGTCGGCTCGTCCACGATCAGCAGCAGCGGGTCGCGGATGAGCGCGCGGGCCACGAGCGCGCGCTGGCGCTGGCCGCCGGAGAGCGCCCACAGGCTGCGGTCGCGCAGCGTCGGGATGCCCATCAGCTCGAGCACGCCGCGCAGGCGGCGCGCGCGGGTGGCGGCGTCGAGGCCCAGGCCCACCAGCCCGCCGCGGACGAACTCGCCCACGGTCGTGGGCACGGAGGGATTCAGCTCCGCCTCCTGCGGCACGAAGCCGAGGCGCCGGCGGTCCTGGAAGTCGCGGCGCAGGGCGATCTTCCCGCGCTGCGGCCGGAGCGCGCCCAGCAGCGCCTTGATGAGCGTGGTCTTGCCCT
>JBJXFY010000028.1:0-13916 GCA_046155815.1 Limisphaerales bacterium | reverse complement strand
AGCGCGTCGCGGAGCCGGGCGGCGCCGGCGGGCGTGGCGCGCAGCAGGCCGATCCATTCCCCGTGCACCTCGGCGGCGGGGATCTTCGGCCCGATGTCCGCCAGCCACACCGGTTCGTCCGGCTCGTAGCGCAGCGAGTGCGGGCGCGTGGCGCGGATGTAGTCCACGTAGTAGTCGTCCCGCTGCCGGCGGGCCTGCCATGCGGCGTCGGCCACGAGGATCAGGTCGCCCTCCTCGGTGAGCAGGTGCTGGAGGATGTAGCGGCGGAAGAGGATGTCGCCGAAGGACAGGATCACGTCGCCCTCGAGGCGGTGGCGGGCCTTGAGGAGCGACAGCAGCTCGCCCGTGCCCTCGTACTCGTCGTTGTCCACGAACTCCGCGTCCGGCGCGGTGACGTGGTCCTTGGCGTAGCCGCGGACGACGGTGACCTGCTTGGTGCGCACGGCGCGGAACTGCCCGACGAGCCGGTGCAGCAGCGGCACGCCGGCCACGGGGATCATGGCCTTGGGCCGGTCGGCGGTGGCGTCGCCCAGCTCGCTGCCGCGGCTGGCGGCGAGGATGATGGCGTTCAGCGTCTCGGCGCGGCGCGGCAGGTAGCGGTCCTCGGCGGCCTCAAGCTCGGCGGCGTTCTGCAGGCGGAAGACCTCCTTCACCGGCGCGATCTGGTCCTCGACGTTGGCCACGGAGCGCTCGGCGAAGATGGTCCGCGAGACGCGCTGCATGGCGGTGATGGCGGCGCGGGCGTTGTGGTTCGCCCAGATCACCAGCCGGATGCCGGCCTGCTCGAAGACCTCGACCGGCGTGCTGTAGTACATCGTGGGCACGATCACGAGCGGCACCGGCCGCGTCCACGCGCGGGCGAAGGCGAGGACCTGGTCGGGCGTGGACTTCTTGCTGTGGATGAGCAGCGCGTCGGCCCCGGCGTCGGCGTAGAGGTGGGCGCGGCGCAGCATCTCGTCGAGGCCCCAGCCGGCGATGAAGGCCTCGATGCGCGCGACGACGGCGAAGTCGGGGTCGCGCTGCGCGTCCTTCACGGCCTTGAGCTTGCCGGCGAACTCGTCGGCGTCGGCCAACGGCTGGCGCTCGCCGTTGATGAAGGAGTTGGTCTTGGGGAAGAGCTTGTCCTCGAGGCACACGGCGGCCACGCCGCGCTGCTCGAGCTTCTGCACAAGTCGGCGGACGTTGTTGAAGTTGCCATAGCCGGTGTCGCCATCCAGCAGGATGGGCACGGAGGTGGCGTCGGCCATGAACTCGACCACCTCGAGCACCTGCGTCCACGAGGCCTCGTTGTTGTCGCGCACACCGAGCGCGGCGGAGATGGAGAGGCCGCTGGCCCAAAGCCCCCTGAAGCCGGCCTCCTCGGCGATGCGCGCGCTGAGGCCGTGGTGGGCCTCCATCAGGAACCCGGTGCGCGGCGAGTGCAGGAGGTCGCGGAACTGTTGCGTCTTCGTCACAGAGGGCGGGAAGGAAGGGCGGCGCGGGACGAAGCGCAAACGGATGGCGGACGGCGCCGCCTCACGGCGGCGCTTCGTGGAACTTGGCTTCAGCGCACCGGAACGGTGCGGTAGAACTTCGCTTCCGGCGGTGGGTTGGTCGTTTCCCTGATGTAGACCACGGCACCATCGGGAGCGGTGATCTCCAGCCGCTGCTCCAGCCGCCAGGTTTCAAGCTCGGCGGCGCGGTCCAGGTCGAACTGCTGGTCCGGCCGGCCGATGAAGAGCAGCGAGTCGCGCACGAGGTTGGTGGTGACCTGGTGGTCAAAGGCCGCGATCTCCACGGGATCAAGCAGGGGCGTCAACTGCGCCCGCAGGATGAGGCCTTCGATGCCCGCGACGACAAGCTGCCCTTCGTGGGTTGCCGCGGCATAAAGCGATTTGCCGGTGATCGAACCGGCGTCGGTCCAGTCCACGGCATTCGTGCTGAACAGCGCCGTGCCCTGATTCCCAACGAGGAACCACGCACCGTCCGCATACGCCGCGTCGTTGATCCAGGCGGTTGTCCCGGTGACGCGGGGCGTCCAGTCCAGGCCGTTGGTGCCGACGAGCAGTGTCCCGGCCTGCCCCATGGCGAGCAGCAGCCCGTTCAGCCAGCGGACACGGTACAGCCAGTTCGTCGTGCTGCTGTCCCGCCGCGTCCACGTCACGGCGTCCGGGCTGGTGAAGAGCGCGCCGGCGCGGCCGACGGCGACGTAGCCGCCCGGATGCGCGGCGACGGAGGTGAGCAGCGGCCGTTCGGGGATCACTCGGGCGGACCAGTTCGTGCCGTCGGCGCTGGTGATCACGGCGCCCTCATCGCCCACGACCAGGATCCGCGCCTGGTCCGCGGCCACGCCTTGAAGCGCGTTGGTGACGCCCGAGTTCACCGCCTGCCACTCCAGCCCGAGCAGGTTGATGCGATTCGTGATGACGGCGCCGGCCGCGTTCGTGACGACGGCATCGGTGTACGCCGCCGGGCTGATCATGAGCGCGCCGCCGGAGCCGACGGCGATGGCGAGGTTCGTCCGGCCTCCGAGGCCAAGAAAGATGGCGTTCGTGAGCGTCAGCGGAGGCAGTTCGGGCGACCAGTTCACGCCATCCGGGCTGCTGAGGATTGTCGCGCGGTCGCCCACGGCCACGTAGGTGTCCGGGAAGCGGGACGCGTCCCAGAGCCAGTGGCGCACGCCGGTGCTGAGGTCGGTCCACTGCGTGGCGTTGTTGGTGCGGAAGCCCTCCACGAGCAGGCCCGCCCGCCCGCCCGCCAACAGGGAAGTTCCGTTCCACGCTGCGGACAGATACGTGGCCCGCGGCGGTGGCTGCGGCGCCCCAAACTCGTCGCCCCACGGCTGGAGGACGGCGGCCCGGGTGCGCAGCACGTCGTCGCCAGCGAGCAACTGCCGCCCGCCGCCGACGGCCAAGGCGTTCAGCTCGTTCGTGGTGCCCGTGGCCCCCGTGTCGAGGAGCCAGTTCACACCATCCGTGCTGATGACCAGCGAGCCGCGCGCACTGGCGGCCAGAAAGCGCGCTCCGTCCCACACCACCCGGTTGAGGTGACCCGTGGTGCGGCTGTTGCGGGACTGCCAGTTCCGGCCGTCCGCACTGCTCGCGGCGAAGCCGTCCTCGCCGACGGCGACGAAGACGTTGTTGCCCCAGGCCACCGCGCGGAGCCACGCCGCGAACGGCACGCTTGCCCGCTGCCAGGCAAACGCGGTGACCGAGGTATAGATGGCGCCGTTGTCACCGACCGCAACGGCCAGGGTGGGCGAGGCTGCAATGCCTTCGAGCCAGTCTTCGGTGGGCGGATTCAGCTGCGCGACGGAGAAGGGGTCGGACCCCTGCGAGTACAGGATGGTGCCGGCCTCGCCTGTGGCAATGATTCGGGCGCCGAAGAACGTCACGGCGCGGAGCTGGCGGGTGGTCGGAGTGGGCAGGACGGTCCATGAGGCGAGGTCCTCGCTGGCGTAGACGCGGCCCCGGTCGCCGACGGCAACGTGCCGCCCGGAACGGACGGCAAGGTCGTTGAGGTTGTTGCCGTGCGGGCGTGGATTGGACCAGCGCCAGCGAAGCGGAAGGTCGGGTGCGGGCGCGGCCATTCCCCCGAACAGCACCGCCAGCAGGCTAAGCGTGTACCGCCGGTGACGCAGGCGCGGCATGGGGTTCTGGGCCAATCCGCGGGACTGCGGAGGGAAGCCGCACTCGGAAGCGCGAGCCGCCGGCGGATTCGGGCACCAGCTCAATGGTGGCCCCCGCGTGATGGAGCAACTGCCACGACAGCGCCAGCCCGAGGCCGGAGCCGCCTTCCTTCGTCGAGCGCACGGGCGTGAAAAGCCTTCCGCGGACCGACTCGGGCAGGCCCGGACCGTCGTCGGCCACCTCGACGTGGGTGGCATCGGCGACCGGGAGCGCGGACACCGTGACCCGACGGCCCGGCCCGACGGCGTCGAGCGCATTCTGGACGAGATTGGCGAGGGCGAGGCCCAGCAGGTTGGCCGTTCGGTTGTCGAGCCGGGGATCGGCCTGCACGACAAAGACCAACGCGACACCGCCGCCCAGCGCGGCGGCGTCGAACTGGCGCCGCAGGTCGTCGAGCACCTCGGACAAGGGAACCTCATAGGCGAGGCCATCAGCTTCCTCCCGCAGGATGCCTGTGACCCGGCGGACCAGAGTTTCCATCTGCCGAGTCGCCGCCGCGGCACCTCCCCGATCGAGGTCGGAGGCGGATGCGCAGTCGGTCAGGCCACGGAGTCCGGCGAGGGGGTTCTTGAGACTGTGCATCAGGTGCGCCGCCACCGCACCGACAGCGGCGGCCCGCGCATTGCGGGCCAGTTCGGCGTTGGCTTGCTGGAGAGCGATCGTACGCCGCGCCAAGCGGGCAAAGGCCCAAGCCAGCACCCCTGCCGCCACCGCGCCGCTGACGAAGAACACTCCGCCAGCCTGCAGCGCGAGCCCGCGGTCGAGCACGGCAAACTCCGCCGCCACGTCGTGCCCCTGAAGCACGAGCTGGGCGACGCCTTCCAGGGAACCGTCCGCTGCCGGCAAGGGAACGGACACGGTGCGCAGCGGGGCCCGTCGAGGAACGTCGCGGCCACCGCCGCCCACGAACACCCCCGTCAGCTCCGCATCCGCCGTGAACTCCACCAGCGGGCGGCGTGACCGCAGTGCCGCCAGCTCGGCCTCCGCGAGGGTCCGCTCGGTCACGTCCTCGGGCAGCGATGCCACAAAGGCGCCGCGCGCGTCGAAGAGGCGGGCGGCGAGCACACCGTCGAACTTCGCGATGCTGACGAGGATCGCGAGACTGCGGTCCACCGGGTCGGCTGCAGCGCCAAGCGCCTGCACGGTCGGGTCGGTTGCCGCGACGAACCGAGCCAGCGCCGCGAGCAGCTCAGCGTCGCGGCCGAGGATCTGTGCGCGCAATTGGGCGCGCAGCACCGCGGCGGCAATCGCGATCACGGCGGCGAGCAGCAGCAGCACGCAGCCGATGGCCGGCCATGCCGGGCCGCTCGACCGGCGAGGTGGCCGGACAGGGGCGGGGGCGGGGGGGGCGGACATGGTCGCAATGTCGGGGACATTTTCGCGCCGCCCGCACTTTGCGGCAAGGCGCTCACTGCCCGACGGCAGCATGGCCCCGCTGCAAAAAAACACGATGCGGCGACCGGTTTTCCCGATCGCCGCGGTGAGGGATCAACGGACGGTCAGGCCTTGGCGGGCTTGGCCTCTGCCTTCGTGGGCTTGGCCTCGACCTTGGCGGCCTTGGCGCCGGGGCCGAACTTCTCCGAGTGCTTGACCGTCTTCTCGACGGGCTTGGCCGCGGCGGGTTCGGTCAGCGGAGGTGACGGCGTGGTGCTCTCAACCTTGACCTTGAGCGTGACGTGGACCTGAGGGTGGAGCCGCAGTTCGACGTCGTGATCGCCAAGGGACTTGATGGGATGAGCGAGGTGGATCTTCCTCCGCTCGACTGCGGCATCGTACTGGTTCTTAAGCTCGTCGGCGATGGTACCGGCGGTCACGGCGCCGAACAACTTGCCGTCCTCGCCGGTCTTCACCTTCACGAGCAGGGTGAGCTTGCCGAGGCTGCGGCCAAGGTCGGTCATCGCGTTGAGTTCGTGGGCCTCGCGGTCGGCGCGGCGCTGCTTGAGCACCTCCAGCCGGCGGCGGTTTGCGCCGGTGACGGGCATGGCGAGGCCGCGGGGGACAAGGAAGTTGCGCGCGTAGCCGGGCGCCACCTTGATCTGGTCGGCTTCGCCGCCGAGGCCTACCACGTTCTTGATCAGGATCAGTTCAGTCTTGGCCATAAAATGCGGATGAAAGTCGTTGGGAGTCTCGCGGGCGCAAAACGGCCCGCGTCAAGGCTCAGAAAGGCACGTCATCCTCGTCGGCGGCGGGGGCGGGGGCTTCACCAGTCGCCGGGGCAGGCTTGGGCCGGGACGCGGCGGGGGCGCCGCCACCGGCTGGCGCGTCGCCGCGGCTGCCGCTGTCGAGGAAAGAGAAGGATTCGAGCACGACGCCCAGCTTGCTCTTCTTCTGGCCAGTCTGCTTGTCGTCCCAAGTGTCGAGCTTGAGGCGGCCCTCGACGAGGAGGGAACGACCCTTGCGCAGGTACTGGGAGATGACCTCGGCCTGCTTGCCGAAGGCGTCCACGTCCACAAAGGTGGCCTCCTCGCGCTTCTCGCCGGTCTCGGTGGTCCAAGTCCTGTTCACGGCGAGGCCGAACTTGGCCACGGCCGTGCCCTTGGGCGTGTACCGGAGCTCGGGGTCGCGGGTCAGGTTGCCCGCGAGGATGACCTTGTTGAAATTGGCCATGGATCAGGCCGCCGGCTTTGCGGGGACGGCGGGCGGCGCGAGGGTGAACAGCGCGCGGTACACCTCGGGATTCAAGGCAAACTTGCTCCGGAGCGCGGACACCACGGCGGGAGTGCCCTCGAAGATGAAGTTTACGTAGAAGCCGGAGGTGACGTTCCTGTCGGTCACGCGGGCAAACGGACGCTTGTCCATCTTCTGCGTGGTCTCGACCTTGCCGCCGGCGGCGAGGATTTCCTTCTCGAGCTGGTCTATGACTTCCTTGGCGCCGTCCTCGCGCCCGGCCGTGTTCAAGATGAGCTGTCCTTCGTATCGCTTCACAATGTTTTCCTTCGTTCATTGGCCCGGCCCGTTGTGTCGGGCCATGGCCACTTGCAGCCCGTTGGCCAGCCAGCACTCGAGCTGGTCGCCTGCGGACCCTAAAACTTTATCCAGCACCGGCCGTTCCTCGGCGCCAAACCGACCGAGCACATGCCCGGTGATCTCGCGTTGCGCGGAGTCGCGCCGGCCGATGCCGACCCGCTGCCGGGCAAATTCGCGCGTGCCAAGATGCTGCCCGACCGACTCCAGCCCGTGGTGTCCGCCGGAGCTGCCACCCGGACGAAGCCGCAAGGCACCGAGCGGCAGATCCGCATCGTCCACCACCACCATCACGCGTTCCAAAGGCACCCGGTGATACCGCATCACCGCCGCCACCGCCTCACCGCTCAGGTTCATCCAAGTCAGCGGCTGCACCAGCAGTACCGACCTTCCCGCGGTTTCGCCGCGCGCCACCCGCACGTTGAACCGGCCTTCGTCCCGCCAAACAACCCGCCACCGCCGCGCCAGCTCCCCGACGACGAGAAAACCGGCATTGTGGCGGGTGGCCGCGTACTCCGAGCCGGGATTCCCCAGCCCAACGATGAGGTGCAGATCCGCCACGAGGGCACCCCGCGGTTCCGGCCGCCCCAAGGGCGCGGCCGGCAAAGGCTACTTCTTCTTCTCTTTCCCGGGGTCCTTGCCCTTCTCGGCGGGCTTGGCCTTGTCGCCAGCCTTCAAGGCGGGCGCGGCGGCCACGTCCTTCTTCTCCTTGATCATCTCCACGTCCCCGGCAGGCGCAGCGGCGGCGTCCGCCGCCGGCTCGGCCTCGGTGCGAGGCGCGGCCACGGAGAAGACCGGCAGGTCTTTGCTGCCGAGAAACTCGACGCCCGGGATCGGAGGCAGCTCACTGAGGTGCAAGGTCTGGTTGATCTCCAGGGCGGTCACGTCCACGACCACCGCCTCGGGCAGGTCGGCAGGCAAGGCGCGCACCTTGACCTTGAAAACGACGTGCTCAAGCACGCCGCCGCCGGACTTCACGCCCACCGGCTCGCCCCTGGACTCGAGCGGGACATTGATGATGACGCGCTCATCGCGGGCCACCTCGTGCAGGTCCACATGGATCACGTGGCCGTCCAAGGGATCATGCTGGACATCCTGCACCAAGGCCAGCCGTGTTGGCCGCGCGTCGGCTTCCACGGTGAGGTCCACAAGGATGTTCTCCGAGACGGAGTGGTGAATGACAGCGTCAAGCTGCCGGGAATCCAGCTCCAAGTTTTGAGCCGCGTGCAGGCGGCCATAGGCCACCGCGGGTACGCGGCCGGCGGAACGGACCATCTTCACGGCGTTGCGGCCGGAGAGCTTCCGCGGATAGGCGGTCAACGAGACGGCTTTCATGTGTCGGTCAGCAAAGAAACAGATTGGCGGGCTCAATGGGTTCGCCCGCCCTTGTACTCGAAGAGCGAAGTGACCGACGAATTGCTGTGAATTCGCTTGATCGCTTCGCCCAGCAAGCCCGCCACCGAAACCGTGGTGATGTTCACCCCGCTGATCGGAGGGCGGAGAACGCTATCAGTGGTGATGAGTTCGTCAATGTTCGATTTCCGGAGGCGCTGCACCGCGAGGTCCCCGAGCAGGGCGTGGCTGACGCACGCGAGGATCTGCCGTGCGCCCTTCTTGGCCAACAACGCCGCCGCCGAAGTCAGCGTGCCGGCCGTCTCCGTCAGGTCGTCCACCAGCAGGACGGTCTTGCCCCGGATCTCGCCGATCACCGTCATGCTCTCAACCTCGGTGGCGCTCTTGCGGCGCTTGGCCACGATGGCCAGCCCGCCGCCGAGCACTTGGGAATAGGCATGGGCCATCTTGATGCCGCCCACGTCGGGGCTGACGACGACGAGATTCTGCAGGCTCTTCCGCCGCAGGTAGTCGAAGATCACCGGCGCGGCGTAAAGATGGTCCACCGGGATGTCGAAAAAGCCCTGAATCTGCTGTGCGTGCAGGTCCATCGTGAGCACGCGGTTCACTCCGGAGGCGACCAGGAGGTTGGCGACCAGCTTGGCAGTGATGGGCACACGGGGTTGGTCCTTCCGGTCCTGCCGCGCATAACCGTAGAAGGGCAGCACCGCCGTGATGCGTGCCGCGCTCGCCCGTCGCAGCGCGTCAATCATGATGAACATCTCCATCAGATTGTGGTTGGTCGGCGGGCTGGTGGACTGGAGCACGTACACGTCCTCGCCGCGGACGTTCTCCTCAATCTTCACGAACGTCTCGCCGTCTGGGAAAGAGGAGACGGCGGACTTGCCCAGTTCAAGGCCGATGGAGGCCGCAATCGCCTGTGCGAGCGGGCGGTTGGAGGTGCCGCTGAAAATCTTCACGCCAGATTCGGGACTGCGCCAGACTCGACGACACCGCGTCCCGTGAACGTCACTGGGATGCACGCCGCCAAGGCGGGGGACACGGTAGCAACGGCCCCCGGCCCGGCAAGCGCATTGTCAAAATCCTGTAACCAACGCCGACACCCACGGCGTTGCGGCTTGCAACCTCGGCCCGGAAACTCGGAAACGTCCCCATGCCCATTCACGCCTGGCCTACCGACCGCGCCACCGCCACGCGGCGCGTCCGGACGCTCCGGCCGGTGCTGGATGTCACCCGCCACCAGCCCAACGCCCAGGTTCTCCGCGAAACTGAGCGCGGCCCCGACGGCCACCTCATGGACGGCGCGGCCCTCTTCCTCGTCAACCGCGAGTGCCCCTGGCACTGCGTCATGTGCGACCTCTGGCGGTACACCTTCCCAGCCCCGGCGGACGCAATCCCGGCGCAGATCGCCCGCCTCCTGGCGGAACTCGGCCCGCCTGCGCCCCGCCAGATCAAAATCTACAACGCCGGCTCCTTCTTCGATGCCGGCGCCGTCCCGCCCGCGGACCGGCCGGCGATCGCGCGGTTCGCGTCCGGCGCGGGGCGCCTGATCGTGGAATGCCACCCCCGTCTGGCCGGGCCGGCAGTGCCGGTGTTCCGCGAAGAACTCGTCCGCGCCGCCGGCCCCGGCCCAGTTCCGCAGCTCGAAGTTGCGCTCGGCCTTGAAACCGCCAACCCCGCGACGCTCGCGCGGCTCAACAAGGGCATGACGTTGGACGATTTCCGTCGCGCCGCCTGCTTCCTTCGGGGGCACGGCGTGGACGTCCGCGCCTTTGCGCTGATCCAGCCGCCCTTCGAGCCACCGGAAGCCGCCGTACCTGCGGCCGTCGAGTGCGTCGACCTCGCGTCACGGGCTGGTGCGCAGGTCGTTTCGCTCATCCCGACGCGCGGCGGCAATGGGGCGATGGAAGAGCTGGCCGCCGCGGGCCACTTCACGCCGCCGACTCTGGCCACCATTGAACGCGCCTTCGCCACAGCCCTTGGTCGCGCACATCCGGGCCTGCGCATTTTTCTCGATCTCTGGGATCTCGACCGCTTCGCCGCCTGCGCGGACTGCCTGACCGCCCGCCGTGCCCGGCTGGGTCGCATGAACCTCGCCCAACGCCAGGAACCGGCCGTCCCCTGCCCCGTTTGCGGCGGCTCCATCGCCTGAAGCCGCTGCCGGCGTCTGACGCCCGTCGGTGATTCCTGGCACGCCCGTGGCGGCAGGGACGCGCCCCAGCCCGCGCCGACGCGGTGCGGGCCGTACGGCCCATCCCACTCCCAAGCTTCTATCCGCTTCCGCAGCGCCCCGGTTCCCGCTTTACTCCCGCGCCCATGGTCTCGCCCACGCGCGACGAATTCATCCGCCTGGCTGCGCAGGGGAACCTCATCCCCGTCGCCCGAAGGCTGCTGGCCGATTTCGAGACGCCGCTCTCCGCCTACGCCAAGCTCCGTGGCCGCGGCGAATCCTTCCTCTTCGAGTCCGTCGAGGGCGGCGAACGCGTCGGCCGCTATTCCTTTGTCGGCTGCGACCCACGCGCCGTCATCCGCCAGACCGGCCGCAAGGTCGAGGTGCGGGAGGCCGGCCGCGTCACGGCGACCTGGGGTGTCGGCGCGCCGGGCAAGGAACCCTGCGACCGCTGCGTGCGCGACGGCCTCGCCGTGGTCGAGCAGGTGATGGCCGCCTACCGGCCCGTGACGGTGCCCGGCCTGCCGCGCTTCACCGGCGGTGCTGTGGGCTTCCTCGCCTACGAGTTCATCCACGACCTCGAGCCCACCGTCCCGCGCCCGCCGCACGACGAGCTGGGTACGCCCGTGCTGTACTTCTTCATTACGGACCGTCTCCTCTGCTTCGATCGCGTGGAACAGACGCTGACCGTCATTGTCAACGCCCACGTCGCCGACCCCGCACGCGCCGGTCACGCTTGGGACCGGGCTGTGGCGGAGATTGACGCGCTCGTGGCCCTGCTCGACGCGCCGGTCATGCTGCCGCAGGTGACGCTGCGCGCCGGCGAGCCGCCCGAGGCGCCCTTCGTCTCGAACCAGACCCCGGAGCAGTTCGCCGCGAACGTCCGCCGATCGAAGGAATTCATCCGCGCCGGCGACATTTTCCAAGTGGTCGGCTCGCAGCGCTTCACCGCGCCGGTGCTGGCCACGCCGCTCGACGTGTACCGCGCCCTGCGCACCATCAATCCCTCGCCCTACATGTTCCTGCTGGAGCTGGAAGGCTTTGCGCTCGTCGGCGCTTCACCGGAGATCCACGTCCGCTGCGAGCATGGCAAAGTCGAGATCCGACCGATCGCCGGCACCCGCCGCCGCGGCGCCACGCCCACCGAGGACGACGCGCTCGAAAAGGAACTTCTCGCCGACCCCAAGGAACGCGCCGAGCACGTCATGCTTGTGGACCTTGCACGCAACGACATCGGCCGCGTGTGCGATTTCGGGTCCGTGACCGTGCCGGACCTGATGATCATCGAGCGCTACAGCCACGTCATGCACATCGTGTCGCAGGTCGAGGGTCGGCTGGCTGCGGGCCGCACGCCCTATGACCTCATGCGCGCGACCTTCCCCGCCGGCACGCTCAGCGGCGCACCGAAGATTCGGGCCATGCAGATCATCAGCGAGTTCGAGGGCACCACGCGCGGCCCCTACGGCGGCTGCGTGGGATACTTCGACTTCGGCGGCAACCTCGACTGCTGCATCACCATCCGCACCGCGCTGCTCAAGGACGGGAAGGCGTACGTCCAGGCCGGGGGCGGCTGGGTCCACGACTCCACGCCCGAGGGCGAGTACCATGAGACTGTGAACAAGTCCCGCGCCGTGCGAAAGGCCGTCGCGTTGGCGGAAACCTTCGGCCGGTGAGGTGCGTGGGAACGTTGCCCCGGCGGACCTGCTGGTGAGGGCGATCGGCCCTCGGCGGATGGCCATCAACCGGCGGCTCACTCCCTTCATGCCGGGTTTACCGCCGCCTGGCCCTGCCGAGGAAGGCGCGCGGCTGGCGATCTACCGGCACGGCGGAGCGGCCCTCAACGCGACCCTACGCCGAAGGCGGAGCGTTGACCTCGCCGCCCGTGCTCGGCGAGGAGCCTGGGGCGGTCCACGTTGAGACGCGCAAGGAGATCGGGAATGCGACAAGGGCGCAGGCGTCACGGCCGTGGGCTCCCCTCGCTGCGACGCCGTGAAACCGCTCGCCATCGCGGGACGGACTTCGGTCTGCTCCCGCCGTGCAATCACCTCGCTCAAGTGCCCGCAAGCGCGGCCCGAAGCCAAGTCGGGACGGCCTCGCTGCCAGGCTCCCTGGATGAACTCCACCGTGCTCGGCGGCCTGCTCAGGCAGACGCCGCTGGCGGTGACCGGGTACGGTGCCGTCAGCGCTGCGGGTGATTCCCCCGCCAAATTGTGGCAGGCGGCGGCGGCCGGAGTTTCGCCGGCGAAGTGGCGCGACTTTCCCATCGGGGGCGGCTCGCGGGCCGTGGCCGTCTGCGCGGCGGAAGGGTCCGATTCCGGCGATCCAGCGCTGCATCCGGTCCGGCGCATGGACCGCTCGGCACAGCTCGGCTGGATCGCCGCCGGGCAGGCGCTCGACATGGCCGGGTTGAAGGAAAACCCGGACGGCCTGGAGATCGGCGTGATCGCGGGAACCTCGCGTGGGCCGGTGTCGCGCCTGGCCGAGGGCTTCGCGCGTGTCGGCGCGCGTCGGCATCCGCCCTCGCTGGCGGCGGACTGCACGCTGGCATCGCTCACCGGCGTGCTGGCGCAGGGTTTTCGGCTGACCGGCGTGGGCGCGACCGTGTCGGCCACCTGCGCCTCCGCGGCGGCGGCGATCGCGCTGGCGGCGGAGCAGCTCCTGCTGGGCAAGGCCGACGCCATGCTGGCCGGCGGGGCGGAGGCACCGCTGACGCCGCTGGTGATCGCGCAGCTCGGCGCGGCCGGCCTGCTTGGCTCCCATGCGGAGGCGGCACGGACCTGCCGGCCCTTTGACTCGACGCGCAACGGCCTCTGCCTCGGCGAGGGCGCGGCCTTCCTCGTCCTCGAGACGGCGGCGGCGGCGGCGCGGCGCGGCGCGGTCCTGCATGGGCTGCTCGCCGGTTGGGCCGGCGGCGTCGCGAACGCGGGACGGACCGGCGTGCGGGATGCGGGCCGCGGGCTGGCCGGCGGGGCGCGAAGGGCGCTCACCCGCGCCGGCCTCACACCGGACGCGGTGGACTACGTGAACGCCCACGGCACGGGGACCAGGCTTAACGACGCGGCGGAAGCCCAGGCCATGAGGGAAATCTTCGGCGAACGGGCGGCCGTCCTGCCGTGCAGCTCGACCAAGCCGGTCACCGGCCACTGCCTTGGCGCCACGCCCGCGCTCGAGGCCGTGATCGCCCTCGAGGCGCTGCGGCACCAGGTCATTCCGCCGACGGCGAACTGCCTCCATCCCGATCCGGATTGTCCCATCAACCCGCAGCCCCTCCAGGCCCGCCCGGCGCGGCTGACGCATGTGATGTCCAACTCGCTCGGCTTCTGGGGCTATCACGTCTCCCTGATCTTCGCCCGCCCCTCCGCCTGAGGCGTCGGGCGAAGGGCCCTTCCTCCGCCAGCCACGTCAACCGGCGGCAGTTGCCGCACGCGACTGACGCCGCCTGCGCCCGGCCTCAGTTCCGCGCCGTCGCCGCGGGGCCGGCGTGGCTCGTGGCGAGGTAGGCGAGCAGGTCGGACAGGCCGGACTCACCGAGCGACTCGAAGCCGGCGGGCATGATGGACTGGTTCGAGGAGGCGAGCTTCCCGATGTCCTTCCGCTGAACGACGTGCTTCTGGCCGGTGAGGTCGGTGATCTCCACGCTGGTCTGGGTCTCCGCGTCGAGCCGGCCGGAGAAGCTGTCGCCCCCCTTCGTGTCCACGGTCCAGAGGCGGTAGTTCGCCTCCACGGAACGGTTCGGGTCGAGGATCTCCAGCAGCACGTCG
>JBJXFY010000025.1:0-5530 GCA_046155815.1 Limisphaerales bacterium | reverse complement strand
AGGTGAACTCGGTGAACCAGCGGAAGCGGTCGCGCCAGTCGAGCGACAGCGCGGCCTGGATGCGCTGGTGCAGCCAGGTGTCGTCGGGCACGGGGGCGAGGCCGAAGTTCTGGTTGCTGTAGGACTCAAAGAGCGTCTTCGCGTGGCCGCCGGGCGTGAACGACCAGCCCTCGTCATCGCCCAGCCGCAGGGCCGTGGAGAACAGCGGCGGCGCAGGCGGCGGCACGAAGTCCAGCAGGTCCGCAGGGCGCGGCGGTGCCGGGGCGGAAGCCGGGGCCGGGGCGGCGACGGCAAGCGCGAGGGCAACGGCGGCCTTCATGGCGCGGGCCGGGCCCTGGCCCAGACGCTATGGCGCACGCGCGGCGGCTCCGGCCCGGCATGACAGGCCAGCACGGCCTCCTTCACGGCACGATCTGCCACGGTGGTGCGAGCGTGCTGCCGCTCGTGCTCGCCCCACGAGCCGACGAGGAAGGCCTCGTGGAAGACGCCGGCCTCCTGCAGGTCCCGCCACAGGTCCCAGCGGAAGGCGCCGTCGCGGAGCCGCACGTCCCGCAGCGCCAGCGTCGCGCGCAGGAACTCCGCCTCCCGCGCCGGCGCGACCTGGTAGCGGATCAGCACCAGCACCGGGCCCTCGGAGTCCGCGGGCTTCACCCCGAGCTGCCCGTGCGCGCCGGGGTCGGCGGCGGGCTCGAGGTCGGCGTCCAGCGCCGCGCCGAGCGGCAGCGCGCGGGCCACGACCACCTGCAGCAGCAGGACGCCGGCAGCGACGGCCAGCGCCACGGCCAGGCTGAACGACCCGGTGAGCTGGCCCCACACCACCGCGCCGAGCGCGATGCCGCCCTGCACCGCGATCAACTGGGTCGCCGACGCCCGCGCGCGGATCCAGTGGGGGAACACGGACTGCCCGGCCACGTTCATCTGGGCCATCATCGTCAGCCACGCCGCGCCGGCGAGGATCATGAGCGCGCCCACGGCCCACGGGGATTTCGCGAGGGCCAGCAGGCCGGTCGCCGTTACGGCCGCCAGCCCGGCGCCGAGCGTGATCGTGTCGAGGTGGAAGCGCGCGCGCAGCCGCGGCAGCAGGAACAGGGCGACGAGGATTCCGCCCACGCCGTAGCCGCCCATCAGCGCGCCGAAGCCGGCGGCCGGCAGCCCGAGGTGCTTCACAAGCAGCGGCAGCAGCGCGACCGGCGCCACGCCCGCGAAGGTGAACAGCCCGTGGCGCACGAGCACGCGCCGGATCGCCGGCGCATGGCGGACGTGGCGCGCCGCGGCAACCATCGCGCCGAGGACATGCTCGGCGTTGGGCCGCCGCGGGGGGTCTGGCCGGCGCCAGCGGGCGAGGACGACGACGATGCCGAGGAACGAGGCGGCGTTCAGCGCGAAGACCGGTCCCGGACCGGCCGCCGCCACGAGCAGGCCGCCCACGAGCGGGCCGATGGCGCGGGCGAGGTTGACGCCCACCGCGCCGAGCGCGACGGCCCCGGGCATGTGGCGCTTCTCGATGATCTCGGGCATGAGCGAGGCCCAGCCCGGGTTCGTGAAGGCCGCCACCACGCCCAGGAGGAACGTGCCGCCCAGCAGCACCGGCACCGTGAGCCCGCCGGCCCACGCGAGGCCGGCGAGGAGGAGAGCCGCGAGAGCCGCGGCGAGCTGTGTCCAGATGAGGAAGCGCCGCTTGTCCAGCAGGTCGGCCAGCGCGCCCGCCGGCAGGGCGAAGAGGAACAGCGGCAGGCTGGCCATCGTCTGCATGAGCGTCACCAGCACGGGCGACGGCGTGAGCGTCGCCAGCGTCCACACCGCGGCCGTGTCATGCATCGTGCCGCCGACGCCGGAGACGACGCTGGCCAGCCACAGCGTGCGGAACAGCGGCACGGCCAGCGGCGCCCACGGCGAGGCTGGAGGGTGGGCGGAGGCCACGGCGAGACGGCGGGCACCGTGGCGGCCGCTAGAGGATGCCCCCGTTGACTTGGATGTTCTGCCCGTTGATCCAGCGGGCCTCCTCGCTGGCGAGGAACACCACGGCGTCCGCGACGTCCCCCGGCTCGCCGAGCCGGCCGAGCGGCGTCTGCGCGACGAGGTGCTGGATGGCCGCCTCCGGCATGATGAGCCCGTCCGTCCGGGTGACGCCGGGCGAGACGAGGTTCACCGTGATGCGGCGGGGGCCCAGCTCCTTTGCGAGGCACAGGGCGAACTGCTCGCCCGCCGCCTTGCTGGCCGCGTACAGCCCGGCCCCGGCCAGCGGCATCCGGGTGCCGCCGGTAGAAAACTGGATGATGCGCCCGCCGTCCGCGACGCGGCGGGCGGCCTGCTGGAGCACGCGCATCACGCCGAGGACGTTCAACGCGAAGACCCGCTCGTAGTCCGCCGTGGTCAGCTCCACATGCGGCTTGAAGAGCGAGACGGCGGCGGCGCTGACGACGATGTGCGGCCGACCGAAACTGCTTTCCGCGGCGTCGAAAAGCCGGCCCACGTCCGCCTCCTGCGCGAGGTCGCCCTGCACGGCGACGGCCCGGCCGCCGGCCGCCACGATGGCCTGCACGGCTTCGGCCGCCTTGGCGGCGTTGCCGGCGTAGTTGATGACGACGGCGGTGCCTTCGCGGCCGAGGCGCTCCGCGACGGCGCGGCCGATGCCGCGCGAGGCGCCGGTGACGATGGCGATTTTTCCGGTGAATCGATTCATGGCTGGGGAGGATGGCCGACGGTGACGGCACCTCAATGCCCGGCGGACTTCGGCACGACGTGCGGCTTCTGCGCGGACTGCGGGGCCTTGTGGACCATGGTGTAGGCGTACTCCACGCCCACGCCGTAGGCGCCGGCGTGCTGCTTGAGGATGCCCATGAGGGCGTCGTAGTGCGCGCGGTTCTTCCAGTCGCGCTGCCATTCGAGCAGCGCCGCGATGGTCGTCGTGCGCACCGCGCCGGCCTGCACCATGCGCGAGAGCGCGGCGTCATGCGCCGCCGCCGAGGTGGCGCCGCAGCAGTCCTCCACCACGTAGATGTGGTAGCCCGCGCCGAGCATCTCGATCGTCGGCCACGTCACGCAGACCTCGGTCCACAGGCCGGTCATGAGGATGTTCTTCCGGCCGGTGGCCTCGACGGCCTTGCGGAAGCCGGCGTCGTCCCACGAGTTCATGGAGGTGCGCTCGATCACGGGCTGGCCGGGGAACACGTCGAGGAGCTGCGGCCAGAGGTAGCCGGAGAAGCTCTCGGTCTCGACGGCGGTGAGCACGGCGGGCACGCCGAACTCCTTCGCGACCTTGGCGAGAAGCGTGACGTTGTTGATGAGCGCGGCGCGGTCCGTGTCCGCCACGCCGAAGGTCATCTGCGGCTGGTGGTCAATGAACACGATGGCGGAGTCCTCGGGGGTGTAGAGCCGGTGGTAGGGGGACATGGCGGTCGGGGGTGTCGGTGAGGCCGGCGCATCGTGCGCCGGGACGGGGGAATTTCTGGCAGAACGGGCCGCCCGTGCAATAAGGCACCGAAAAGTGCCTGCCCGAATTCGCTGGCCGGCGGCCCGCCGCCGGCCCTGAAATCCTCCGCGAAACCATGCCTGTCCGCCCCCTGTCCTGCGAAATGGAGCGTCTGCTCGGCCTGATCGGCGGACGCTGGACCGTGCTGATCCTGCGCGAGCTGTTCGGCGGGGAACGCCGCCCCTCGGCGCTCCGCGCCGCGCTGCCCGGCATCAGCCAGAAGATGCTGACGCAGCGGCTGCGCGGGCTGGAGCGCGCCGGGGTGGTCGCGCGGCGGGTGCGTGCCTCCGCCCGGCCGCATGTCGAGTACGCCCTCACGCCCTTCGGCCGGGAGCTGCGGCGGATCGTGCTGGCCATGCACCGCTGGGCCGCGCGCCACGCGGAGCGGCTGGACGGGTAGGCAGAGCCGGCCCTCCGGGCCGGCCGCGGCATCATGGACTGCGGGGGCAGAGCGGAGCGGAGCGGCGCCACCGCTTTCGATGGCCGGACGCGTATTGCCCTTCCAACGCCGTCTTCCGGGCCGGGCCAAAGCGGCGGCGCGCTCCGCTTCCGCCGCACTACAAGGCGTCCCCGCGCCGCTTGATCCCGGTCAAGCGCCGGCACGTTTTCCGGCGGCGCGGGCTTGTCCGCGGCGGGGCGCACCCGCACAGAGTTCGTGGTGCCCGCCCGCCGGCCCCGTGTCGCCCGCCGTCCTTCGGCCGGGAGGGCGGGGGCGTGGCTGCTGGCCATCCTCGCCTTGCCCGCCGTCCGGGCGCAGACCACCCCCGACTACGAGCTGCCGCCCATTGACTACTCGGCGAGCGCGCCCTCGAACCGCCTCACCGCCTTCCAGGCGCGGCTCGGGGCCGCCGCCTCCGCCCGGCCCGCCGCCCAAGGCCGTGAATTCCTCCGCTGGCTCCTGGAACAGCTCGACGTGCCCGTCGCCTCGCAGGTGCTCGTCTTCTCCAAGACCAGCCTCCAGCGCGACCTCATCAGCCCGGAGCACCCCCGCGCCGTGTATTTCAATGACGATCTCTACGTCGGCACCGTGCCCGGCGGGATCCTCGAGATCGCCGTAACCGACCCGCAGCTTGGCCTCGTGTTCTTCAAGCTCGACGCCCGCGAGCCCGCCCGCCCGCTGCGCTTCGAGCGCGACGGCGACTGCCTCTCCTGCCACGGCGGCTCGATGACCCGCCACTGGCCGGGCCTCCTCGTCCGCTCCGTCACGCCGGACTCCCGCGGCGAACCCATCTCCTCCGCCGGCAGCACGCTGGTGGACCACGACACCCCGCTCGCCGACCGCTGGGGCGGATGGTACGTGACCGGCCAGCATGGCGCGCTCCGCCACCTCGGCAACGGCATCGCCCGCGCCGGCGGGGAGATGAACCGTGAGCCCGGCGCCAATCTCACGGACCTCAGCCCCTTCTTCGCCACCAACCGTTACCTCCGGCCCGACAGCGACCTCGTCGCCCTGCTCGTGCTCGAACACCAGGTCGGGATGCACAACCGGCTCTGCGAAGGTGCGCTGCGGGCGCGGAAATGGGCGCACTACCAGCGCACCCTCCAGCGGGAGCTGGGCGAAACTCCCGGCGACGCGCCCACCGGCACCTGGCTCCGCGTCGTGCAGGGCGAGACGGAGCGCATCGTCGAATGGCTGCTCTTCTGCGACGAAGCCCCGCTGCCCGGGGGCGGCGTGCGCGGGGCGGGCGATTTTGAGCAGTCCTTCACCGCGCGCGGCCCCTTCGATTCGCGGGGCCGCAGCCTGCGCGAGTTCGACCTCCGCACGCGCCTCTTCAAGCACCGTTGCAGCCCGCTGATTCACAGCGAGGCTTTTGCCGCGCTGCCACCGGAGCTGCACGCCGCCGTCCTGCGCCGGCTCGAGGAAGTCCTGTCCGCCACCACGCCGCCACCGCGCTTCTCACACCTGCCGGCCGACGAACGGCGAGCCATCCGCGAAATCCTCCTCGCGACGCATCCCGCGTACGCCGCGGCGGCGGGGCGGGCGCGGTAGCGCAGGTTTGCAACCTGCCGTGTCGCCGGCTTGCAGCCGGCCGGCCGTGGCTTCGCCCCCGGCGGGTG
>JBJXFY010000022.1:0-16035 GCA_046155815.1 Limisphaerales bacterium | reverse complement strand
TCGTCCACTACGCCTTCACCGTGCCGGAGGACCTGACGGAGCCGCTGACCTTCGATGTCAGCCTGAACTACCGGAAGTTCGACACAATCTACTACAACTACGTCTTCGGTCAGGGCTACACCAACGGGCAGCCTTTCCAGGTCATGAATGACCTGCCCATCCGGATCATCTCCGCCGACTCGGTGACCTTCCCCGTCGCCGGCGTCTCTCCATCCAGCATCCAGCATCCAGCATCCAGCATCCCTCCGTGGCAGCGCTGGAACGACTATGGCATCGGCCTGTTGAACAAGGGCGACAAGGGCAGCGAGAAGGGCGAGCTGGTCCAGGCGACCCATGCCTTCGAGCAGGTCGAGAAGCTCGGCCGCTTCGACGGCCCGGTGAACCTCGCCCGCGTGTTTTTCAAGGAGGGGCGCCTCGACGACGCCGTGGCCGCGCTGCAGCGCGCCGCCGACACCAACCGCTACAACCCGCCCGCGCCCGCGTGGACGCGCGCATGGTTCACCGGCCTCGTGAACAAGCAGAACGGCCACCTGGACGAGGCCATCCGTGACTTCACCAGCATCCTCGAGGACCGCTACGAGGAACTCGACCGGCGCGGCTTCGACTTCAGCCGCGACTACGAGGTCATCAACGAGCTCGGGCAGACCCTCTTCGAGCGCGCGAAGATGGGGCGCGGCGAGGCCCGCCGGGCGGAGCGCGAGAAATTCCTCCGCGAGGCCGTCCGCCGCTTCCAGCAGACGCTGGCGCTGGATTCGGAGAACGTCACCGCGCACTACAACCTCGCCCTGCTCCACGCCCAGCTCGGCGAGCCGGAGCTGGCCGCGGTGCACCGGCGCCTGCACGAGCGCTACCGCCCCGACGACAACGCCCGGGACCGCGCTGTAACCTCGGCGCGCCGCCGCGACCCCGCCGCCGACCACGCCGCGCAGGCCATCGTCATCTACGACCTGCAGCGGCCCGGCGCGCTGGGGATGCATCCGCCCCCTGCCGCCCTGCGGGTGGCGCAGTCGCCCGACCACTCCTCCCAGCCGTGAGCCGCCGCCCCGAACCCACCCCGCCCGAACGCGACGAGGAACTCGTCCAGGCCGATGACCGCGTCATCGGCCGCGCCGTCCGGTACTCCGTGATCGTCCTCGCCGTGGCCGCCGTCGGCGGTGGCGGGGCCTACTGGTGGCTGCGGCGGCCGGCGGCCAAGGGCGCGGAGCGGGTGACCGCCCTGGCCGCGCCGCAGGTCGCGGACCGCCCGACGGCCGAAGTGCCGGCGGTGCAGTTCACGGACATCACCGCCGCGTCCGGCATCGCCTTCACGCACTTCAACGGCGCCGAGGGCGAGAAGCTGCTGCCGGAGACGATGGGCGGCGGCGTGGCGTTCCTCGACTTCGACAACGACGGCGACCAGGACCTGTTCCTCGTGAATGGCGCGCCATGGCCGTGGGCGAAGCACCCGCCGACGAAGAAGCCGACTCACTCGCTTTACCGGAATGAGGGCGGCGGAAAGTTCACGGATGTCACCGGCGGGTCCGGTCTCGATGTGACCTCGTGCGGCATGGGCGCGGCCTGCGGTGACTTCGACAACGACGGACTGACGGACATCTTCATCACCAACGTCGGCCGGAACCAGCTCTTCAGGAACCTGGGCGGCGGCAAGTTTCAGGACGTGACCGCCGCGGCCGGCGTGGGCGGTGACGACAAGGAATGGAGCAGCGCGGCGGCCTTCTTTGACTACGACCGGGACGGCGACCTGGACCTCTACGTCGCCAACTATGTGCGCTGGTCGCGGGACATTGACTTCGAGGTGGGCTTCAAGCTCGACGGCGTGAACCGTGCCTATGGCCCGCCGATGAACTTCCAGGGGGCTTTCCCCCATCTCTACCGCAATGACGGCGGCGGGAGGTTCACCGATGTCTCGGCCTCGGCCGGCGTGCAGGTGAAGAACCCGGCCTCCGGCGTGCCGGCCGCGAAGTCACTCGGCCTCGCGCCCGTGGATGTGAACGATGATGGCTGGATGGACCTGATCGTCGCGAATGACACGGTGCAGAACTTCCTCTTCACCAACCGGCACGACGGGACGTTCGCCGAGGCGGGCGCGCTCGCGGGCGTGGCCTTCGACAGCTACGGCAACACGCGCGGCGCGATGGGCATTGACACCGCGCGGCACCGCAACGACGCCGCGCTCGGCGTCGGCATCGGCAACTTCGCCAACGAGATGACGGCCCTCTACGTCTCGCAGGCCGGCGGCGGCTTTGCGGATGAGGCGATTCCCGAGGGAATCGGCCCGGCGTCGCGCCTGCCGCTGAAGTTCGGCCTGCTCTTCCTGGACTACGACCTTGATGGCTGGCCCGACCTGCTCACGGCCAACGGCCATCTGGAAGAGGAGATCAGCAAGATCCAGCAGAGCCAGAGCTACCGGCAGCCGGCGCAGCTTTTCTGGAACGCGGGCGCCGGGCCGGGCGGCTTCCTGCCGGTCGGGGCGGACAAGGCGGGCGGCGACCTCTTCAAGCCGCTCGTCGGCCGGGGCTCCGCCTACGCCGACATCGACGGCGACGGCGACCTGGACGTGGTGATCACCCAGGCCGACGGCCCGCCGCTGCTGCTGCGCAACGACCAGTCGCTCGGCCACAACTGGGTCCGGCTGAAGCTTCGGGGAACGAAGTGCAACCGCGACGCCATCGGCGCATGGGTGGACGTCAAGGCCGCCGGCGTCACGCAGCGGAAGCAGGTCATGCCGACGAAGAGCTACCTTTCTCAAAGTGAGTTGCCGCTGACGTTCGGGTTGGGCAAGGCTGACAAGGTCGAGTCCGTGACCATTCATTGGCCGGACGGGACCAAGCAGGCGGTCCAGCCGGAACAACTTGGGATCAACCGGCAGGCCCAGGTCGTTCAGGAGGGATGACCAGAGCGCCGGGTGGCTGGCCAAGACTCACACGTTCTTGGCCGGCGTGGCATCAAGCCGCCGGCGGAACTCCCGGCACGCCGCGGCCACGTCCGGCGCGTTCAGGATCGCCCCCACCACGCACACGCGCCGCGCCCCGGCGGCCAGGACTGCATCGAGGTTCTCCAGGTTGATCCCCCCGATGGCAAACCACGGCACGTCAAGGTGTGCCGCGGCCCAGCGGACATACTCCAGCGTGACCGCCGGCCGGCCGGGCTTGGTGGCCGTGGCATGCACCGGGCCGACGGCGATATAGGCCGCGCCCGCGGCCAGCGCGCGCCGCGCCTGTTCCGGCGCATGGCTGCTCAGGCCGAACTGCACGCCGGGCGGGGCCGCGTCCGAAACCGCCCCGTGGCCGACGTCGAAAAAGTCCTCCTGCCCGAGATGCGCGAGCGGGGCGCCGACCGCGGCGGCGAGGTCCGTGTGGTCGTTCACCACGAACCAGACGCCCGCGTCGCGGCAGACGGGCGCGAGGGAGGCGGCGGTGGCGGCGATTCTTTCCCGCGGCCAGTCCTTGGCCCGGAGCTGGACTAGGTCCGCCCCGCCGCGGACCAGGTCGCGGGCGACCGCGAGCGGTTCACGCCCGCGCAGGTACGCGGCGTCCACGAAGGCGTAGAGCCGGCAGTGGGCGAGGGGCTTCAAGGGGGAGAAAATGGTGGTAGGAGAAGGATTCGAACCTTCGTAGGGCGTTAGCCCGGCAGATTTACAGTCTGCTCCGATTGACCGCTCCGGCATCCTACCGCCGAGAAACCGCGCGTGGAGAGTGAGGCCGGTTGAAGTCCAGTCCCACCATCCCCGGGCGCAGGCGGCGGACTAAGCCAGCGGGCTGCCAACTTGTCAACGCGGGTCCCCCGGCTAGGGTGGCCGCCATGTTCGATTCCCTCTCGAAGAAGCTGCAAAAGGTCTTCCGCGACCTGCGCGGGCTGGGGCGAATTTCCGAGTCGAACATCAGCGAGTCCCTGCGCGAGGTGCGGATGGCGCTGCTGGACGCGGACGTGAACTTCAAGGTGGCGCGGGACTTCATCGAGCGGGTGAAAGAGAAGGCCATCGGCCAGCAGGTCATCCAAAGCATCCAGCCGGGACAGCAGGTCATCAAGATCATCCAGGACGAGCTGGAGGGGTTGCTGGGCGAGGGCGCCGCGCCCCTGCGGCTCGAGGGCCAGCCGGCGGTGATCCTGATGATCGGCCTGCACGGCTCGGGCAAGACCACGTCGTCCGCAAAGCTCGCCCGCCTGCTCGCGCAGCAGGGGCGCAAGCCGTTGCTGGTGGCGGCGGACGTGTACCGGCCGGCGGCGATGGACCAGCTCGAGACGCTGGGCCGGCAGATTGAGGTGCCGGTCTTCGTCCAGCGCGGCGAGAAGGACGTGCTGAGGATCGCCCGCGCGGCGCTCGAACAGGCGCGGGCGGACGGGCGGGACACGGTGATCTTCGACACGGCGGGCCGGCTGCAGATTGACGAGCCGCTGGTGCTGGAGCTGGTGCGGCTGAAAGACCACGTGAAGCCGCAGGAGGTGCTGCTCGTGCTCGACGCGGCCACCGGCCAGGAGGCGGTGAACGTGGCGACGCACTTCGACCAGAAGCTGGGCGTCACGGGCGGCATCCTGACAAAGCTGGACGGCGACGCGCGCGGCGGCGCTGCGCTGAGCTTCAAGAGCGTGACCGGGCGGCCCATCAAGTTCGTGGGCCTGGGCGAGAAGATGGCGGACTTCCAGGCCTTCGACGCGCAGCGCATGGCCTCGCGCATCCTCGGCATGGGCGACGTGGTGAGCCTGGTGGAGAAGGCGGCGGAGGCGGTGGACGTGGACGATGCGGCGCGGATGGAGGAGAAGCTGCGCAAGGGGCAGTTCTCCCTCGAGGACATGCTCGAGCAGATGCGCGCGATGAAGAAGCTTGGGCCCATCGGCGACCTGATGAAGCACCTGCCCGGGGCCGGGGAGATGAGCGCGGGCGACGTGAACAAGAGCGAGCGCGAGATGCGGCGCATGGAGGGCATCATCTGCTCGATGACGGCGCAGGAGCGGCGAAGCCCGCAGATCCTGAACGCGAAACGGCGGCAGCGCATCGCCCGAGGCAGCGGTACGTCCGTCACCGAGGTGAACAGCCTGCTGAACCGCTTCGCCCAGATGCAGCAGATGATGAAGAAGATGGGGAAGATGCAGAAGATGCTGGCCAAGATGGGCGGCGGCGGCATGGGCCTGCCGGGCATGGGAGGGCTGCTCGGTCGCTGAGGCGCCGGCGGGCCGGGGTCAGAGGCGCTTGGTCCACATCTCCCGGCCGCCGGGCTCGTAGCCGTGGCGTGCGTAGAGGCCGGACGCCCGCGCATGCCGGGCCTCCACTTCGAGCCGGACCACGCCCACGCCGTCCGCCCGGAGCCGCGCCTCCAGGGCTTCGAGCACCGCTCCGCCCAGGCCGGCGCCACGTTGGGCCGGCGTGATCCAGAACTCGTCCAGCAGCGCGACTCGCCCGTCGTACTCGAGGCTGAAGTAGTGGGCCACGAGCGCGTATCCGATGACGCCGCCTTCGCGCTGGACCAGCCACAGGCCGCCCAGGTCCGGGCGCGCCAGCAGGTCGGCGAGCAAGGCCCGTTTGCGCGCCGTGTCCCAGGGGAAGCCGAAGTCCGCGTAAAACTCCGCCACCAGCGGCAGCGTGGCGTCGAGTTCCGCGGCGGTGGCGGGGCGGAGGATCATTCCGGCAGCCGGCCCGCAGCCCAGAGCAGCCCCCGGCTTACGAGATCGAGGAACACCGGGTCGCGGAACGTCTCGTCCGAGTGGCCGAAGGTGGTGCCGAAGACGCGGGCCGGGCCGTATTGGTTGATCCAGACGACGGGATGGGCGCGCCCGTCGCGCTCGCTCTTCGAGGTGGCAAGCGCCTTCGCGTTCGGCCAGAGCTTCTCCACGGTGTACAGCTCGTCCATCGCGGTGACCCAGGCGTCGGGCACGCCCTTCAGGATCGGATGCTCCGGCACAACCTTCGTCACCGGGTAGCGGCTCATGTGGTCGTGGTGCCGGCTGGTGACGCCAAGGAACTCCCGCCAGTCGTCGAAATCCGCCGCACGGTACGTGTGCATGGCGCAGTGGATGACCACGGCCGGGGTACCCGCCTTGTGGGCGGCGAGGATGCGCCGGATGTACGCGGCCGAGGCGGTGTCGGCGAAGCATTCGTTGTGGACCACCACGTCGTAGGCCTTGGCCCAGTCCGGGTCGCCGTAGAGCGGGATCTCCGCCTTGGTGCCGGTGCCGCCCTCGTTCACCACGCGCCACTCGACGGCGGCGTGGCGGGCGACGGCGTTGGTGAGCTGGGCGCTCTGAAAGGGGTAGTTGTGGCAGCAGCCGCCGGTGATGAGCAGCGCACGGAGAGGCCCCGCGGCGGCGGCGGTCCCGGCAGCAGGCAAGAGGGCGGCGGCGACGAAACAGGCCATCAGACGGGCGAACATGCCGGAGGCTGCGGGCCCGGCCCGGCCGGGTCAACGGGTGAGGCGCGCGGATCGGGCCGCGGCTCCCCGGGGCGGTACCAGTCGCGATGGGCCGCCGACGACGGACGGGAGCGGGGCACCTCTCCTACCTACGTTCGGCCAGCAGGAGCTTCCGCGCCCGCGCCAGCTCGCGGCGCTTCGCGGCGTCCACCTTCGGGAAGTGCAGGTCCAGGCGGCCCAGCGCGTCAATGACCGCCGCGGCCACCACGACACGCGTGAACCACTTGTTGTCCGCGGGCACCACGTACCACGGCGCGTGCTTCGCCGCGGTGTGCCGGATCATGTCCTCGTAGGCGTCCATGTATCCCTCCCAGTGGCCGCGCTCGCGCACGTCGCCCTCGGAGAACTTCCACTGCTTCTCCGGCTGCTTGATGCGCTCGAGGAAGCGCTCCTTCTGCTCCTTCCGCGAGACGTGGAGGAAGAACTTCACGATCGCGACGCCGTTGCGCGCGAGGTAGCGCTCGAAGGCGCGGATGTCCTCGAAGCGCTCCCGCCAGATCCGCTTCGTAACGAGCCGGGGCGGAAGCTTCTGCCGTGCCAGCAGCTCCCGGTGGACGCGCACCACGAGCGTCTCCTCGTAGTACGAGCGGTTGAAGATGCCGATGCGCCCGCGCTCCGGCAGATGGCGCAGGCACCGCCAGAGGAAATCGTGGTCCTGCTCCTCGCTCGTGGGCGCCTTGAAGGAGAAGACCTGGCAGCCCTGCGGGTTGATGCCGGACATGACGTGCTTGATCGCGCCGTCCTTCCCGGCCGCGTCCATGGCCTGGAAGATGATCAGCACCGCCCAGCGGTCCTGCGCGTAAAGCCTCTCCTGCAGGTCCGCCAGCACCTGCACGCCCTCCTGCAGCGCCTCCTTCGCCCGCTTCTTGTCGGCGTCCTTCAGCCAGAGCGTGCCGTCCGGGTCCACGTCCCGCAGGCGGAACTTGCCGCCCCTGGTCACGCGGAAGGGCCGGGAGACCTCGTGGGCGCGCTGGACGAATTCCTTCAGGATCATGGCCGGGATTGGGCTGGGGCAGCCTCGCCGCTCACCGCCGCGGTGGCGAGACCGAAGCGGCGCCGCGGTTCAACCCGCCAGCATCGCCTCCACGCGCGCCGCGTCCTCCGGCGTGTCCACGCCTGGATGAGCCCGCTCCACGCGCACCACGCGGATGGCGATGCCGTGCTCCAGCGCCCGGAGCTGCTCGAGCTTCTCCGCGTCTTCCAGCGGCGACACCGGGAACTTCACCAGCCGCAGCAGCGTCCCGCGCCGGTAGCCGTACAGCCCGAGATGGTGCAGGAATGGAAACTCCCGCAGCTGCGCCTCCCCCGCCGCCGCCGCGTGGTCGCGCAGGTACGGGATCGTGCGCCGCGAGAAGTACAGCGCGCGGCCGTCCAGCGCCGTGACCACCTTCACGACATTGGGATTCTCCCACACGGCGGCGTCGCGGATCGGCGTCGCGGCCGTGGTCATTTCCGCGTCGGCCAGCGCGGCGGCCACGGCGTCCACGGCCGCCGGGTCCATGAGCGGCTCGTCGCCCTGGATGTTCACCACGCCGTCACAGTCCAGCCGCGCGGCGACCTCGGCGATGCGGTCCGTGCCGCTCGCGTGGTCCGCCCGCGTCATCTCCACGCGGCAGAAGGGGCGCACGGCGTCGGCGATGCGAGTGTCGTCCGTCGCCACGATGATGTCCGTGAGCGAGCGAGCGAGGCGGCAGCGTTCCACGACGTGCCGCACCAGCGGCCGGCCGGCGATGAGGTGAAGCGGCTTGCCTGGAAACCGCGTCGAGGCGTGGCGGGCCGGGATGATTCCCACGAGGCGCATGGCCACAGGGTGAAATTTCAACGCCCCGGCTCCAAGCTCCAACGGGGGAACCCGATCCACCCCGCGAAAGCCCCGCCTCGTCCCGCACCGGCATGATTCCGGACGCAACCACTTGAGAAGCCCCGACAGTGCGGAAAGCTTGCAGTGCGGCTGAGCTCCCCCGTCCCCATGCCACTCCACCTTCCACCCGCCTCCCGACCCGGCGGCCTGCTGGCCGGCCTCGCCGTGCTGCTCCTCGGCGCCGCGGCCCGGCTGCCGGCGGCCGAGCTGGACGACCTCCGCGAGCTTCAGCGCACCGGCAGATATGAGGCCGCACTGGAGATGCTCCCGCCCTCCGACGCCGATAAGGCCACGCCCGCCGAACTCGAGCTGCTCCGGGGCGAACTGCTCCTCACGCTCGGCCGCTATCCCGAAGCCCATGCCGCGGTCGGAGCCGCCGTCGCCCGGGAGCCACGCAACGTCCGCCTCCGCTGGCTCGCGTACGAAACCGCCCGCCGCACCGGCGACGGCATCGGGGCCGCCGCCGCGCTGGACCAGATCCGCCTGCTCGTCACGACCCGCCCGTGGGCCTACCGCGACGCGTCCAGCCTCGTCGTCTTCGGCCGCACCGCGCTCCGGCTGGGCGCGGACCCGAAGCAGGTGCTGGACGAGGTGTACGCCACGGCCACGAAGCTCGACGCCGACAGCCGCGACGTGTTCCTTGCGCGCGGCGAACTCGCTTTCGACAAGGGCGACTTCGACCTCGCCGCCCGCGCGTTTGGCGACGGGCTGAAGAAGCACCCCGGCGATCCCGACCTCCGTCACGGCCTGGCCCGCGCCTACGCGGACGGCGACCGCGAAGCGATGATCGAGTCGTTGGAAGGCGTGCTCGAGACCAACCCGCGCCACGTCCCCAGCCTGCTGCTGCTCACGGACCACCGCCTCGACGCGGAGGACTATGACGGCGCGCAGAAGACGCTGGCCGAGGTGCGCGCCGTGAACCCGTGGCATCCCGACGCGTGGGCCTACGAGGCGGTGATCGCGCACCTCCGCAACGAAACGGACGCGGAGGCCGGAGCGCGCGCGAAGGCGTTGAAATACTGGGCCGCGAATCCCGAAGTGGACCATCTCTTGGGCCGGAAGCTGTCGCAGAAGTACCGTTTCGCCGAAGGCGCGGACCGCCAGCGGCAGGCGCTGAAGTTCGACCCGGAGTTCCTGCCCGCGAAGGCGCAGCTCGCGACCGACCTGCTGCGGCTGGGCGAGAGCGAGGAGGGCTGGCGCCTCGCGCAGGAGGTCCACAAGGCCGACGCCTACGACGTCACGGCCTTCAACCTCGTGACGCTCAAGGACACGATGGCCGGTTACGCGACGCTGACCAACGAGTACTTTGTGGTCCGCCTCGCGGGCCGCGAGGCCGCCGTGTACGGCCCGCGCGTGCTGGCCCTGCTCGAGCGCGCCCGCACGAACCTCGTCACCCGCTACGGCGTGGAGCTCGAGTACCCCACCACGGTGGAGATTTTCGCGGAGGAGAAGGACTTCGGCGTGCGCACGTTCGGGATGCCGGACAATCCGGGCTACCTCGGCGTGTGCTTCGGCCGCGTGATCACGGCCAACAGCCCCGCCGCCAACCGCGGCGGCCGGGTGAACTGGGAGGCCGTGCTGTGGCACGAGTTCGCCCACGTCGTCACGCTCCAGATGACGGCGAACAAGATGCCCCGCTGGCTGAGCGAGGGCATCTCCGTGTACGAGGAGGGCCGTGAAAATCCATCGTGGGGCCAGCGCATGACGCCGCGCTTCCGCGACATGATCCTGCGCGGGGACATGCCGCCGATCGCGGGCCTGAGCGCGGCGTTCCTGACGCCGAAGACGCCGTTCCACCTGCAGTTCGCCTACTTCCAGTCCTCGCTGGCCGTGCAGTTTTTGATTGAAAAGCACGGTCTCGATGCGCTGACGGCCGTGCTGACCGACCTGAAGGCGGGCACGCCGGTCAACGACGCGCTCGCCCGCCGCGCCGCGCCTCTCGCCGAGCTGGAGAAGGATTTCAAGGCCTTCGCCGAGGCGCGCGCGCGCGGCCTCGGGCCGGGCCTCGACTGGGAGAAGCCGCCGGAGAGTACGCCGCCCGCGCAGGTCGAGGCCACGCTGGCCGGCTGGGAGCAGACGCGGCCGACGAACTACTGGGTGCTGCAGCGGCAGGCGGAGCGCTTCACCGAGGAAAAGAACTGGGCCGCCGCCAAAGCGCCGCTCGAGAAGCTCGTCACCCTGCATCCCGACCAAACGGGTGCCGACAGCGCCTGGGCGCAGCTTGCCGCCGTGCAGCGTGCGTTGGGAGACACGCCGGCCGAACAGCGAACGCTCGAGGCCTACGCCGCGCGCGACGCCGGCGCGACGGATGCCTACCTGCGGCTCATGGAACTCGCCGCCGCGGCCGAGGACTGGCCGGCCGTGCGCCGGTACGCGGAGCAGTTCCTCGCCGTGAACCCGCTCGTCGCCCCGCCGCATCGGCTCAACGCGCAGGCCGCCGAGGAACTGGGCGACGGCCCGGCCGCCATCGCCTCGTGGGAGGCCGTGCTTCAGCTTGAGCCGCCGGACCCGGCGGAGGTGCATTTCCGCCTCGCCCGGCTGCTGCACCGGTCCGGCCATCCCGAGGCCCGCCGCCAGGTGCTGCTCGCGCTCGAGGAGGCCCCGCGCCACCGCGCCGCGCTGGCCCTGCTGCTCGACATGCAGCCGGCACCGGCCGGGGAAACGGCCCGCCCATGAAGCTCCTCGCCTCCCTGCTGTTCGCCTCCTCCGTGGCCGCCCACGCGCAGGAGCGGCGCGGCGGCCCCCATCGGGGCGGCGAGATCTTCGTGTCGGAGGATACGCTCACGGCCCGCGAGGTGCCCTCGCGCAGCACGGGCTTCCCGGACTGGACGAACGCCCCATCCTTCGCCCACGACGTTTTCACCTTCGCCCGTGTCCGCTACGACAAGAGCCTGCATTCCGGCCGGCGCGGCAGCGGCGGCTGGACCACCTACCTGCCGGACGCCGACCTGAACCTCTCCTACCGGCTCCAGCAGATGACCGCGCTGCGCGTGGCCCCGGACGGTCGCCTGCTCCGCGTCACGGACGCCGCGCTGCGCGGTCACCCGTTCATCTTCCTCTCCGCCGCCGGCAGCCTGAATCTCGGCGAAGACGAGGTGGCCGCGCTGCGTCGGTATCTGCTGAATGGCGGCTTCCTCCTCATGGACGATTTCTGGGGAGAACGCGAATGGGCCAACTGCGAGGCCGTGTTCCGCGAGGTGTTCCCCGACCGCCGCTTTTTTGAACTCCCGCTCACGCACCCGCTGTACCATGGCGTGTTCGAGATCAAGGCCAAGGCCCAGGTGCCGAACGTCCGCATGGGCATCGCGAGCGAGCAGACCGGTGTCACCTGGGAGCGCCAGGACGCACGTGAGGTCCATCACCGCGGCATCGAGGACGACCGGGGCCGGCTCATGGTGCTGGCCCTGCACAACACCGACACGGCCGATGGCTGGGAACGTGAAGGCGAAAGCGACTACTACTTCCACAACTTCTCGGAAAAGGTCGCCTACCCGCTCGGGGTGAACATCATCTTCTACGTCATGACCCATTGAGCCTCCGGCCATGAAACGCGTCCTCCGCCCCCTCCTCCTGCTCGCGCTGCTGCTCGCGGCCACGGCGGTGCTGGCGCAGCGCCGCCGCGGCTGGTGGGGCGAGGGCGGGGCCGGCGACGCCACCCGCACCGCCCGCGAGGTCGGCTCCCACAGCACCGGAACGCCCGTCTGGACCAATCCGCCCGCCTTCACCAAGGACGTCTTCACCTTCGCCCGCGTGCGCTACACCCGCGGCGGGTTCGGCCGCGGGCGCGGCGGCTGGGACACCGACCTTCCGGACAGCGACCTCAACCTTTCCTACCGGCTCCAGCAGATGACGTCGGCCAAGGTGGACCCGGACGGCCGCATCCTGAACCTCACCGACCCCGACCTGGTGAACTACCCGTTCATCTACATCGTCGAGCCGGGCGGCCTCTGGCTCGACGGGGCGGAGGTCGCGGCGCTGCGGAAGTACCTCCTCAACGGCGGCTTCCTCATGCTCGACGACTTCTGGGGCGAGCGCGAATGGGCGAACTGCGAGGCCGTGCTGCGGGAGGTGTTTCCCGACCGGAGGTTCGTCGAGCTGCCGCTCAGTCACCCGCTCTATTCCTGCGTCTTCAGCATCAAGGCCAAGGGCCAGGTGCCCAACGTCGGCCTCGGCATCGAGAGCCAGTTCAACGGCGGCGAAACCTGGGAGCGCTACGACGCGCAGGAGGTCCACCACCGCGCCATCCTCGACGACCAGGGCCGCATCATGGTCCTCGCCACCCACAACACCGACAACGGCGACGGCTGGGAACGCGAGGGCGAGAGCGACTACTACTTCCACAACTTCTCCGAGAAGATCGCGTATCCGCTCGGGATCAACCTCATCTACTATCTGATGACCCATTGAATGAGCTTCCTGCCCATCAACCCCAGCCCGCTCCCGCCGCCGCTGCCCGTCGCGCCGGTGCCGGAGGATGAACAGACGTTCGCCCGCCTCACCGCCGGCCGCGGGCGCATCCGCACCGAACTCGGCAAGGTCATCGTCGGCCAGCACGAGGTGATCGGGCAGATCCTCATCGCCCTGCTCGCCGGCGGGCACTGCCTCATCACCGGCGCACCCGGCCTGGCCAAGACGCTGCTCGTGAAGTCCGTCGCGCAGCTCCTCGACCTGAAGTTCCAGCGCATCCAGTTCACGCCGGACCTCATGCCGGCGGACATCACCGGCACGGAGATTCTCCAGACGCACGGCGGGGAGCGGCGGCTCGAGTTCGTCCGCGGCCCCGTCTTCGCGAACCTGCTGCTCGCGGACGAAATCAACCGCACGCCGCCCAAGACCCAGGCCGCGCTGCTCGAGGCCATGCAGGAGCACCAGGTCACCGCCGCCGGCCAGCGGCATCCGCTCGAGGAGCCGTTCTTCGTCCTCGCCACACAGAACCCGATCGAGATGGAGGGCACCTACCCGCTGCCGGAGGCGCAGCTCGACCGCTTCATGTTCAACGTGGTCATGGACTACCTGCCCGAGGCGGAGGAGGCGGAGGTCGTCACGCGCACCACCGGCGCGCGCCCCGCGCCGCTCGAGCCGCTCTTCCACGGCGCGGACGTGCTGGGCTTCCAAAGTCTCGTGCGCGAGGTGCCCGTGGCGCAGGAACTGGTCCGCTACGCCGTTCAGCTCGCCGTGGCCACGCGGCCCAACCAGCCAGGCACGCCCGCGTTCATCAACGACTGGGTCACCTGGGGTGCCGGCACCCGCGCCGGCCAGTGCCTGATCCTCGGCGCGAAGGCGCGCGCCCTGCTCGAGGGCCGCGCCCACGTCACCGTCGAGGACATCCGCGCGCTGGCCGCGCCCGTGCTGCGCCACCGCGTCCTGCTCAACTACCGCGCCGAGGCCGACGGCGTCCGCGTGGACGACGTGGTCCGCCGCGTGGTGGAAACTGTGAAACCGCCGCTGCCGGGATGAAGCACGGGCCTCCACACCGTAGCGCAGGCTTGCGGCCTGCTGTTTCGCAGGTTTGCAACCTGCGCACGCTGCCTTCGCTCCGGACGCCCCGTGTTTGGCGCAGCCCCGCCGGCTTCAAGCCGGCGATACGGCAGATTGAAAATCTGTGCCACGCCGCATGACCTCCCCCCGCCTCATTGACCCGCCCGCGCTGATGCGCATCCGCAGCCTCGAGCTGCGCGCCCGCGCGGTGGTCGAGGGCTTCTGGTCCGGCCTCCACCGCAGCCCCTACCACGGCTTCTCCGTCGAGTTCTCCGAGTACCGCCAGTACTCCCCCGGCGACGACCCGCGCCACCTCGACTGGCGCGTCTTCGCCCGCAGCGACCGCGACTTCATCCGCCGCTTCGAGGACGAGACGAACCTCCGCGTCCAGCTCGTCGTGGACCTGAGCCGTTCGATGACGTTCGGCCGCGACGGCCTTACCAAGGCCGCCTACGCCGCCACGCTCGCCGCCACCCTCGCGTGGTTCCTCCACCAGCAGGGCGACGCCGTGGGCCTGCTCAGCTTCGACGAGGGCGTGCGCGACTACCTGCCCGCCCGCCACCGCCACGGGCATCTCCGGCAGCTCCTGTTCGCCCTGGAAAAGCCGCCCGGCGGCGCGGCCACCGACCTCGCCGCGCCCCTGCGCCGCACCAGCGAACTGCTGCGCAAGCGCGGCCTCGTCGTCGTCATCTCGGACTTCCTCGCCCCGCTTGAGCCTTTGCAGAGGGAGCTCCCGCTCCTGGCCGCCGCGGGGCAGGAGCTGGTCCTGTTCCAAGTGCTCGATCCCGCGGAGACCACGTTCGAGCTGGGCGACGCCTCGCTGTTCCGCGACCTCGAGACCGGCCGCGTCGTGTACGTGGATCCGGCGGCGGCGCGGGCCGGCTACCTCGCCCGGTTTGAGGAGCATTCGTCCGCCCTTCGCCGGCTCTGCGACCAGAGCGGCATCACCTTCCGCCGCCTGACCACCGACCGGCCGCTGGAACTCGCCCTGTTCGACTTCCTGCAGGACCGCCGCGCGCGCGGCCGCTCGTGGCGCGCCCGCCACAACGCACCGGGGAGGGCCGCCGCATGAGTTTCCTCGCGCCGCTGTTCCTGCTGGGCGCGCTCGCCGTCGCCGGACCGGTGATCTTTCACCTGATCCGCCGCACGACGCGCGAGCAGGCGCCCTTCAGCACGCTGATGTTCCTCAAGCCCAGCCCGCCGCGGCTGACGCGCAAAAGCCGCATCGAGCACTGGCTCCTGCTCCTGCTGCGCTCCGCCGTCGTCGTGCTGCTGGCGCTCGCCTTTGCCCGGCCGTTCTTCCGGCAGGCCGCGGCCGAGGCCACGTCGCCGGACGCGGCGAAGCATCGCGTCGTCCTCGTGGACACCAGCGCCAGCATGAGGCGCGACGGCCTGTGGGACGCCGCCCGCGGCCGGCTTGCCGCCGAACTCCGTGCCGCGCTGCCCGGCGACCGCGTGGCGGTCTTCGCCTTCGACCGCGCCGTCACTCCCGTGATGACGTTCGATGACTGGCAGGCGCTGCCGCCCGGCGACCGCGCCGCGCAGGTGCTCGGACGGCTTGGCGACGTGACGCCGTCGTGGGCCGGCACGCAGCTTGGCCAGGCCCTGCTGCGCGCGGCCGAGGAACTGGCCGGCCTTGATGCCCCGGACGCCGCGCGGGAGATCGTCCTCATCAGCGACGTGCAGGAAGGCGGCCGGCTCGAGGCGCTGCAGGCCTTCGACTGGCCGCGCGGCGTCGTCCTGCGTGTTGAGAGCCTCAAGGCCCCGGCCGGCGGCAACGCGGGCCTCCAGATCGTGGCCGATGCCGCCGACACGGCCCGCACCGCGGCACCGGCCGTGCGCGTGCGCGTGGTGAACAGCCCCGATGCGCGCAGCGAGCAGCTTCAGGTCGCGTGGGCCGCGCTGGACGGACGGCCCGCCGGCCCGCCGGTGGACGTGTACGTGCCGCCGGGGCAGGCGCGCATCGTCTCGCTGCCCGTGCCGACGAACGGCCCCGCCCCGGACCGCGTCGTGCTGAGCGGCGACACCGCGCCGTTCGACAACACCGCCTTCGTCGTGCCGCCGCAGCCGGCCGAGGCGGTCGTCGCCTACCTCGGAGCGGAGGCGGCGGAGGACGCCGGCGAACCGCTGTTCTTCCTGCGCCGCGCGCTCACGCCCACGGCGCGGCAGCGGCTCAGCGTGGTGCAGCCCGGCCCGGCCGACCCGCTGCCCGCCGGCGCCGCCCTCTGGGTCGTGACCGGCAACCTGCCCGGCGCCACCGCCGCGGAGCTGCGTGCCCACCTGCAGGACGGC
>JBJXFY010000020.1:0-7529 GCA_046155815.1 Limisphaerales bacterium | reverse complement strand
GCCGCCGGGACCTTCCGGCCCGCGTGGCGGCTGGCCCGGAGCCTGGCCGAATTCCGGCGGTGCAGCGGAAGCATCCTCCGGCTCGAAGTCGGATCGCGTGATCGCATCATCCACAAAGGGACGGATGCCCCCGGCCTCCTGCAGCTCCGCCGGCTCATCCGCCACTTCGGGCGGCTCGGGATCTCGCGGCTCAGGGTCTCGCGGCTCGATCTGCGGAGGCTCGGGGCGCGGCTGCGGCCGGGCCTCGGGCACATGGCGCTGCGTCTGCGCGCGGCGCAGCAGGTCGGTAAGGCGGGCGATCTCGCGCTCGTCCGCGTGCTGCTGCGTACCGGCATCCTCGATCAGCTCGTACAGGTCTTCCAGTTCGCGCAGGGCCTCCTGTAAGCCGTGGATCACTCGGCGGACCTCCGTGACGGCTTCGACCACACTGCGGGGTGTGACAGGCTGGCGTGGTGACTCGGGAAGCGGCTCCGGGGCAAAGTAGGGCCGGTCGGGGCGGTCAGCCCGCTCCGGTCGAGACAACGGCGGCGGCGGGAACGGCGGGGACGGCAGGCGCTGAGGTTGATCGCGGCGTTCGTCGCTGCGTGGATCGCGCCCACGATCGCGGTCACGACCGCGGCCCCGATCACGATCCCTCTCAACGCGCCCGCCGCGCTCGCGGAACTCAGGTCGGGCGGGCGGCTCGCGCCGCGGCGGCTGGGGGGTGCCCGGCGGCAGTCCGGCGGACGCCGCTTCCGACCGGTCGCCGGCAGGCGGCTCGGCCAGGTATTCGGGACGTCCGATGAACTCAGTGTCACCCGCGGGGGGTGCGGGTCTGACATTCTCGGCCCGCGGCGCGACCGGCACTGAGGCGGTCGTCTCCTGGGAAGCGGGCAGCGTCTCGGTTCCCGGGGCGGGTTGTTCCCCACGGGTGTCGAGGGCGGCGCCGAGACGGAGCGGGGCGCGGCGTTTGGGCTTGAAGGAGTGGCCGCGTCGGCGGGCGCCGGACGGGCCTTCGGGTGGAGTCATGCTTTTGTTGGGGGGTTCCGGGACGCGCAGCCGGCAAGTCGGGGCGCGCTGGCACCGGGGAGGGTTGGGTGGGTTACTTGCTGATGCCGCGGTCGCTCGCGCGGACGAACTGCACGAGCGCCTCGAGTTCGGGCAGCGGGGGCAGGTCGGCCTCGATGCGCGCGAGCGCGTTCGAGACCATGAGCCCTTCGCGGAAGAGGATCTTGTAGGCCTGACGGAGGCCGGTCTGGGCGGCCTCGGAGACACCGTTGCGCTCGAGGCCGACCTTGTTGATGTGGCGGACCTGGGCGGGATTGCCGTCGGCAAGCATGTAGGGGGGCACGTCCTGCACGACCTTGGAGCAGCCGCCGATGATGCTCATGGCGCCGATGCGGCAGAACTGGTGCACGGCGGCCAGTCCGCCGACGACGGCGCGGTCCCCGACGACGACGTGGCCGGCAAGGGTGGCGACGTTGGACATGACGATGTGATCGCCCAGCCGGCAATCGTGAGCGACGTGAGCATAGGCAAGGAGGTGGTTGTAAGAGCCAATCACGGTGACGCCGCCTTCAACGGTGGCGGAATGGACGGTGACGTGTTCGCGGAAGGTGTTGCGGTCGCCGATCTCGGTGCGGGTGCGGCCGCCGGCCCACTTGAGATCCTGCGTCTTGAGGCCGAGGCAGGCGAAGGGGAACAGCTCATTGCCCGCGCCGAGGGCGGTGTGGCCGTCAATGACGACATGGGAATGCAGCCGGCAACCGGGGCCGAGCGCCACGTCGGCCCCGATCACGCAATATGGGCCGATCTCGCAGCCGTCGCCGATCCGCGCGCCCGGATGGACGATGGCGGTCGAATGCACCTGGCTGTCGGACACGGTGGTGGTCAAGCACTGGGGGACACGGAACGGCCGCGTCCTAGCCCGGGGGTGTTAACGTCATCGGGGCTGGATGGCAACGCGCGGAAAAGCCGGCCGCCGGACCGCTGGAGGCGCGGAGGCATCACCGGTCCACGAGCATGAAGGTGACCTCCGCCTCGCTCACGACCTCGCCGTCCACGGAGCAGACGCCCTTGGCCTTGCCAATCTTGCCGCGGCTCTTGAGGAACTCGATGTCAATGATGAGCTGGTCGCCGGGGCGCACCGGCTTGCGCCACTTCACGCTCTCGGCGGACATGAAGTAGGCGAGCTTCCCGAAGTTCTCCGCCTGACGGAGCATCAGGATGCCGGCCACCTGGGCCATCGCCTCGAGCTGGAGCACGCCCGGCATGATCGGGTGCTCCGGGAAGTGGCCGAGGAAAAATGGCTCGTTGATGGTGACGTTCTTCAGCGCGCTGATCTTTTGTCCCTCGATGCGCGTGATGCGGTCCACCATGAGGAACGGATAGCGGTGCGGCAGCAGCTTCATGAGCTGCCTCACGTCGAGCTGCGCGCCGTCCACGACGGGATTCCCGGCGGCGTTCCCGCCGGCGGGGGCGGCGGGGGGCGGGGCGAAGGTCTGCACGGCGCGCGCAGGTTTCTGGACGCGGGCGAGGATCTGGCGGGCCAGCTCGCAGTTCGCGGCGTGGCCGGGCTTCACCGCCACGACGTGCGCGGCGAACGGCCGGCCGACGAGGGTCAGGTCGCCGATGATGTCGAGGATCTTGTGCCGGACAAACTCGTCGTCGTACCGCAGCGGCTCGTTGGTGAGCACGGCGTCGTCGCGGATGACGACGGCGTTCTCGAGCGAGCCGCCCTTGATGAGGCCGTTCTTGATGAGGAACTCGATCTCCTCATAGAAACAGAAAGTGCGCGCGTGGGCGATGTCGCGCGCCCACGTCTCGGGGCTGAGCTCGACGGAATAGAACTGCGTGTGACGGCCAGCTTTGTCCGCGCTGGTGCAGGTGATCTTGAAGCGGTCGTGGGGGAACGCCGCCATCAGCGTCTCGCCGGCCTCGAACTCGACCGGCGAGTCCAGGCGGAACACCTCCCGCGCCTCCGCCTGCGGTTCGAGGCCTGCGTCCTCGATGAGCCGGAGGTACGGCCGGGCGGAGCCGTCGCCGATGGGTGGTTCGCCGGCGTCCAGCTCGATGACCGCGTTGTCCACGCCCGCACCAGTGAGGGCGGCCAGGACGTGCTCGACGGTGTGGATGCGGGCGCCGCCCTTGCCGAGAGTCGTTGAGCGGGAGGTTTCGCAGACGTGCTCGACGCGGGCCTCGATCTCCGGCCGGCCTTCGAGATCCACGCGGCGGAATCGGAGCCCTGCGCCCGCCGGTGCGGGCAGGAACGTCATCTTGACGCGGTTGCCCCCATGCAGGCCGGTGCCGGTGAGGGACACCGGCGTGCGGAGGGTTTGCTGCTGCTGCACAGGCGATTTAAGACGCGGGATCCGGCGTTGGCAAGGTGGCGGGCGCCCCGGGCCCGGCCGGGATGCCGCCCTCCAGCTTCCCCCGCACCACGGGGTTGTCCTCGATCTCGACCGAGCGCCGCCAGGCGTCGCGGGCCTCCTCCGTCCGGCCCAGCGCCTTCAGGATGTCGCCCAGATGGTCGAAAAGCGTCGCGTCCGGTTCGGGGTTCAGCTCGACGGCGCGCCGCATCGGCGCGACCGCCTCGGCGGAGCGGCCAAGCTGGTGCAGCACCCAGGCCTCGCTGTCGAGAAAGGCGGGGTTGTCGGGCTCGATCCTGACCGCGCGGGCGATCAGCTCGCGGGCGCGCTCCAGGTTTTCGCCGCGCTCGGCCCACATGTAGCCGAGGTAGTTCAACGCCTCCGCAAAGTCCGGATTCAGCCCGATGGCCTGCTCGAACTGGGCGGCGGCGTTCACGAAGTCCTGGCTCCGCTCGTACGCGATGCCGAACTGGAAATGAAACACCGGTCCGGTGGGGTCGGGCTGGTCCGATGAACCCGTGACCTCGGCGGCGATGAAGTGCCGGATGGCCTGGGCGTAGTCCTTTGTGCGGAGGTGCGCGAGCGCCGTGAGGTATTCGAGCTGGAATGAGCGGCGGAAGCGCTGGCGCGCGCGGTTCAGCACCTCGAGGGCCTTGGCCGGCTCGCCGTGGTCCAGCAGCGCGGCGGCCAGGTCGAGGTGCAGCGGCTCGCTGTTCGGCCGCAGGAGCAGCGCGCGCTCGAAGTGGCGCACGGCCTCGGCGGCGCGGTCCTGGGCAAGCGCAATCAACCCAAGATAGTAGTGCGGGAGCGGGTTGGTCGGCTGGCTGAGGGACAGCGCCTCAAGCTGCTTTTGCGCCTGCTCGCGACGGTCGCGGGCGAGATAGATGTCCGCGAGGCGCTCGCGCAGGCCGGGCAGGTCCGGTTCCTTGTCGAGGACGCGTTCGAAGGCGGCGACCGCGCTGTCCACGTCGCCAGCAATGCGCAGGAGGTCACCAGCGCGCAGCAGGTCGCCCGGAGGGAGGATCGGGGCCTCAAGCGCACGGCGCGCGAGCGCGGCGATACGGACACGGATTTCCTCCGCCCGCGGCCGGGCGAGTGCAAGCAGCGGCCCATGCGCCTCGGCCAGCCCAAGCAGGTCGGCGGGACCGAGGTCGGGGCGCTCACCGAGGGTAGCGAGGACAGCCAGCGCCTCGTCCGTGCGGCCGGACTGCGCGAGAATCTGCGCCAGATTCCGGCTGGCGAAGAGGGAGTCCGGCTCGCGACGGACGGCCTCGCGGAGCGCCGACTCCGCCTCGTCGCGGCGACCGGCCATGGCGAGCGTGACGCCCAGCCATGCCTGGATGTCGCCCGAGGCTCCGGGCCGGCCCGCGGAAGCCCGGAGTACGCCCAGCGCCTCGTCAGGCCGGCTGCGCTCGAACATTCGCCGCGCGACGTCCAGCGCGAGGCGTTCGTTGCCAGGATCGAGCTGGAGCGACTGGAGATAGTTCGTCAGCGCGGACTCGGGCGCGTTGTCCAGCTCGGCCAATATGCCGGAAGCGAAGCGCGCGTGCGCCTCGGCCAGCCGATCTTCCTGGGGGACCAGCAGCAGGTCGGTCGCATCCGGCCCGGCCTGGGTGCGAGGGCTGCGACATCCCGGGGCGCAGCACAACCCGGCGGCCAGCGCCAGGATGCCGCAGAATCGGGCCAGCCCGGACATGGTCGTGGGAGTTGAGCCGCGTCCCGTCCCCTGCCCGGGCCGCCAAAATGGAAGCCGGAACGGCGCCTACTTCTGCCAAGTGCGCTTCTTGTGCCGGTTGGCGCGCAGCTTCTTGCGGCGCTTGTGCTTGTTGATCTTGGCCTTCCGGCGTTTTTTCAGTGAACCCATAATTTGCGAAACGGGCCGACAGCCTAGGTCAGTACACGACTTTGTTCAAGGGATACTCGATGATGCCTTCGGCACCGGCCGCCTTGAGGAGCGGGATGATCTCCCGGACCACCGCCTCGTCGAGGATCGTTTCGAGGGCGAGCCAGCCCGGCTGGCTGAGGCGCGAGACGGTGGGATTGCGCAGCGCCGGCAGGCTGGCGAGCACGCTTTCGAGGCTGGCTTCGGGCAGGTTCAGCTTCAGCCCGACCTTGGCCTCGGCGTCAATCGCAGCGCGGAGCAGCAGCGCGAGCGTCTCCACCTTGCGGCGCTTCCAGGCGTCGCCCCACGCGGCGTGATTCACGATCAGGCGCGGGGTGGAAGTGAGCAGCGTGTCCACAATGCGGAGGCGGTTGGCGCGCAGCGACGACCCGGTCTCCGTCACTTCGACGATGGCGTCCACGAGTTCGTGGGCCTTGACCTCGGTGGCGCCCCAGGAAAACTCGACCTCCGCGTTGACGCCGTGCTTCGCGAGGTACTGGCGCGTCAGGCTGACGACCTCGGTCGCGATGCGTTTGCCCTCGAGATCCCGTACCGACTGAACCGGCGAGGTTTCCGGCACGGCCAGCACCCAGCGCGTGGCCTGGCGCGTCGCCTTGCTGAAGAGGAACTCGCCGACCTCGCGGACGTCCGAGCCGTTCTCGACGATCCAGTCATGCCCGGTGATGCCCGCGTCGAGGTAGCCGTGCTCAACGTAACGGCTCACCTCCTGGGCGCGGATCAGCCGGATGTCGAGTTCGGGGTCGTCCACGTAGGGGATGTAGGAGCGGCTCGAGGCCTGCACGTTCCAGCCGGCACGGGCCAGCTTCTCGAGGGTGGCCTCCTGCAGGCTGCCCTTGGGCAGGCCGAGCCGGAGCACGTCTTTTTTTTCAGTCTTGGTCATGTAGAGCCTGCGGCCTTGGGCGCGCGCGGGTGTAGCGCTTCGCGGAGCCCTTGACGCGGGTATAGGGATTGATCTCCCAGCGCCGCCGGGGAAAGTCCGGCGCGGGACGGACGGTCGGACGCTTCTTTTTCACGCCGCAACGAAACCGCGACTTCGCCCGCCTTGCACGGAAATCTCGCCCCGGATCAGACCGCCCGCCACGGCCGGATACAGCCGCGCCTCCGCCGCCTGGATGCGTGCGTGAAGGCTGGCCGGCGTGTCGTCGTCGAGCACGGGCACCGTCCGCTGGCCAAGGATCGTGCCCGTGTCCACGCCCTGATCTACGAGGTGGACGGTGCAGCCGGTCACCTTGACGCCATGATCAAGCGCTTGCCGCCAGGCATCGAGACCGGGGAAGGCCGGCAGCAGCGAGGGATGGATGTTCACGATGCGGCCGGGGAAGGCGTTCAGCAGGGGCGCCTTCAGCACGCGCATGAAGCCGGCGAGCAGGATCCAGTCCGCCCGCGCCTCGCGCAGGGCCGCGACGTAGCGGGCCTCGGCGGCCTCGTCGAGCTTGGTGCGGAACGGCCCCGGAGCGAGGAATTGGTGCGGCAGCCCGCGCGCCGCCGCGGACGCGAGGATGCCGGCATCCGCCACGTCGCTGAGCACGAGCCCGATCGTCGCCGGCAGACCGCCGTCGGCGACGGCGTCCGCGAGCGCGACGAAGTTGGAGCCCTTGCCCGAGCCCAAGATCGCGAGACGCACGGCCACGGGGCGGAGTACAGCGGAGTCGCCCCGGTCAGACAAGCCCCGCCCCGGGGTACGCGACCGGAACTTTGCTGGCCAACCGCCGGCGTCCGCTCCAGCCAAGCCGCCGTGGGCAGGACACTCCGAGGCGCGAAACGCGCCGCCGACATCCCCGCGCTCAAGCTCGCTTCCGGCCTGCCCAGCGACCATCGACAGCGCCGGCCCGACGGGATGCTGACCCGCGACCAAGTCCTCGCCCAGCTCTGCGACCGCGACTGGAAGCTGCCGGCCACAACGGCCACGACCCCGACGCTGGGCGAACTGTTTGTCACCTATCGCGCCGACCGATTTCGCGAGTACGGGAACCGACGCAACGCCATGCCACAGGTCCCGGCCCGGGCAACGCCATGATGACGCTGGGTTGGATCCTCGGCACTACGACTGTGGCGGCCGCGGTGTTCTTCGTATTCCTGAAGTTCCAACTGCAGGGACTGTTCGGCGGCCGCCCCATGCGTCCGGCGGAAGTTGTCCTGCCGCTGCTGGCCTTTGCCCTGTGGCTCGCGGGAGTCCTTTTTCCCCACCATCGAATCCTGCTGCATCTCGGCGCCGGCGCGGCGGTCATCATGTTGATCATCTGCACCGCGTCCCTGAACCCGATCACGGCGTGGGCCAT
>JBJXFY010000015.1:0-8402 GCA_046155815.1 Limisphaerales bacterium | reverse complement strand
ACCGGCCTCCGCGTCTGTGCCGCGAGGCCGGCGGCCGTGGCCTGCGCCGCGTCCACCGTGGCGGCGGCTCGGCCGGTGAGCGCGGCGAGCTCGGCGGCGTTCATCTTGAAGCCCAGCGCCGGCCAGTCCGCCAGCCCGCGCCGGCTGTCGGCGAGGAACAGCTTCGTCGGAAATGCCGCGGCCAGTTCGCCCAGCACCGCCCGCACGCGCGCCGTGACCACGCCCGTGTCCGGCACGTCCACCTGGTCCATCACGATCACGCCGTCCACGGCGGGCGCAAGTTTCCGGAGCGACGCGATGAGCCGGTCCTCAAGCGCGGCGGGCGAGGGCGACCAGTTCTTGCTGTCGAGCCGGTTCAGCTCCTCCGGCGGCCGGCCGGCGTGCCGCAGCAGCGGCTTGCAGTAGGTGAACGTCCGTCGCTCGGCCGACGTGACGAAAGGCGCCGCGTCCACGCCGCGCAGCCCGGCCAGCGCGCGCCGCAGCTCGTACCCCTCGCCGTCGTCGCCGCAGAAGCCGACGACATGGACCTCGCCGATGCCGAGCGCGACGAGGTTGTTGAGGATGGTGCCCGCCGCGCCGGGCTGGCTGCGCACGCGGACGACGTTGTGGACCGTCAGCCCCGTCTCGATCGAGGTCTCCGCCCGCGCTGGGTCAATCTCGAGGTAGCGGTCGAGGCAGAAGTCGCCGACGAGCGCGAGGCGCAGGCGCGGGTACGCGGCGGCGAGGGTGGCGAACCGGGCGGGGGTCA
This sequence comes from Limisphaerales bacterium, assembly GCA_046155815.1. GTDB lineage: Bacteria > Verrucomicrobiota > Verrucomicrobiia > Limisphaerales > CAIMTB01 > JBJXFY01. The sequence goes on along the minus strand of JBJXFY010000015.1, from coordinate 7,654 downwards.
TGCGAGTGACCGCGCCAGATGACGCGTGAACGCCGCGTTGTCCGCCTGCACGTAATGCATCGCGCCGCCCATGCGGGAGTAGCTCTTGCAGAAGCGCAGGTAGTAGGCCGGGTTCGTCTTCGGCGGTTCGCCCCGCGTCCAGTCCCAGCCGCCGCCGTCCTGCAGGTCGACCACGTGGATCGCGTGCCCGGCCACGTTCGGGCGGGCGTCCTGCGCGCGGACGTTGTGGACGCAGCTCAGGGCCTTCTCGAAGATCTGCGGCCCCATGATCGCCGAGCCGATGCTGAGAACGACACCGCCGTCGAGCCGGTCCACGGACGCGCAGAACGTCTTGAAGTCCGCCTCCGCCGCGCGGCCGATCACGGCGCCGTTGAACATCGGGTGGCACGCGACGATGTCGTAGCCGATGCCGGGATGCACCGTAAGGGGCACGCCGTGGCGGAACGCGGCGGCGAGGATCGAGGCGTGCTTCCAGCGGTGAATCACCTCGTGCCGGCCCTCGGCCAGCCCGTGGCGCTGCATGGCCACGAGCAGGTCGCACGCGGCGGGCGCGAGCGGGTCGGCGGGGAACTGCGAGACGAGCGCGGCGAGCTGGTCCGATGGCGGCAGCGTGGCGCCGTCCTCGTGGATGAAGCGGCCCAGGGCGCGGCCGTAGCCCTCGCCGATCAGGCCGCCGGCGAGCAGGGCGAGGTGGATGTTCCGGCCCGTCTCATCCCAGGTGCCGAAGGTGCCGGTGGCGACGTTGGCCTCGACGCTCTCGGTGGAACGGCCGAGCCAGGCGTATTCCCAGTCGTGGATCGTGCCGGCGCCGTTGGTGGCGAGGTGGGTGATCCAGCCGCCGGCCAGGAGGCGTTCCAGCAGCGGGGCGGCGCCATTGCGGAGCAGATGCGCGCCGTAGATGAGCATCACCGCCGCGCCGCGCTCGCGGGCGCCGCGGATGTCGGCCGCGGCCTGACCGACCTGCGCGGCGACGGCCTCGCGGACCGGCGCGGGCGGGGCGTCGGGGTCGAGCAGGATGTCCTCGACGCGCGACAGGCTGCGTCGTTCGGCGAGCGGGAAGACGCGGAGGCGGGCGTGGGGGAAGGGGATCGGCGGTTCAGCCGTCGCCGGTGCGCTGGGAATGGAGGACATGGCGGTCGAGGATGAGGAGGACGTGGTTGCGGATCGGACGCTCCGCCAGCAGGGCCAGCCCGTGGCGCAGGCGGTCCAAAATCCGCCGGCGATTGGGCCGGTCCAAGTTCACGACGATCACGCCCGCGTGGCGGGGGTAGCGGAACGGAACGGTGTGAAAGAAGTCCTTGTCCGTGGTGAGCAGAACCGCATCAAGCCGCTGTGCCTCGGTGAAGATCCAGTCATCGGGCGCGCTGGTGGCGATGGGAAACCGAAGGTCACAAAGCTCGTGCCCGAATTCGGCCAGCAGCGGCTGGCAGGCGCGTGGGAAGTTTTGGTCGGTGATGAAGCGCATGATGGCCCTCTATCAAGGGGGCCGCGAGCGGGGGTTTAGCGGGACCGCGAGGGATCTCAGACGCTCCGAGAATCATGCCAAGGCCTCGAACCGGGCACTCCGTGCTGCAAATTCCAGCGCCGCATCAATGTCCGCGTCGGTGATGGACGGATAATCCTCCAGAATCTCGCTGCGGCCCTGCCCGCCGGCCAGCGCCCCGAGGATGTTGGCCACCAGTACGCGCGTGCCGCGGATGACCGGCTTGCCGTGGCACACGGTCGGGTCAATCAGAATGCGATCCGGCATGGCTGGACGATAGACAAGCCGGCCGGCGGGTAAAGCCTTCGCGGGCGGCGCTCAGGCGGTCCGTCCAGCCCGCAGCTCCGCCACATACTCCGCCGGCAGCCCCAGCCGCGCCGCCGCCGCGGACACCTGTTCGAGATAGCCGGGCTGAGGCGGGCCGGGTTCGCTGTCGGTGGCGAAGTAGGCCCAGGCGTTCACCGTCCGGCCGTCCAATGCGAACACCTCGATCTGGTCGCGACGGTAAAGGCCTTCGGGCAAGCCCTCGTAATCGTCGAGCGACGCCACGTCCGCGGCCGTGACCTGCCAGAGCAGGCCGTACACGACGCAGCCCGGCGCGGGGACGATGGTGCCCCACCCGCGGCAGTTGGTGAGGAAGCGCCAGCCCGGCAGCCGCGCCACGCCGGTCGACCGTGCGCCGGGGCAGCGGTGCGCCATCTCGGCCTCGTCGAGGTTCGCACCGAAGGCGAAGTAGGGCAGCGCCGCGGGGTCGAAGGCAGAGGTCATGAACAGGGGAGGACAGAGAGAACGAAGTGCAAAGGGCATTGCGACATCGCCTCGTGTAGTCTCCGTTGCCTTCGTTCCCGTCCGTTCGTTTCCCGCATCGCCCTACAGCCGGATGAACAGCTTTCGCCGGTACAGGAACCAGCAGACCCACACGCACAGGCCCATGCCCACGAAGGCGAGCACCACCTGCCCGAGGCCCGGCACGAGGCCGTCGAAGAAGACCTTCACCCCGCCGCCGGCGAAGCGTTCCGAGAGCTTCGCGAAGGGGATGACATTGCTGAGGAGGTAGATCGCCAGAGCGTTGGAACCGATCCAGACGAACGGCATGGCCCAGCCGCGCACCTTCCGGACCTCGATCACCCAGTAAAAGCCCGCCAGCAGCAGCGCGCTCCAGCCGCCGGCCACGAGCACGTAGGACGAGGTCCAGAGCTTCTTGATCACTGGAAACTGGAGGCCCCACAGGTGGCCGGCGATAATCGCGATCACGCCCGCCACGGCGAGCTTCGTGAGCCGCGTCGTCTCCGGCACGTCGTGCCGCTGCAGCCACCGCCCGGCAAAGACACCGAGCAGGCAGGACGCCACGGCGGGGAAGTTGCTCAGAATGCCCTCGGGATCGTGCGTGCCGTCCCACTTGCGGCCCGGCAGGTAGTGCAGGTCGAACCAGTTCACGATGTTCCTCCCTTCCTCGAAGCTCGCCGCGCCCACGCCGGGCACCGGGACGAACGTGAGCAGCGCCCAGTAGCCCACCAGCAGCCCGGCGCACAGCGCGACCTGCCCGCGTGGCTTCAGGTAGATGAACGCCAGTCCGGCGAAGAAGTAGCTGAAGGCCAGCCGCTGCAGCACGCCCACCCAGCGCACCATTTCGGGGCCGCCGGCGATGCCGCCGTAGTAGAAGAGGCCGAGCGCGTACAGCAGCAGCGCGCGCTTGAAGATCCGCCGTACCGCGCCGGCGCGACCTTCGCGCTCGACCAGCCGGCCCAGCGAGAAGGTGATCGCCACGCCGATGAGGAAGACGAACGTCGGGAAAATCAGGTCGTAGAAACGACAGCCCTCCCACGCGACATGGTCGAGCTGCCGCGCGAGGAACGCCATCACCGGTCCTCCTTGCAGGTGCGCCAGCGCGTGCCCGATGTCGTCCGCGCCGATGATCCAGAACATCACGAAGCCGCGCAGCGCATCGAGGGCCAGGAGCCGTTCGGACGCGGCGACGCCGTGGCCAGGTGGCGGGGTTGTGTCGGCGGGGGGGGCGGTAGCCATGCCGGGGCGATGGAAGTCGCGGGGCGGGGTGGACGGCAATCGGAAACGAAGCCGTTCAGATCCGCAGGAAAACCTTCCGCCGGTACATCCACCAGAGGATCAGCCAGAACACCAGCAGCACCGCGGCGCCCTGCACGAACGGCTCATAGGCCGCGCCCGCGAATTGGAAGAACTCCTGCCCGAGGTGGGTCTTGAGGTTCTTGGCGATGAACCCGTCCCATAGGTGCGCGACGCTGTACGCGAAGATCGAGTTGGCCCCGATCACCATCAGCGGGAAGAACAGCCGCTTCTGCTCCGCGAGGTCGGCCACGGCGTAGAAGCCGGCCAGCAGCAGGAAGCACCAGCCGCCGCTGAAGAGCACCCAGCTTGGCGTCCATACCTTCTTCACCACCGGGCAGACGCCCGCCGCGCCCAGCGCCCAGCCCGCGGCCAGCATCGCCCCGCCCGCGACGAGGAACCACGTCAGCTTCGCCCGCGGCGTCCGGTCGCTCCGCAGCACGCCGCCGGCCAGCAGGCCGAGGACCATCGTGCCCAGCGTGGGGATGAAGCTGAGCGTCGCGTAGCCGCCACCGTTGTACTCCCACGGCTTCGGGCGCGGGAACCAGTTCAGGATCGTGCGGTCCGCCGCCCAGGCGAAGTTGCTGTTCATCTGCCAGTGCGCGGCGAAGCCCGTCAGGCCGTGCTTCTCCAGCCATTCCGGGGCCACGCCCACGGCCGAATAATCAAAGCCCGGCGCCGGCAGGGGGTGCAGCGCGAAGATCAGCCAGTAGCCAAAGAGGATGACGCCCAGCGCCAGCCACTGCCCGCGCGGCCGGGTGAACCCGAGCGCGAAGAGGAGCGGGTACCCCAGCCCGATCTGCGACAGCGTGTCCTCAAGCGTCCAATTGGTCTGGCTGCTGCCCGTGGAACGCAGGAAGACGCCCAGCAGCACCAGCGCCAGCGCGCGCCACAGCGCGTGCATCCACTGGCGGCCGGTGGACTGCCCCTGCGCCGCGCGCGCCGCCAGCGAGAACGGCAGCGCCACGCCCACGAGGAACGAGAACGAGGGCTGGATCAGGTCGTGCAGCGAGCCGCCGACCCACGCGACGTGCGACTGGTGGTGGCACAGGAAGTCCCAGAACGCGCCGGGCGCGCCGTCCTCCCGGAGGTTGGCCGCCACGCGGCAAAGGTGCAGCACCTCCGCCATCATCAGGAACATCACGAAGCCCCGGTAGGCGTCCACCGAGGCGACCCGCGGCGATGGCGGGCTGGCGAAGGAAGGCGCGGACATGGCCGCAGCCTGCGCCGGGAACGCGGCGCAACGCGAGCCGGGAAGGGGGCCGCCGCTGGGATCGAATCGGCGGCCAGAACTTGGTGCTTGGAGCCGCCCGCGGGCCGGGCTTTCCTACGCGTACGTATGAGTTCGCCCGCGCCGGCGCTCCGGCTCACCTCGACGCAATGGCTCATCTGCATCATCGCGGCCATCGGCTTCGCCTTCGACATCTACGAGCTGCTGATGCTGCCGCTGATCATCAAGCCGGCCATCGCCTCGCTGAGCGCGCCGCTGGTGCAGGAGCTGATCGCCGCCGGCATGGCCCCGGCCGAGGCGGCGGCGAAGTGGGCACCCGGCGGCGAGATGTACGTGCGGTGGGCGCGGGCGCTGTTCTTCATCCCGGCGCTGGCCGGCGGCGTCTTCGGCCTGCTGGGCGGCTACCTGACGGACCGGATGGGCCGGCGGCGGGTGCTGACGTTCAGCATCCTGCTGTACGCGTTCTCGGCGTTTGCGGCGGGCTTCGCGATGACGCTTCCGCAGCTCCTCATGCTGCGCTGCCTCGTGTTTGTGGGCGTGTGCGTGGAGTTCGTGGCGGCGGTGGCGTGGCTGGCGGAGCTGTTTCCGAACCCGATGCAGCGCGAGAAGGTGCTGGGGTACACGCAGGCGTTTTCGTCCGTGGGCGGCTTCCTGGTGGGCGGCGCGAACCTGCTCGCGGCCCGCTGGGCGCTGGACCTGCCGGCCATCCACGGCGCGAACGAGGCGTGGCGGTACACGCTGATCTCGGGCGTCATTCCGGCGATCCCGCTGATCTTCATCCGGCCGTTCCTGCCGGAGTCGCCCGTGTGGGCGGAAAAGAAGGCCGCCGGCAAGCTGCGTCGGCCGAGCCTGGCGGAGCTGTTCAGCCCGGCGCTGCGCCGGACCACGGTGCTGACCACGCTCGCCTTTGCGGCGAGCTATGGCCTCGCCTTCGGCGCGATCCAGCAGCTTCCCCAGATCCTCGGCGCGACGGGCCTCGGCACACCGGCCGAGCGCGGGCATCCGCACATGGTCGCCGCGGCCAAGGCGGCGGTGGGCGAGGCGGCAAAGACGGCCAAGGACGCCGGCCGGCCCGACCTGACCCCGGCCCAGCGCCGGCAGATCGGTGGCAACGCGAGCGACGCGCAGGTGGCCAAGGTGACGCTGATGCAGGAGACGGGCGGGCTGGTGGGGCGCTTCCTGCTCGCGGTGCTGGCGGTGCGCATCCTGAGCCGGCGGAGGCTGTTCCGGGTGTTCCAGCTCCCGTCGCTGATCTTCGTGCCGCTGCTGTTCTGGTGGATCGCCGGCGTGCTGCCGCAGGCGGACAGCCTGCCGTGGATCAAGTTTGGCATCTTCCTGGCCGGACTGCTGGTGGTGGCGCAGTTCAGTTTCTGGGGGAACTACATCCCGCTGGTGTTCCCGGTGCACCTTCGCGGCACGGGCGAGAGCTTTGCGGCGAACATCGGCGGGCGTGTGCTGGGCACCGCGGCGGCGTGGTTCACGCTCACCCTGTCCGCCTCCGCGCCCGGCACGCCGCCGGACCCGGCGCGGATTGCACTGGTCGGGGCCGGGGTCGCGGCCGCGTACGCCGTGCTCGGCGCGGTGCTCACGCGCTGGCTGCCGGAGCCGAAGGAGGGCGCCCATGCGGAGTGAGCGTTGCGGCGCACACCGCGGAAACTGCTTTTCGCCGGCCGGCCGGCCGAACAGGATGGCCCGCGACGCGCAGGCCATGAAAACTTCCCCGCCCCCCTCCCGCAGCGCAGCCTTCACCCTGATCGAGCTGCTCGTCGTCATCGCGATCATCGCCATCCTGGCGAGCATGCTCCTGCCCGCCCTGGCCAAGGCCAAGGAGAAGGCCGTGCGCACGCAATGCACGAACAATCAGAAGCAGATCATGCTGGCGGTGCATCTGTACGCCAACGACCACGACGACTGGCTGCCGCACAACAACTGGGACTTCCAGCCCTGGCCCGGGTGGCTCTGCACGCCGCCGTACACGGCCAACTTCACCAACCTCAAGACCGGCGTGCTGTGGCCGTCCCTGCAGTCCGAGAAGCTTTTCCGCTGCCCGCTCGACCGCACCAACAACGCCTCCTTCCGCCAGCGCGGGCAGAAGTACAGCAGCTACCTCATGAACGGCTCGATCACGGCCTTCGACATCCGCCGGACGACCTTCAAGATTTCGCAGTTCGTCCCGGACTCCATCATTTTCTGGCAGGCCGACGAGCGGAACCCCGGTGACTTCAACGACGGTTCAAGTTCGCCCAACGAGGGCATCACCCGCAGCCACTCCTTCGGCACGACCGTCGGCGTGGTGGACGGCAGCGTGCAGTACATCAAGATCCTCGACTTCAACCGCGAGGCGCAGCGCCGCCCAGGCCGGCTGTGGAACGTGCCCGGCAGCCGCACCGGAGGTTGACCATGAAGCACCGATTCGCTTCCCTCGGCGGCGTCCTCGTGCTGGCAGCCCTGCTGGCCGGCTGCGGGGAGAAGGAACCTCAGGCCGACCCGGCCGCGCTTGCCGCCGCCTTTGAGGAGGCTCCCGCGGCGCCCGCGGAAGCTGCCGAAACCGGACCGGCCACGGCCGAGGCGCCGGCGATCCCGCCGGCCGACGAGGGGCCGCCGGTCCAGCAGCTCGTGAACCAGGCGGTCACGGCCATGAAGAAGGACGAGGCTTCGGAGGCGATGATGCTGCTGCAGACGCTGCGCTCGAACCCGCGGTTGTCCCCACAGCAGCTCACGGCGGTGCAGGATACCATGGCCGGGCTGGCCCAGGAGCTGGCCCGCCGCGCCGACGCCGGCGACGCCCGCGCAAAGCAGGCCCTCGAGTTGCTCAACCAGCGAACCCGTTGGTAGCCCCTGGCGGCGACGCGCCGTCG